>JBKJJS010000031.1:0-23841 GCA_046597895.1 Ilumatobacteraceae bacterium
GCCACTACGGCACAAACCGCGCGGGCGGACCACCGGACGTCGGCTTCGGCTAGGCGCCCCTCCACGCAGGCCAGCGCGATCGCCGCGAGGTCGCCATCCAGCAACGGGATGATGGCCTGCGTCTCGGGGTCGCCGAAGCGGCAGTTGAACTCCAGCAGCCGAGGCCCGGCCGGAGTGAGCATGAGCCCGGCGAACAGCACACCGACGTACGGCGTCCCGGCCGCCCGCAGGGCATCGACCACGGGTTGCACGAACTCGGCGCAGAGCGATTCAGCCGAGTACCCGACCGGTGCCGGGGCGTAGGCACCCATGCCGCCGGTGTTCAGCCCGGTGTCGCCCTCACCGATCCGTTTGTGGTCCTGAGCGATGGGCATCGGCCTCGCCACGGTGCCGTCACAGAAGGCCAGCAGCGAACACTCGGGCCCGGTGAGCCGCTCCTCAATGACGATCTCGCCCTGCGTGACCAGCAGGTCGATGGCCGCCTCGGTCTCGGCCACCGCAACGACCGGGTCGACGGCCGATGGGATGATCACGCCCTTGCCCGCCGCAAGGCCCGACAGTTTCACGACGACCGGTGCGCCAAGTGACGTCGCCCAGGCCTTCGCCTCCGCCGCCTCGCTTGAGGTGAACGCCGCCCACCGCGGGCTGGCCAAGCCGAGCCCGGCAGTGAACTCCCGTGCCCACGCCTTCGATGACTCCAAACGGGCACAGGCCGCGCTCGGGCCGAACACCGCCAGCCCCGCCTCGCTGAGACGGTCGGCCAACCCGTCGGCCAGCGGCGCCTCGGGCCCGATGATGACGAGGTCGGGTCGGTCCACCAACGGGTCGGCGTCCTCGGCGAGCACCGTATGTCCACTGGTGCGACAGGCCCAGCGCAACGCCGATTCCCGGCCGCCGGTCCCGACGACGTGGACTCTCACGCCAGTGCGCCTTCGAAGGACAGTTTGCCCTGTGGCTCGTCGACCCTGATGGGGTAGGTGCCAGTGAAGCAAGCGTTGCAGTAGCCCTCAGCGCGGCCGACGGCGCGCATCATGCCGTTCAGCGACAGGAAGGCCAACGAGTCAGCGCCGATGTGCGCTCTCATCTCGTCCACCGTGAGACGCGCCGCCATGAGATCACCGTTGTGTCCCATGTCCACCCCGAAGTGGCAGGCGTGGGTGATGGGCGGGCACGTGATGCGTAGATGGACTTCGGTGGCGCCCGCATCGCGGACGAGTTTGACGAGTGGTCCGGCGGTGGTTCCCCTCACCAGTGAGTCGTCGATCATCACGACGCGCCTTCCCTCGAGGTTGGATCGCAGGGCATTGAACTTGAGGGCGACGCCGCGGTCGCGCATCGCCTGCGATGGTTCGATGAACGTGCGACCGATGTAGCGGTTCTTGATCAGCCCGTCGTTGAACGGGATGCCCGATGTTGCCGAGTAGCCGATGGCGGCCGGGGTGGATGAGTCCGGTACGGCGATGACGACGTCGGCATCCGCCGGGCACTCGAGGGCCAGTTCGGTGCCGAGGCGCTGGCGCACCGCGTGCACGCTGTGGCCATCCCAGATGGAATCCGGGCGGGAGAAGTAGACGAACTCGAACGTGCAGTGGGCCTGCCGAGCGGCGGGTGCGACTACTTGCTGGCGGGCGATCTCAGTGCCGCGCAGCGTGACCATCTCGCCGGCCCCGAGCTCGCTGACATCGACGCAGCCCAGGGTGAGCAGCGCGCACGTTTCTGACGCCACCGCCCAGCCGCCCTCTGGCAGACGGCCGAGCGACATCGGCCGGAAACCCCAGGGATCGCGAGCGGCGATGACCCGGTCGGCGGCGAGGATCACGACGGAGAACGCGCCCTTCCAGGCCGGCATGGTCCGCTCGAGTCGGTCCTCCCATGAGCGTCCTCCGGCGGCGGCGAGCATGAGGGTCATCACCTCGGTGTCGCTGCTCGCCGTAAGGCCGAAGCCCTTCTGGAGCAGTTCGTCACGCAGGTCGGCGGCGTTCACGAGGTTGCCGTTGTGAGCGAGTGCGAGCGGGCCGTGCATCGTCTCGACCATGAACGGTTGGATGTTTCGTTCGCTCGACGAGCCAGTGGTGGAGTAACGGGTGTGACCGATGGCGTGATAGCCGGACAGCGGGGCGAGCGTGGTCGGGGTGAACACCCGCGAGACGAGACCTTCGGCCTTGTGCACCCTGGCCCGCGAGCCGTCGCTCACCGCAATGCCGGCGGCCTCCTGTCCCCGGTGCTGCAGCGCGTACAGCGCGAAGAACGCCTGTTGGGCGACGTGGTCGCCGTGCAGGGTGGAGATGCCGACGACCCCGCACTCGTCCTTCGGCTTGTCGCTGATCCGTACTGGGACCTCAGCCATGACGGAGTTCCGAATCTGCGCTGATCACGCGTTCACGGTTGCGTTGTTGCTCGGCGGCGACGGCCGCGGCGACGGTCGCCGAGTGAGGCGCCAGGATCTTCGCGGCGAACAACGCGGCGTTGACCGGTTCGAGCACGACCGCAGGGGCGACGCCAGGAGGCATCCGAAGGCTTGACCAGATGTCGACCTCGTCCCCGGGCGGTGGGCAGGCGATGACCGGGGCCGACACCTGAGGGTCGGTGAAGCCGGACAGGGCGTTGGACCGGCCGGCCACCGTGACCCACACCTTCGGGCGCGGGTCCGCCTCGTAGGCCCGCACGAGCGCCAGGACGTGCTCGGGCGTGCGGTGGGCCGAGCCGATGCGGGTCTCGACGTCGAGCCCGAAGCGCTCGGCAGCGGTGGCGATCGCTCGGCCGTGCTCGCGATCGCCCGGGGAGCCCATCAGGATGACGAGCAGTGGCCGGGCGTCGGTGTGGTCGACTCCGCCGCTCATCGGAAGTCACCTCGCTCGAGGGCCTCGGTCAGGCGGGGGCCGACGGGATAGGCGCCCGGCTCGAACGCCCTGCCGGTGATGCGGGTGTAGGCAAGTTGGTAGCGGCGGGTCGTCTCCGTCCACACGGCGTCGTCGAGCGCTGGCGGCTCACCCTCGCCCTTGTAGCCGGCGGCCTGGAGGGCCTGGCGGATCGGTTCCTTGTCGAGGCTCTCGGGGTCCTCTCCGCCGGCCAACCGATCGGAGTAGGTCGAGGCCTCCCAGAGCCGGGAGGAGTCCGGCGTGTGCACCTCGTCGATGAGGAGCAGCCGCCCGTCGGGGGCCAGCCCGAACTCGTACTTCGTGTCGGCCAGGATCAGACCCGCAACCGCGGCCACTTCCTGGCCGCGGTTGAACAGGGCCAGGGCGGCGGTCTGCACCCGGTCCCACAATTCCGGTTCGACGAGGCCCTTGTCCACCACGTCGGCGCAGCTGAGCGGCTCGTCGTGGGCGCCGGCCTCCGCCTTCGTCGTCGGGGTGATGATGGGCGTCGGGAGGGCGGTGTTCTTCTGAAGTCCATCGGGGAACGAGTAGCCGTAGATAAGCCGGGCGCCCTCGTGGTACTGGCGCCACAACGACGTCGACGTCACACCGGTGATGTAGCCCCGCACGATCACCTCCACCAGCAGCGGGCGGGCGGAGATCCCGATGGTCACATTGGGGTCGGGGACGGACAGCAGATGGTTGTCGACGATGTCGCGTGTCTCCTCGAACCACCAGGCCGCCAGCTGGTTGAGGACCTGGCCCTTGTAGGGCACGCCGCTGATGACCCGGTCGAAGGCCGAGAGGCGGTCGGTGGTGACGAACAGACGGCGCTCGCCGGGCAGCGCATACGACGTTCGTACCTTGCCGACGCGCTCGTCGGGCAGTGGGATGTGGACGGATGTGAACGGATCCATTCAGTGCTCCTTTGCGTACGTGACGCCATTGATGAGAAGGTTGAGCGCGGCTGGGCGCTCGTGGCTGGCGGACCGCCGACCAGTCGGGATTTGGCGGGCCAACACGGCGTTCTCGGGGTGCGGCATGAGGCCGAGAACGACGCCGGACGGGTCGCAGATGCCAGCGATGTCCTCGGTGGCGCCGTTGGGGTTCGTGCCCTCGGAGTAGGTGAGGGCGATCTGGTCGCCGGCCCGCAACGCGTCGAGGTCGGCCGGGACGTAGCGGCCCTCGCCGTGGGCGACCGGGCAGGTGATGTCCATACCGGTGGCGAGGTCGGTCGTCCATACACACCGCGCCGAGACGGGGGCCATCCGTACCCAGCGGCAGGTGAATGTGCCGGACGCGTTGTGGTCCAACGCGCCTGGCAACAGGCCCGCTCGTGTGAGCACCTGGAAGCCGTTGCAGATTCCGAGCACCGGCTTCCCAGCCGCCACGAACGCTGCCAGTGCTTCGCCGGTGCGCCCGTGGCTCAGTTCGAGGGCGAGCAGGCGGCCGGCCCCGAGGGCATCGCCGTATGAGAACCCGCCGGCGATGACGAACAGCTGGGCAGAGGCGAGCATGGAGGGATCGGCGGTGAGCGCGCCGGCAAGGGTGATCTCGGCGCGGGCGCCAGCCAGTTCGAGCGCGAACGCCACGTCCGTGTCGCGGTTCGTGCCAGGCCCGGAGACCACGAGGGCGAGCGGGCGCTTCATCGAGCTGCCCCGACGAACGCGGAGTGGAGCGTGGTGAGTTCGATGGGGAGTTCGCCGGGAAGCCGCAACTCCGGCTCGGCCGACACGTACCCGATGATCGTCACGCCCCCCGCTCCGAGGGCGTCCCTGAAGGCGTCGAGATCGTAGGGGTTGACCTCGCAGACGAACCGGCCGAGCGACTCGCTGAACAGCCCGGTAGCGCGTCGCGGGTGACCGGTGTCGGTGAGGGTGGCCCCGAGGCCACCGCCGATGCACATCTCGGCAACGGCCACCGCGAGGCCACCGTCGCTCACGTCATGACACGTCGCGACGATGCCGAGTTGGATCGCCGCGTGCAGCGCCAGGTAGCGCGCCGGAGCAGCGGGATCGGGGGCCGGAACAGGGCCAGGATGGGCGCGACCGCGCTCAGACTCGGTACAGCCGAGGAGTACGAGCAGGTTGCCCGGCACCTTCAGCGCCGACGAGATCACGTTCTCGGCGCTGATCGGGGCGGTGGCCGTGATGACGAGCGTTGGCGGGACGGCATGGCGCGCCCCGTCGGCGCCCAGGTACTCGTTGTTGAGCGAGTCCTTGCCGCTGACGAACGGAGCGCCGTACGCGAGAGCGGCATCGCAGCAGCCCCGCACGGCGGCGACGAGCGCACCAAGCGTGGAGGGCCGGCGTGGGTCGCCCCAGGAGAAGTTGTCCATGAGCGCGATCCTGCTCGGGTCGGCGCCGACGGCCACGACGTTGCGGATGGCCTCGTCCACCACTGCCCACGCCATGCGCTCGGGGTCGTCAATGCCGAACCACGGATTGACACCGATCCCGATGGCGATCCCGTCTTCGTCGCCGGGATCGACGAGTGCGACCCCGTCACCGGGGCCGACGAGTGCGGGTCCGACGAGTGGGCGGCCGATCGTGGCCCCGCGGATCTCGTGGTCGTAGCGATGGAGGACGTCAGCCTGGCTGCCGACATTGCGGTCGGCGAGGAGCCCGAGCAGCGTGGCGGTGGGGTCGATCGCCATGATCGCCGCAACAGCAGTGGCGTCGACGGGCGCGCGGTCCGGCTGCGCTGGCTCGAACGGCATCTCTCGGCGCGGCCGTCCGTCGTGCAGGAACGACGTGCTGAGGTCGAGCACAGTCTTGTCCTGGTGACCGACGACGAGCCGACCCGTCCCGCTGAACGACCCGAGCACGCTGAGTTCAGCACCGTACCGGTCGCAGCGGGCCTGCAGCAATGCCAGCGACGCATCCGGCACCGCAAGGACCATGCGCTCCTGGGCCTCGCTCAGCCAGATCTCCCACGCCGCCAGCCCGGCGTACTTGAGCGGCACGAGGTCGAGGTCGATGGTGGCGCCGATCACCTCGGCCATTTCGCCGACGGCCGACGACAGCCCGCCCGCCCCGCAGTCCGTGATGGCGCTGTACAGCCCGTGGGCGCCCGCCAACACGTCCATCACCCGCTTCTCCACGATCGGATCGCCGATTTGGACGCTGGCCCCCGCCACCTCGCCCGTCGTGGCGTCCATCGTCATCGACGAGAACGTGGCACCCCGGATGCCATCTCGACCCGTGCGACCGCCGATCACCACGACGTGGTCGCCCGGCTGGGGGCCCGGTAGGGGGTCGGCCGCCGCCGCGACACCGATGCACCCGCAGAACACGAGAGGGTTGGCGGTGTACGCGTCGTCGTAGAGGACGGCGCCGGCGATGGTGGGGAGGCCCATCTTGTTGCCGTAGTCGGCTACCCCGGCGATGACGCCGTCCCGGATGCGGCGGGGGTGCAGGACGCCGTCCTGAAGCCGTCGGGGGTCGAGGTCCGGCGGGCCGAAGCACAGAACGTCGGTGACGGCAATGGGGTGGTGGGCGGCGCCCAACACGTCACGGATGACCCCACCGACGCCGGTGTTGGCCCCTCCGAATGGCTCGACGGCCGACGGGTGGTTGTGGGTCTCCATCTTGAGGGCATACGTGCGCTCGGGTGTGAACGAGACGATGCCGGCATTGCCGACGAACGCCGAGACGACGAACGGCGCATCGATCTCGTCGGTGGCGTCGCGAAGTTGAGCGAGGAGTGGGGTGAGGGTGGTGCCATCGGGGTGATGAAGCAGCGCTCTGAACGTCTTGTGAGCGCAGTGCTCGCTCCACGTTTGGGCCAGCGTTTCGAGTTCGACGTCGGTCGGATCCCGGCCAACCTGCTCGAAGTGGGCCTGGATGGCGAGGAGTTCGGCGGGGTCGAGGGCGAGTCCGCGATCGGCGTTGATGCGCTCGAGGTCGGGTTCGTCCGCGCCGCGTATCGCGATCCGTTCGGGCGGGGCGATGTGGGCGTCGACGGCCGGGAAGGGCACGGTGATCTCGTGGCCGATCGCCCACCGCTCGATCACCGCGTTGGCCAGGAGGCGCCGGACCAGCGGCTCCAGGTCGCCGACGGTGCCCGTCAATTCGTAGCGGCGCCCTGTGGCGGCGGCATCGAGCGGAACCTCCAACAGCGCGCTGGCGCGGATGACTTCGGTCGCTGCGGTGTCGGTGACGCCGGGGTGAAGTGCCGTCTCGACGATGATCGCGCCCGCTGTGACCTGCGGAATGTCCCACGTGCCGACCTGGAGCAGATCGTCGACAAGGAGTCGGGTGATGGCGTCGCACTGCGCGTCGGTGAGGTCGCCCCGGACGTGGACGATATCGGCGACGTGGATATCGCCGAGAGTGAGCCCGAGCGCTTCGGCGTCGCGCTTCAGGGCGTCCGAACGGGGGTCGCGGTGGCGCTCCGAAATCGTCAGCCGGTGCTCCGCAATCACGGGGTCGACCATACGGACCCAGCGGCGTCAGACTGCGGATGTTGAACGAAAAGTCAGCCGCCTTTCGACGCGTGAGGACCTGACTAGCGTCGCGACCATGGCTGCTCCGCTCACCTCGCAGACCGTCGACCTGTTGCAGCAGCTCATCCGTAACCGGTGCGTCAACGACGGAACGCCCGGATCGGGGGAGGAGGTCCGCAACTCCGACCTGCTCCAGACGTTTTTGGAGGGGTCGGGCCTCGATGTCGAGCGGTTCGATGCCACGGACGTCGTCCCAGTCAACGAGGCTGGCTGGACCCGCGACCCGTTCGGCGGCGAACTCGTGGACGGCGAGGTGTGGGGCAGGGGTGCCGTCGACATGCTCAACCTCACGGCGTCGATGGCGGTGGCATTCCGGCACCTCGCCGACGGCGGCTTTCGGCCGCGGGGTGATCTCATCTACTTCGCCGTCGCCGACGAGGAGTCCGGGAGTGCGTACGGCGCCCGCTGGATGGCCGACCACGCACGGGACGCGATCCAAGCCGACTATGTCCTCACCGAAGCGGGCGGCCTGCACTCCGGTCCGAAGGACCAACCGACGATCGGCATCAACGTCGGCGAGAAAGGGGTGGCGTGGCGGACGCTGCGTATCAAGGGCACGCCGGGCCACGGATCGAGGCCCTACAAGTCGGATAACGCGCTCGTGACCGCCGCCGCGGTGATCAGCCGAATCGCCGACTATCGCCCGGCACCCGCTTCCACGACCTTGGGCCGACGCAGGTGGACAGCCTGAACGTCGACGACGAGACGAAGGCGCTGTTGCGCGACCCCGCCCGTCTCGACGCCGTGCTGGACGCGCTCCCCGTCGGTGCCGCCTCCTACCTTCATGCGAGCCGTCGCCAGGCCGTTCCCCACGAGTCGCCTCGTGCCGCAGTTGATGGTCGGCTTCACCGACGCCCGCATCTACCGCGAACTCGGGCCGTGGTGTACGGGGCGGGCCTGTTCAGCCCGGATCTCGACCCCGGCGAGTACGGCAAGCGATTCCACGGCAACGACGAGCGGATCGATGTCGAATCGCTGCGGCTCACGACCCAGTTGTGGTTGGACGTGGCGAGGGACCTACTCGGCCCGTAACGTCGCCGCTCGTGACCGACACCTCCGACTCCGATGCCCCGACACCCAACACCCGCATGGTGCTGGTGCGCCACGGCGAGTCGGTGGCGTCGCACGAGCGATTCATCGCCGGGTACCGCACCTGCCGGGGGTTGACCGAACTCGGCCGCCGCCAGGCCGCGGCGCTGCGCGACCGGTTGGCTCGAAGTGGCGAGATCCGGGCCGACGTGCTCGTGGCCAGCAACTTCCTCAGAGCGATGCAGACCGCCGAGATCCTCGCGCCCGCCTTCGGCGACGTGCCGGTCATGGAGGATCCGGGTGTCGGCGAGCACGACCCCGGCCCGATCTGTGACGGTCTCACGTTCGCCGAATTCGTCGAGCGCTTCGGTGACAACCGCGACTGGGACGACCCGTACCACGACAACTTCACGGGCGGGGAGACGATCTCGGCGTTCCACCACCGCGTCGCCACCGCGCTCCACGACCTCGCTGCCGAACATCGAGGCAAGACGGTCGTCGTCGCCTGCCATGGCGGCGTGGTGGACGTCGCCTTCCGCTCCTTCTTGCGGCTCTCCATCGCCGGTGGGTTCGAGTTGCACACGCTGAACACCTCGATCACATCGTTCGAACGGGTCGCCGCCACTCGCTGGAAGCTCGAGCGCTACAACGACTCAGCCCACCTGGAGGGCCTCCCCGCCCAGACGGCGTGAACCCGGGTTTGCTCGGACGGCCAAATTCAAGTGGCGTGGTCATTGCGGGCGAGGGTGTCCCTGGATCTCACTGGCGCCGTTGCCCGCACAAGAGATGACGCGTCATGTTGGCAGTGTGCCGACGAGGCGCGTCATCTCTGGCGCAAGGGCTCTCAACGACCCAAGCGCACCAGCTCACCGGGCGTGGCACCGGTGCACTCACCGTCCACAAACGTGATCTCGCCGTTCACAATCGTCCAGTGGTAACCGACCGCTCGCTGTACGCGCCGCCAGTCACCGCCGGGCAGGTCGAAGGCCTGGTCGTAGTCGAAGTCGGGCTCCGGGCGCAGTGTCTCGAGGTCGTACACGATGACATCAGCCCTGGCCCCCACCGTGAGAGAACCCCGGTCGGCCAGGCCTGCCACCTGTGCCGGAAGGAAGCTGAGCTTCTGGTGCACCTGCTCCAGCGTCCGCTTGTCGTGCTGAACACGTAGCCGTGGAACCCGTCTGACACACTTACCCGATGGAGGTCTTCGAGACGCCGCTGCCCGGGGTGGGCGTCCGCTTCGAGTTCACGAGCGGCGCTGGCGACCGCATCGGTGTCGTTGCTCGTCGTGACGGTCGCCGCGACCTGTTGCTGTACGACCAGAGGGACCCGGACTCGTGCCGCGACACCGTCGAATTGACGCCCCACGAGGCGGCGACGATGGTGGAACTTCTCGGCGGTAGCAAGGTCACCGAACGCCTGAGCGATCTCCGCCACGAGGTGGAGGGCCTCTCCATCGAGTGGATCACGATGCCCGTCAGGGGCGGACTCACCGGCCAGTCGATCGGTGACGGCCGGATCCGCACCGAGACGGGGGCGTCCGTGGTCGCGGTCATTCGGGGCGATCGGTCCATCCCCGGGCCGGGACCGGAGCTGCGCCTGGAGGCGGGCGACGTGGTGCTCCTGATCGGGACCGCCCAGAGCGTCCAGCGGGCGTTGCGCCGGCTCACCACCTGAACGATGCTGGCCGCCGCGACATCCGGCAGGGTCCTGGTCGAACTCGGCGCGGTGCTGCTGGCGCTGGCGGTCCTCGGGCGGCTCGCCGGTCGCATCGGGCTGCCGTCGATCCCGCTGTACCTGCTCGCCGGGCTGCTCGTCGGCGAGGGCGGCATGGCGTCACTCGACGCCAGCGAGGATTTCATCCGCGTCGGGGCCGACGTCGGCGTCGTCTTGTTGCTGTTGCTGCTCGGGCTGGAGTACTCGACAGAGGAACTTCACCGAGGGCTACGCACTCACTGGAGGGCGGGGTTCGTCGACCTCGTGGCCAACTTCGCGCCCGGCCTCGTCCTCGGGCTCGTGCTCGGCTGGGACCCGCTGGCGGCCGTCCTTTTGGGCGGTGTCACGTACGTGTCGTCGTCGGGGATCATCGCCAAGCTGCTCGGCGACCTCAATCGGATCGGCAACCGGGAGACGCCGATCGTGCTCTCGATTCTCGTGATGGAGGACCTGGCGATGGCGGCGTTCCTGCCGATCGTCGGCGTGCTGCTCGTCGGTGGCAGCGCGCTGGCAGGGACGATCTCCGTCGCCGTGGCCCTGGCCGTCGTGGCGCTCGCGCTCGTCGTTTCCTCCCGTTTTGGTACACACGTGAGCCGGGTCGTCGCCACCCGCTCGAAAGAGATGCTGCTGCTCACGGTGCTCGGGCTCACGTTGCTCGTCGCCGGTCTGGCGGAGCAGGTGCAGGTCTCGGCGGCCGTGGGTGCATTCCTCATCGGCGTCACGTTGTCCGGCCGGGTTGCTGAGGAAGGGCGCGAGCTGCTGGCCCCCATCAGGGACGTGTTCGGGGGGTTGTTCTTCGTGTTCTTCGGGCTGCAGATCGATCCTGGGACATTGCCGCCGACCCTGGCACCGGCCGCCGGGCTGGCCGTTGTCACGGCGGGCACGAAACTCGCGGTGGGGTGGTGGGCGGCGAAGCGGGCCGGTATCGGTACCCGCGGCCGGCGAAGGGCAGCCGTGTCGTTGGTGCCTCGAGGCGAGTTCTCCATCGTCATCGCCGGGCTCGGTGTGGCGGCCGGGATCGAGAGCGATCTCGGTTCGCTCGCCGCGTCCTACGTGCTCATCCTCGCCGTCGGCGGCAGCATCGCGATGCGGTTCGTCGAACGCCCGGGGCCCGCGCACCGACGCCCGATCATGGCCGCGGGGACGGTCTGACGGTGCGCTACGACCACATCGTCGTCGGAGCGGGCTCGGCGGGTGCCGTGCTGGCGGCCCGTCTGAGCGAGGACCCGGCCCGTCAGGTGCTCCTGCTCGAAGCAGGGCCCGACGGCGACAGCGCGCACACGCCGACCGCGTTGCGCGCCGCCAGCTTCTTCGACGCACTGGCGGTCGATGGGCGCACCTGGCCGGGGCTCGTCGCTCGCCGCTCGCCCGAACAGGAACCGCAGCTGTATCAGCGTGGCAAAGGCGTCGGTGGCTCGTCGGCGGTGAACGCCATGGTGGCCATCCCCGGCATCCCGGACGACTACGACCGATGGGAACAGTTGGGGGCGACGGGATGGGGCTGGAGTGAGCTCGAGCCATGGTTTGCCCGTACGAAGCTGGTCCTCAACCGGGCCAAGGACCACGAGCGCGGTCCCGTCAACCGGGCGCTCCTGGCCGCGCTACCCGGCGCGACCGGCGTGATCCCGCTGACCCGAGACGACACTGGGCTGAGGTGGTCCACGAACGACTGCTACCTCGAGCCGGCCAGGGCGCGGCCGAATCTCCATATCGTTGGTGACTCGCTGGTGGAGTGTGTGCTGCTCGATGGGCGGCGCGCCGTTGGGGTCCGGTTGGCCGCCGGGACCGAGTTCGAGGGGGCCGAGGTGGTCGTGTGCGCCGGGGCGATTCACTCGCCGGCCATCCTGCTGCGCAGCGGCCTTGACACGCCCGGGATCGGCGACGGGTTGAAGGACCATGTGGCGTTCCCCGTCTCGATTCAACTGGGCGAGGGCGTCGAGTGGGATCCGTCGAGCCTGCCGATCTCGGTCGTTGCTCGCCTCAGCACCGGCGAGGAGCCGGCCGACCTGCAGATCCTCCCGATGAACCATCTCGGGCCCGACGCACCTCACGTCGGGTTGGTGATGGTGGCGTTGATGCTGGTGCGATCGGTGGGACAGGTGCGGCTGGCGAGCGACGATCCCGCCATCGACCCCGCCATCGACCCGGCGGTCGATTTCTCGATGCTCACCGACGAGGCCGACGTGCGGCGCCTACGCATCGGTGTCGATCGGTTGATGCAGGTGTTGGAGCACCCCGCCATGAAAGCGCTCGGGTCGCCGATGGTGCCACCGACGGACCTGGCGGGCATCAGGGCGAACCTCGGTGACTACGTCCATGCCGCCGGCACATGTGCGATCGGGCGGGTGCTCGATCCCGAGTGTCGTGTCATCGGCTACGACGGCCTCCGCGTCTGCGACGCCAGCGTGATGCCGGACCTGCCCCGGGCAAATACCCACTTCACGACGGTAGTCATCGCGGAAAAGGTGGCGTCGATGATGCGCCGCCGAGGCGCTATGACGGGTTTGTGATCTCCTATGCCCACGACACCCTCGTGCACGTGCCCGATGCCCGGACGATCTACACGGGCGACATCCTGTTCATTGGGGGTACACCCGTCGTGTGAGCAGGTCCATTGTCGAACTGGGTGGCGGCGTGCGGCCTCATCCTCGGCAGCTTCCATGCAGGGATGGATGCGTGGGAGGCGGCCAGAGACATCGCGCTCAACGGTTTTGGCACGTGGGGTGAGTTCGGTCGTATTGGCGTGAATGTGGACACCGTCTACCGCACGCTCGATCCCACCCATCACTCACCGAACATCGTCGAGCAGTTTCAACACATGGCGGCCCTGGAGCGCGTTCCCGGGGACTGACGGTCGGCGCTGCTTCAGGCCATCTCTCGCGTCTTGGCAGCCCTCGCGGCGGCTTTGCGGCGCGTGCTGGCGCTCTTGCGGACGGCCAGCACGTAGCCGAGGATCGCGGCGGCGCTGAAGAGGAACCACTGGCCGGCGTATGCGAGGTGCGGCCCATCGTCCGCCACCGGCAGAGGAATTGGCGTCACGGTGTCATCGACCGGCTCCGAGGAGATGACTTGAACATACATCGGCACGGCGTCGCCATCCACCTGCTGATCGAGCCGCGCCACGTCCGCCCGGTTGAGCGTGTCGAGCACACCAGTTGCCGCATCCCCCTTCTCCCACGAGTGCTTCTTCACCTGGCTCACCCGCAGACGCCCCTCGATGGTGACCGTGCCGGTCGGTGGTGGAGGGACGGCCGTGGCGGCCGGGATGAAGCCCCGCTCAACGGCGAGGAATCGCCCGCCGGCCAGCCGCATTGGGGTGAGTACGTTGAAGCCGGCCACCCCGTTGAGCGAGCGATCGCGGACGAGCACCTGCCCCGCTGCGTCATAGACCCCGGACGCGATGACGGAGCGCCACTGTGCATCGCCGGGCTGCGGGTAGTCGGCGAGCACCGCGTCGAGCGGCGCGATGGGCTGTTCGATCCGCGTGCTGATCTGGCGGTTGAGATCCTGACGTTCGTCGAGGCGGCGCAACTGCCAGAACGCCAGGTCGACCATCACCACCACGAGGGCACCCATCAGCAACGTGAACGCGATCCACTTCGGTCGCAGCAGGAACCGGTACACCGTCACGACGGTACCGGCGCCTCGTGCACAGGGCTACGCGCCCGGCATCAGGAACTCGCATCTCGGCCCAGGAGCCCGGCCGAGACGCCGATCGAGTGTGGCCAACGGCGAGTACAGCGACTCGGCCAGCGAGACGTACCACGCGTCGTATGAGGCCACGTTGGATCGAAGTTCCCACACCCGAGTGGCAAATGGCTCAAACGGGAAGTACTCGACCCTCAGATCGAGCAGATCGTGGAGCGCCAGTGTCGCGACATCGTGGCTGATGTCACCGGCTTGGGCAGCCCGCCGCAGGATGTTCGTCGCCTCGGCGGGCATGAGGTGAGGCGCGGCGAGCGCGGTGCCGCCGACGAGTTGCTCTGCCCACGTGCCGTCGCTTCCACCGTCGACGAGCCAGGCGACAATCACCGACGCATCCACGACCAGCGTCACCGCCGGTCAGCATCCCGATACGAAAGTATTGCGTGCGCCGTGAGACGGGACCCTGTGCGCTCCTTGCGGGTGTGGACGCGGGCCATGAGCGTGCGGGCGTCCGGCCTTGCTGCGAGTTCGATGAGTTCCTGACGGAGGTATTCCTGCAGCGATCGGCCGGAGCCGGCTGCTCGAGCGGCCAGTTCGTCGCGGGCGTCATCCGGAACGTCCCTGATCGTGATCGAGGTCATACATGCATTATGCAGCGATTCGCAGCAAATTACAAGTGCACTCCCTCTCGCGAACGGGTTGACCGTGCGGGCTGGCCGAGCAGGAAGAGCATCGCCATCACGACGTGGACCACGATGAGCAGTACCCACACGTGGTGAGCGCCGCTCAACAGGGTGGCGGGGTCCTGCGACTCGCCCAGGAGGGCGATCGTGAGTGCCACGCCGATTGCCCCACCGACGCGCCGTGACATCTGATGCAGCGAGTTGCCCTGCCCCATCACTTCCTGCGGCACGTGGTGCAACGCCGACCCGGAGATGAAATTGCCGACGATGGAACTGCCGATGCCCTGCAGCACGAGGCCGGGCACCAGCGCCCACCAGATGTTCGGGGACGTCTCGAACGTCAACAGCCACCAGACCGACGCCGCGGAGACGATGACGGAACCAACGAGAATGAGCCCGGTGTACCCCCGGCGTTCGGCCCATCGAGCGGCCGGGAACACGACTGCGCCCGAGACGCCCATCGAGGCGGCCATGGCGTAGCCCGCTTCCAGCGCCGACCACTCCCACACCCCGATGAGGATGATCGGCAACGAGAAGAAGTACGCGAAGAAGCCGATCTGCTGGACGACAGCGGCGATCGTCAACGTGAGGTACTCCCGGTGGTGCGCGAGTTCCGGGGGTATGAGCGGGCGGGGATGGTGCTTTGATCGGCGAACGACGATGGGCAGCAGGGCGAGTCCAACGGCGAGGCAGCCGAGTGTGCGTGGGTCGATCCAACCCCAGAACCGGCTGCGCGAGATGGCGAGCACGATGAGGGCCACGCCGGCGGCGCCGAACAAGACGGCCAACGGGTCAGGAGCCCCTGCGCCCTTTGTCGTCGGTCCGTCGTGCGGGAGGCGTAGGCCAGCGAGGTAGGACAGCGCCCCAATGGCGGCGAGCGATCCGAACGCCCACCGCCAGGAATACGTCTCGAGCACGGCGGCGCCGGCAGTGGGGGCGACAATGGCGGCAGCCGATCCGATCACGCCCCACAAACCGAGTGCCGTGGCGCGGCGTTGGGGTGGGAATGCCACGAGGGCGAGCGCCAGCCCGCTCGTGACGAAGAAGGCCGCGCCGGCGCCCTGCACAAGCCGAGCCCCGGTGAACACGCCGACGTTGGGTGCAAGCGCCGTCACGGCCCCCGCGACGGTGTAGAGGGCGATGCCCGCCAGGTAGGCCCGCTTGCGTCCGACCCGATCGGCGACGCTGCCAGCGAACGCCATGCACGCCGCCATCACGACGCTGAAACCCGTCGAGGCCCACGACAGGGTGGACCGGTTCGTTCCGCTGAACTCCTCGCCCAGCTTCGGGAAGGCGATCGACAACAAGCCGCTGTCGAGGACGAAAAGGAACGTGCCGGCCGCGGTGAGCAGCCCGATTCGCCAGGCGAGCGCCGGGATCGCCACGCCGGACGTGGCGATCGCGGGCCGACTGGACTCCCTCACGCTCACCCGCGGGACAGTAGCCCCAGACTCCAGTGGCCCCGGGTGTTCGCGTACGCGTCGTAGGTGGCGCGCCAGACTGGGACGGATGCCCGATCTTCCCGACTTCCATATCCCCCACGCCGAGAAGATCGATTGGATGATCGCCTCGAAGGGCTGGGCCGTCGAGCCGGTTCAAGCCCGGACCGACACCGACCCCCCGATGCCGGGATACGCATATTCCATCGGCCTTCCGGCGGCAGTCGGCTTTCCCGAGGTCGTCGTATTCGGCCTCACGCCGGCGGCGGCCAACGGCTTGATCGAATTGGTGGCCGATCTTCGTCGTGGTGGAACAGATATCCCCATCGGCATTGAAGTGGCCGGCTTGTTCGATGGCGACCTGCGCGCGTCCTTTGCCCGGGTGGACATGGGGGAGTGGGCCTCGCTGTTCGGCACGGGCCTCGCGTGGTACCGGGGTGAGGTGTTCGAGGTCGTGCAACTGCTGTGGCCCGACCGTCACGGGCTGCTGCCCTACGAGCCGGGCTTCGACCAGCGGGTGCGTTACGCCCAACCGGTCATCGGCCGGTTCGATGCCTGAATCGGACCAGATCAGCCATCGGATCAAGGGAGCGGAGGGAGGCTGCGGAACTCGTTCAGGTCGGCGGCGAGGGCGTCGAGTGCCGCCTGTTCACCGTTGACCAGCGCCGCCCGGGCCGAATCGGTGATCGTCGCCCGAGCCAGCAACTCGGGCCACGCCGAATCTGCTGGCTCGTCCAGCACCGTGCGAAGCGCGACCGAGAGGGCACCTACGGGATCGGCGTCGTACGCGCCCAACAGTCGTTCCACATCGCGCTTCGTCAGACGAGCGATGGCCGCCGCTCCTCGATGGACCAACCGACGCCGTGTGAGCCGAGCGTGTCGAGGAACGGTACGGCGTCGAACGCCTCAGGTCCGACAACGCCGACCCCTTCCGTTCCGGTGCCCGAGGGCCATTCCCCAGTGGCCAGGAGTTCCAGCGCGACCACGGGGTTCACGGCGGTCTGCCACACCACCGCCTGATGGCCGTACTCCCGCATGGACCATTCGTTGTCGACCACGTGGTAGAGGTACACCTCGCGTGGCCGGCCGTCGCGGCCGGTGCCCGTGACCCAGGTACCGGCGCACGTGCGACCCGTCATGATGGTGCCGAGGTCAGCGGGATTTGGGAGGCAGGCGGCAACGACATCGCGCGGGGACACGGCGTGTCCGCGGACGTCGATGGGTCGCGTGCCGTCGAGGCCGAGGCGGTGCAACGTCTGCAGCACTTCGATGAAGTCGTCGCCGAGGCCGTACTTGAATGTCACGCGCTCCACGTCCAAATAGCGGGGAATGAGCAGCACTTCCTCGTGTTCGACGTTGACGCACGTGAGGTCGCCGATGCCCTCCGGGAACCGAAAGGTCTCGCGCTCGCTGAACGGGGCCGTGGTGAACCAGCCTCGGTCGCGCTCATAGATGATGGGCGGGTTCAGACACTCCTCGATGGTCGTCCAGATGGAGAACGTCGGGGCGAACTGGTCGCCCGCGATGCGCAGGTCAGAGCCATCCCGCACACCGATGTCGACGATGCGTTCGAAGAGATGATCGGACGCGTACCGGGCAAACACGTCAGAGAGACCAGGTTCCACGCCCATGCCGACGAGGGCGAGTTGGCCGCGCTGCGCCCATTGCTCCGAGGCGGCGAACTGTGCAGCACCCAACGTCTGACCGCACTCCTCGTACGGTCGGGTCGGGTGGGGTGTGGACATGTGCATTGCCATATCCAAGTAGTGGGCACCGACGGCGAACGCCGCGTCGAAAATCGGCGGATTGAAGCGGGGATCGCACGCATTGACGACGACATCGGCCTTCATGTCCCGGGCGAGCGTGGCGACATCGATGTGATCGGACGCGTCGACTCTGGCTGCACTCACGCGAGCGTCTCCGGTACGGAGGGCCGCTCGCTCGGCGCGGCTGCGATCGATGTCGGCGATCACGAGTTGTTCGAAGAAGTCACGCCGGGCCGCGATGGCGGCGATCGCTGAACCGACGCCCCCCGCTCCGATCACCAGGATTCGCATTGCCAGATCATACTGAGTGACGCGTCAGTTAGGAAGCACCTTTCCGAATGATCAGTCAGTCAGTTCAAAATGACGCGTCAGTCAGTACGCCCGGGAAGGAACTCATAGCCAGGGTGGATCGGAGTTGGTAACCTTCGGCCGACATCACGAGCGGCCCGGGAGACTGGGTCCGGCAACCTGGGCTGCGCCCCAAGGTGCCTGCCCCCAAGACTTCGAGGTTTTGGCCGAGGGGGGATGTGGTCGAGCGGAGCGGCTCGGCAACGAATGCGCCGCTCGTACGCAAGGCCCCATCGTGACGTGACAACACCGTGACACGAGACAGCCCGAAGGAGGAACCATGGCAGCGACGCCACGAGGCCGCGCCCCGTACCCAGTGACGGGAGCGTGGATGCCTGGCGATCCTGTCGGGCAACGCCGCTTCCTCCACTTTGCCACGGAGCGCCCGTTTGCCCTTGACGGGGGTGGCCAACTGCGGGACGTCACGATCGCCTACGAAACGTGGGGGCGGTTGAACGAGTCGTGCTCGAACGCCATCCTCATCAACCACGCGTGGACCGGCGATGCCCATGTTTCGGGCGCCATCGGGCCTGGCCAACCTACTACCGGATGGTGGGACGACATGGTCGGCCCCGGCCGGCCGATCGACACGAATCGTTGGTTCGTCGTCTGCTCGAACGTGCTCGGGGGGTGCCAGGGCTCGACGGGGCCAGCGTCGCCCCATCCCGATGACGGGCGTCCCTACGGCTCTCGGTTTCCCGTGATCACGATCCGCGACATGGTGAGGGCGCAGGCCCGCCTCACGGACCACCTCGGCATCGATCGCTGGGCGTGCGTGCTCGGCGGCTCCATGGGCGGGATGCAGGTTCTGGAGTGGGCGGTGACCTACCCCGATCGCGTTCGTTCGATCATGCCGATCGCCACCTGCGCCCAGGCCACAGCCCAGCAGATCGCGTGGGGAGCCATCGGCCGGCGATCCATCAGGCTCGACCCGAAGTGGCGCGGTGGCGACTACTACGACGCCGAGCCGGGGGACGGGCCGTGGGAGGGCTTGGCCATCGCCCGCATGGTTGCCCAGGTGACGTTCCGCAGCGACAACGCGTTCTCGGACCGGTTCGGGCGAGAACTCGCCGTGGGCGATCCGCACCCCGAGGCGGGCTTCGATCTCTGGCAACGCTTCGAGGTGGAGCGGTACCTGGATCACCACGGCGACAAGCTCGTGCGTCGCTTCGACACGAACTCCTACGTCGTCATCGGCAAGGCCATGGACCTGCACGACGTCGGGCGCGGCCGAAACGGGTTGAAGGCGGCGATGGCACGTATCCGGGTGCCGGCGCTCACGGTGGGGATCTGGAGCGACATCCTCTACCCGGCGTACCAGCAGCACCAGATCCGGGATCTGCTGGTGGCCAATGGAACGCGGTGCGACTACGTGGAGGTCGATTCGCCCCATGGCCACGACGCGTTCCTTCTCAGCGTGGACCAGATGGGCGCCGCCATCGAGCCCTTCCTGGCCCACGTGGCCACCGCCTGAACCGGTCTGCCCCCGCCCGTCGGCTCTCGGCCCGTCGGCTCTCGGCCGGCGTTCTCGGCGCGGATCTACCCGAAAACCGGGTACGAGCGCGCCGAGAAGCCTGGGTCACGGTGAGGACAGACCCCGTCCCTCAGCTCGGGGGAGCGGCCGCGACTGCGGACGATGAGGTGGACAGGTCCGGTCGGCGTTGCCCCGTCCGCACCCCACGGCCACGCGGAACTCGGGCCGCCGGCGAGGGCAGTCGGCCCGGCCGCCATGATGGCTGCTTCGATCGAGAGCAGGGTTGACCCCGGACTCGTAGCGAACGTCGACACACCCGGCTGAAGGGAGCGCAAGATGCCCGATGCGTGAAGGCGGCCCCATGCTGACCGAGTCAGGCGGGTGGGAACGAGGTCGTGGGTACTGATGTGCGCCAGCCCGCCGGAACGGAAACGCCGCGTTCGATTTGTTGGAAGAATCTCCGGACCGCGCCGAGAACATCGCTGCAGGGCAGGGTGCTCAGGTGCGACGGACGAGCGCGTCGAGGTGTTCGACGGCCCGTGACGACTTGGGGATACGCAGTGCGGCGATCTCCATGCCACCCTCGGCCGCGCCGGAGCCCGAGCGTCGGCCCTCGATCAGATATACCGCGAGGCCCTTTGGTGGAGTGTCAGATCGGCTCACCACTCGGTAGTGGGGAGCGAGCTTCATCCGGTTGAGCGCACCCCGGGATCGCACGACCACGTTGCCGTTATCGTCGATGAAGGCTCTGGCGTCTCGCCAACGGCCGTCGGAGTAGCCGTGACCACCAATCGGTTGGAGACGGCACGTGAACGCCTTTCCATCCTTGGCGACCCAGTGCGGTTCCATGCGAAAGCCGATCCACCCGAGGGCACTGACGACGGCGACGATCAGTGCCCACCACAGGATCTCCATGGCCCCAGCTTTCCTCACGAGAGGCACCGGTCGCGATCCGTCCGGCGATACTCGGTTCCGATGCCCGAGATTCTCGAAGTCGAGTTGTACCGCCGCCAGGCCGGGGCGGTGGTGGGGCGGCGCATCGAACGGGTCGAAACGCCTGACAGCTGGTACTTGAAAGGCGTTGACGGGCCGACCGTGAGGAGCGCGCTCGAGGGGCGCATCGTGACGGCGGCTCGTCGGCGGGGGAAGCTGCTGATGCTGGACACGGAGGGGCCTGTCCTGGGGTTGCGGTTCGGTATGACGGGCCGATTGGCGCTGGACGGGGCGGTGCCGCAGTTCGAGTTGGCGTACGGGTCGGCGTCTGACGATCCCCGTTGGGACCGGTTCGGGCTGGTGTTCGCCGGGGGCGGGCGGCTGCGGGTACACGACCCTCGCCGGCTCGGTGGTGTGGTGCTGGACCCGGACGACGAGGCGCTCGGGCCGGACGCTCTGTCGATTTCGGTCCGCCAGTTCCGGGTGGCGATCGGAGGGGCCGCGTCGCCGATCAAGGCCGCGCTGTTGGATCAGTCGAGGGTGGCAGGGCTCGGCAACATGCTGGTCGACGAGGTGCTGTGGCACGCGGGGATCGACCCGGGCCGCTCGGCGTCCCGCTTGGCCGACGACGAGGTCGTCGCGTTGCATCGAGCCATCCGGCGGCGCCTGCCGATCATGCTGCGCCGCGGCGGTAGCCACCTCGGCGATCTCGCCGCCGCGACCCGGGTGCGGGGCGCGGTGTGCCCCCGCTGTGGTGCTGGGATGGATCGGCGCACGATCGGGGGGCGAACGACGTACTCGTGCCCGGTGGATCAGCGCTGACGTCTGCGAGAATCAACCCCCGTGAGAGTGTGTGGCCGGTCCCCCCGCGTGGTGGTTGCCGCAGTGGCGCTCGCCACAGCAACGATCGGGGTCGGTCTGATGCTGGTGCCCGCGGCAGCGGTCGCCCGGGGTTCGTTCCCGGTGACGATGGCCCGCGAGGCAGCCCCAGCGGCCGCGACGAGCGTGGGCGTGTCGGTCCCGTCTGGCCGTGCTGCTCAAAAGGAGGAACCGGCGGACGAGGGGGCGCCGGAGGTCGGAGACCCGGCGTCGACCCGCCGTGCGTATCTCGTGATTGCTGGGCTCATCGTGCTCGGTATGGCGTTGGCCGGGTTCACGATCTGGTTCTGGCGCTCGACCCGGCCGGAGCCGGTGGCTCTTGCTCGTCTCGAAATGATGGGACTGCGCCGGTGGGAGAGAGCGGACTACACGGATCGCAAGAACTGGCTTGACAACGCGTCCGACTTCGTTGGGGGAGAAGGGCCGTTGATCAGCGCGGCGGCTGTCGATGGCGAACCGCCGTCTTCAGCTGAGCACGCCCCGCAGCTGACGGACGAAGCGGAGGTAGCCACGCTGGCGGAACTCGTCGAGTCGACACCCGAGGTGCCGTTCCTGCCGATCGGGTCGATCGGCGACCCGGACGTGCTCAAGTCATTGGGGTTGGACGACGAGTCGCTCGGGATCTCGGCGGCCACCCCATCCCGGGAGTCGTGGTGGTCGCACTCCGAGCGGGTGCCGGTGATCGACGCCGAGTTTGAGCCACACGAGTCCGACGAAATGCCGGGGCCGCAAGAGGCGAGGATGAATCCGCTGTTCTCGATGCCGTCCGACGATCCCGGGGCCGTCGCCGAGGCGCCGCCGGTGTGGAAGCCGGGCGAGGAACTCTCGGACGAGGAGATCCATGAGCGGGAGGCCACCGGGGAATTCGACCGACTGCTCGAGATGCGTGATCACGCCGACGACGTGCCACCCGAGCAACAGCGATTTTCACTGCCCGGCGAGCCGTTCCTGTAGGTACGGTGAGTGACCGTGGCTGATGCTCTCGACACCGATGCGATGATCGCCCGATTCCAGGAACGGGCGGCGGCCGTGAAGCGGCGCAACCTACCTCCGGTCGCCGGCGCCGAGCGCCAACGGTTCCTGCAGAAAGCCAAGGAAGACTTCATCGACTTCGCCCTTATCGGGGATGCCGTGGCGGCCGTCGAGGATGGCTTCCTGGTGCTTCGGGTGGATCTGCGGCCGCCCGATCAACGTTCATAGCCACTCCGCCCGGGCCCGGCCGCTGCTCAACGACTGTTTTTTCAGTCGATCAACGGTGCGACTGTCGATGGGCCCGTCCTCGAAGACCTTCCTCGTTTCCTTGAGCCGCTCATCGAGGTGAAGGCCTCGACACGGTCGAATCGAGTGATGCCGCCAGTTCTCCGATATCAGCCCTTCCCAAATGGAACTACGGTTGGTAAATCACTCAACCGAGGAGGTCGCCATGACCACTGCCGATGACGTACGGGCCCAGCAGCGCCAGACGTGGGACCGGTTCTCCGGGGGTTGGGAGAAGTGGGACCACCTCGTCATGCCGATGCTGGCTCCGGTCGGTGAGGAGATGATCCGCCACCTCGGTGTCGGGGAGACGACACATCACCTCGATGTCGCCGCTGGGACGGGGGAGCCTGGTTTTACCATCGCCGGAATGGCACCGCGCGGTCGGGTCGTGATCACCGATCTGGCGCCCGGGATGCTCGACGCCGCTCGGCGCAACGTGGCGGCCCGCGGTCTCTCGAACGTGGAGGTACAGGAGTGCAGCGCCGATTCGCTGCCGTTCGCTGACGCCTCGTTCGACAGTGTGAGCTGCCGCTTCGGCTTCATGTTTTTCCCCGACGTGTCGGCCGCCGTGGCCGAGTTCGTTCGTGTACTGAAGCCGGGTGGCAGGGTGTGCGCATCGGTGTGGGCGGACGCCCCCGGGAACCCGTGGGTCACGATTCCCATGCGAGCCATCGGCGCCGAAGTCGAACTGCCAGCGCCGCCACCCGATGCGCCTGGGATGTTCCGCTGGGCGGTGCCAGGGGTCATCTCGTCCATCTTCGAGCAGGCCGGGCTGCGAGAAGTGGGCGAGGCCAATGTTCACAGCACGGTGCCGCCACTGCCGGCCGAAGAGTATTGGGAGTACATGACGGAGGTGGCTGCGCCCGTGGTCGCTGGCCTCGGGATGGTGGACGCGGAGGCCCGCGGCCGCATCCGGTCTGCCGTGTTGGCGCAGGTGAAGGGCTACGAGGTCGACGGCATCCCGCAGCTCCCGATGCACGCCCGCTGTATCTGGGGGACGAAGTAGCGGCTTCCGAGGGGCAATCGGGGTGGCGTCTGGGGAAGGGTTTGCTATCCTGATGCCTCCAACGCGGACGTGGCTCAGCTGGTAGAGCATCACCTTGCCAAGGTGAGGGTCGCGGGTTCGAATCCCGTCGTCCGCTCCACGCACCATGAGGCAACCAGCCTTAGGGTGTGCAACACCGGGAACCGCAGGTCGGGTCTCGAGCTGGCGCAGTGGCCGAGTGGCTTAGGCAAGGGCCTGCAAAGCCCTGTACGCGAGTTCGATTCTCGCCTGCGCCTCGGCACAGCACCATCCAAGGACGACT
>JBKJJS010000132.1:0-7311 GCA_046597895.1 Ilumatobacteraceae bacterium
AGAACACGCCGAAGTCGTCGGCGTCCCCAAAGCCGCCAACGGGGATCCGCCACTGGCGGGCCATGTTTCGGACCTCGTCGTCGTACGTGGTGCCATTGGCGGCGGCCATGCGGTTGAAGTTCACCAGGATGTCCGGGGCCGGACAGACGCCGAGGATGAGAGCCCGGCCTTCCATGGTGCTGTGGTCGGCGACCACCGGCGTGACGGCAACGCCCGTTTCCGTGGCGATGTCGTCACACGTCTGGCGCAGCCGCTCCTCGCCCCGAGCCGAGATCACGAGATCGACACCTTCGCGGGCGAGCGCGAGCGCACTCCCCCGGCCGAGGCCGGCACTCCCCCCGTTGACGATGGCCATCTTGCCCCGGATACCCAAGTCCATCACGAACCCCCTCGATCAGCTTCCGTGACATCGATCAACCGGAGGTCCGTCCGGCTGAAGTCCTCGCCAACGCACAACAGTGGCACGTCGAAGTGGGCGGCCGAGGCGTAGGAGAAGCAATCCCCGAAGTTCAGGCTGGCCGGGTGATTCCCTTTGCCGAAGCGACGCCAGGCGTCGAGGGCGGCCGCGGCGATGACCGAGTCGACGGGAACCGGCACGACGTTGCCGGCGTCGAGCACCGCCAGGGCGGCCTGCGCTCCACCGGGGCCGACTCGGGCCTCGGCCACGATGCTCAACTCCGTGACTGTTGCCGCCGACACCACCGGCCCCCGCGCGGCGCGGAGAGTCTCGGCCAACCGCCGGGCCGGTTCCTCGCCGAGCAGGATCGCCAACACGGCCGAACTGTCGACCACCAAGTCCACCATGGCCGGCCGCCGTGCGCTCACGTGGGCAGACCTCGCTCGTCGAACCCCAGGATGTCGGCGACATCGCGATGGTCGATCACCGTCATCGTGCGGAACCGATCGATGGCAGCAGCGAGCGGGTCAGCGCCCCGCAGGACTCGAAGGCGCCGCTCACGTTGGATTCGTTCGCGCAGCGAGGTGATGACGGCGTCGGTGAGCGACTCGCCGGTGAGGCTCGTGAGCTCTCGGAGCAGGGAATCCGCCTCATCGTTCTTGATATTGAACGCCATGTTCTAGACTCTAACGTACTCTCTAGAACCGCCCGCCCGGCCCGCCGATGCGCTGACCCGAGAACGGTAGATTGCGCCGACCATTGCAGCACTGGGGGTAGAGCGATGAACGGGATGACGGAGCCGCGGATCGTGCGTCACATCGTGCTCGTGAAGTTCCGCGCTGACGCGACCGCCGAGCAGCGGGCGGAGTTCATCCGGCGATCGCAGTGGAGCCGCCAGGCCGACTACGTGTCCGGGTACGTGTGTGGCCCCGCCGTCCAGCCCAACCCCTATCCGTCGTCGAAGAGCGACGAATGGGACTGGGGAATGACGCTCGACCTCGCCGAAGCCGACGTGGAGCGCTACCGGGACGACCCTGTCCATCGTGCCGTTGGTCCGGACGTCGGCCAGTACGCCGAGCGCTACGCCATCTTGGACTTCGTCGTCGACTGAACGACGGATACCCTCCGCCCCTGAACCGAACGTGACAGATCGACGCGACAAGGGGACCACATGGAGCTCACGCCCGAGGTGCAGATGGACCTGCACCGGCGCATGGTGCGGATCCGGCTGTTCGAGGAGGCCGCCGGCCGGTTAGCCGAGAGCGCCCGGCTGCCCGGCTTCCTGCACCTTTACGTCGGTGAGGAAGCAGTCGCCGCCGGAGTGTGCGCCGCCCTCACCGACCAGGACCAGATCACGTCCACCCACCGCGGCCATGGTCACCTCGTAGCCAAGGGCGGGGACTTCAACCAGATGATGGCCGAACTCATGGGCAAGGCCACCGGCTACTGCCACGGCAAGGGCGGCTCGATGCACATCAGCGATCTGTCGCTCGGGATGCTCGGCGCCAACGGCATCGTGGGCGCCGGTTCCCCGATCGCTGTCGGCGCCGCCTTCACCAACAAGTACCGCAAGAACGGCAACGTGGCCGTGGCGTTCTTCGGTGACGGTGCCACGAACATCGGCGCGTTCCACGAGGCGGCGAATATGGCGTGCGCCCTTCACCTCCCGATCGTGTTCGCGTGTGAGAACAACGAGTACGGCGAGTTCACACCACGGAACAAGACCATGGCCATCACCGACATCGTCGATCGGGCGGCGGGGTACGGCATGCCCGGCGTGATCGTCGACGGCATGGACGTGATCGCCGTGCACGAGGCGGCGAGCGAAGCCATCGAGCGGGCGAGACGAGGCAGTGGGCCATCGCTCATCGAGGCCAAGACCTACCGCTACTACAACCACCACGGCGTCCAGAACCTCGGGCTCAAGTACCGCAGCGATGACGAGGTCGCCGAGTGGAAGAAGCGGGACCCGATCTTCACATTCGAGGAGCGCCTCGTGGACGTGGGTACCGCCACCGCCACCGAGATCGAGTGTGTGTGGTCCGACATCCGGGCCCAGGTCGAGGCGGCCATCATCTTCGCCGATGAGAGCCCGTTGCCCTCGCCCGACGATCTCCTGACCGACGTGTACACCCAGGGAGCGGCCCGATGAGCGAGCAGCCGCTCAGCGAGCCCCGCAAGATCCCCTATGTCATGGCCTTCAACGAGGCCGTCCGCCAGGCCATGGAGGACGACGAGGACGTGTTCGTGGCCGGCGAGGACGTCGGGGCCTTCGGCGGCGTGTTCGGCCAGTTCGGCGGGCTCCAGAAGAAGTTCGGGCCGGAACGCGTCGTCGACACTCCCATCAGCGAGCAGGCCATCGTGGGCCTCGGCATCGGCGCCGCGGTCACCGGCTTGCGGCCCATCGTCGATCTCATGTTCATGGACTTCATCTGCGTCGCCATGGACCAGATCGTGAACCAGGCGGCCAAGCTCAAGTACATGTTCGGCGGTAAGGCCACCCTGCCCCTCACCATCACCACCGCTGGTGGAGCCGGGCTCTCAGCGGCCGCCCAGCACAGCCAGTCGCTCGAAGCGCTGCTCTGTCACATCCCGGGCCTCAAGGTGGTGTACCCATCCAACCCCTTCGATATGAAGGGCCTGATGACGGCGTGCATCCGGGAGGACAACCCCACCGTCATGGTGAAACACAAGCGACTGCTCGGCATGATTGGTGAGGTGCCCCAGGAACGCTATGAACTCCCGCTCGGCCAGGCGCACATTGCCCGACCGGGGCGAGACATCACGGTGGTGGCATGGGGCCGCATGGCCAACGAAGCTCTCGCTGCCGCCGCGGAGTTGGCTGGTGAGGGCATCGAGTGCGAGGTCATTGACCCCCGAACCCTCCAGCCGCTCGACACCGCCACCATCGTGGCGTCGGTCAAGCGGACCAATCGCGTCGTGGTGGCTCACGAGGCTGTGCGCTTTGGTGGGTTCGGCGCCGAGATCGCCGCCCAGATCCAGGAGGAAGCGTTCGACTACCTCGACGCACCGGTCGCCCGTATCGGGGCCCCGTTCTCGCCGGTGCCGTTCAGCCCGGTGCTGGAGGCGCGCTACGTGCCCGACGCGTCAGTCATCGCGACCCGTATCCGCGAGGTATTGGCGCGGCCACTGGCCGGCCGCTGACCACGCCGTGTCCCCATCCGCGACCATCGGCGTCATTGTCAACCCGTTGGCGGGCAAGGACATTCGTCGGCTCGTCTCGGCGGCCAGCCACACGTCCGACATCGCGAAGATCGGGATCGTCCGCCGCGTGGTGATCGCCGCCGCCGAGGCCGGCGTCACCCGGATTCTTCTCGCCAACGATCCCCATCACCTCGCCGAGCGGGCGGCTGAGGGCCTCGACCTCCCCGTCGAACTCATCGATGAGGAAGTCACGGGCTCCCGGTTCGACACCGTGGCGGCGGCAACCCGGTTCTGGAAAGAGGAGGTCGGAGCCGTCATCGTCCTCGGGGGCGACGGCACCTGCCGCGATCTGGCCACCGGATGGCCCGACGCGCCGCTCATCGCCATCTCCACCGGCACGAACAACGTGTACCCCTCGGCGCTTGACGGCACCTCGGCAGGGGCCGCCGCCGGACTCGTCGCGACCGGTGCCGTGCACTTCACCGATGTGGCCCGCCGCACCAAGCGCGTGCGCGTACACACGGGCGACGACGGGCACGGCCGCCCCGTCGATGACCTCGCCCTCATCGATCTTGCTCTCGTCGACGCCACGTTCACGGGGGCACGCGCCGTGCGCGATCACCACTCGATCATGTGCGTCGTCGCCGCCGTTGCCACCCCGGCCAGTACCGGGCTTTCAAGCATCGCCGGCCGGCTCCACCCGTGCGGACGGTGGGAGCCGGGTGGGGTGCTGGTGCGACTCGGCCCCGGTGGTCGTTCGGTGCGCGTACCGCTCTCGCCTGGTTCATTCACCACCGTCGCCGTCGCTGAGGTTGTGCCCTTGGCCGAGGGCGCGACGGTACGGCTGCACGGTCCGGGAGTCCTTGCCTTCGACGGTGAGCGCGACCGACGGATCGGCCCCGACGTCATCATTGAGGCCACGATCGATCGCACCGGCCCCTACCTGATCGACGTCGAGCGCACCCTCGTGATGGCAGCGGCCGACGGTCGTTTCGACACCACCCCTTCCCCACCGGAGGACTCCCATGCCCACTGAGTTCCTGATGCCCAAGCTCGGGCTCACCATGGAGGAAGGCCGCATCGTCTCGTGGTTGGTCGCCGACGGTGCGGCCGTCCAGGTCGGTACCCCAGTCCTCCACATCGAGACCGACAAGGTCGAGAGCGATGTCGAGTCCCCTGCCGCTGGCCGACTTCACCACACTGGCGCGCCCGGTGAGTCGTTCGCATGCGGAGCCGTGATCGGCTTCCTCCTCGCCGACGACGAGGGACCGCCGGATACGACAACCGAGCCGTCGCGGCAGTTTGTGTCACCGAATGCCCGTCGCGTGGCCTTCGAACTCGGAGTCGACCTCACCGGTGTGCGAGGCACCGGTCCGGATGGCCGGATCGTGTCCGAAGACGTCGAGGAGGTAGCCGCCCGGGTCACCACCACTGACACGGCACCTCGCCACATCCCGCCGGGGTTGCCCACCGCTGACTCCTACGTGCCGGCGACGTTTGCCGCCCGGCAACTCGCTGAACTGCTCGGCCTCGATCTCCGGGCCGTACCCGCCGATCCCGCCGACGGTCGGGTGACCCGCGAGACCGTCGCCCTCCACGTGCGCCAGCGTCTGCGCCCCATCACGGATGCCGTACCACCAGTGACCGCCATGCGCTTGGCCCAAACGCCGACCGAGGTCCGCACGCTCACTGGTACACGCGGCACGATCGCCAAGCGCATGCACGCCTCGCTCCACGAGATGGCGCAACTCACGCTGATGATGGACGCCGAACTCGACGCGGTGATCGCCGACCGCGCCACTCGACAGGCGAGTGGCAACGCTCCGGGCTTCACGGACTACGTCGTGGCGGCAACGGCCCGGGCCCTACGCGAGCACCCGATCGTCAACGCCCAGGTCACGGAGAACGGCATTGCCCTGCTGCCCGACATCCACATCGGCTTGGCGGTCGCCGTACCGACGGGTTTGATGGTCCCAGTGGTCCGCCACGCGGATCGACTGGGCCTGGCTGACCTCAGCGCTGAGACCTCCCGGCTGGCCGTTGCGGGACGGGCGGGTGCGTTGAAGCTCCCCGATCTCGAGGGCGGCACCTTCTCCGTGAGCGCACTCGGCATGTTCGGCGTCGACGGGTTCACGCCAGTGATCAACCCACCGAACGTCGCCATCTTGGGAGTAGGTCGGATCCGCGACGATGTCGTGCTCCAGGACGGTGAGATCACCACCAGCAAACGGCTCACGCTCAGCCTCACGTGGGATCACCGAGTGCTCGACGGAGCCCCAGCCGCGGCCTTCTGCCAGACCATCGTGAAGCACCTTGCCGCTCCCAATGGGCTCGGATAGCTACCCGAACCGCCTTGTCGACGTCACGCGCTGGCAGGCGACTTCTCCTGGCGGATTCAAGCAGTCCGCCACAACCTGAGCGACAACATGAGCGATGACCGAGATCTGGCGTCGGGAGACTTCTCGAAGTGGCTGGTCGAGAGTTCAGCTTCCCGACACCGGCCGACCACACCGCGCACGAGTCCGTCCAGGCAGCCGCATCGTTCCTCGTCGAGCACCCTGAGGTGCTACCCAACGGCGCCAACCCGCCCAACCCAACTCAGCGTGCCGTGCTCGCAATCGAGATTCACGGCGCATTTCTCCGCCAGGCCGACGAGTCGGGCGGGACGATCGCCTTCGACCCGGATCCTCACACCGTCAAAGTGGACCTGATCCGCCGACTGCGGCCGCGGGACACACCGAGATGACCAACGCCGCCGCTACTACCAACTCACGGGTCTCGGCCGTTCATTTCGCCGGTCACTCATTCATTCGCCGGCATCATCGTCGTGTTTTTACGGGGCCGTCGTATCTACCTTGGCTGGCTCAGGTCGCGAGATGCAGGCCGCGGAGCATGATCGCTACCAGCGCATCGGTGGCCTGCTTGGGGGTGGACGACAGAGTGGGAATCACCTCGGGGCGCGAGAGGTCGCGTGCGAGACCGACCATCACCCGCGCCACCGCGGCAGAGTCGACGGCGACAATCTGTCCAGATTGCACTGCGAGATCAAGCAGGCAGCGCGCCACCGCCACGCTGTAGTCAGCATGGACGTCCCCGAGTCGTTGTGCCGCCGGGACGGCCGCCAGGTCCCGGGCGAAGGAAGCCGTCATGTCACTCACGGCCCCGGTGGCCGCCGCAAGGTACGCCTGCAGCGCCTCGAGAGGTCCAAGGTCCGACGTGATGGCGTCCATGGCGCGACGCCCCACCCGCCATAGGTTGCGATCCACCACGATGAGCACTAACTCATCGCGGCTGGGGGCGACGCCGTACAACGTCCGCAGCGAGCAGTTCGAGCGGGAAGCAATTTCGGCCATCGTCAGGTGGGCGAAGCCGTCATCGAACATCTCGTCGAGGTGATCCAGAATCTCGCGTTGGCGCGGCGTGAGCCGTCGTCCGCGTTCGCAATCGAGGACAGCGGGTGGCTGCTTCACCGACCGGAGTCGACACAACAATTCGGTGGGACCCTCCACATTCATCACCCCACGAGTGAGACCGGGATCTCCACGATCCGGCTGCGCAGCCACTCGCCCAGGCTCTTCGCTTGCGCGTCCTGGCGGGTGGACGCGGCGACGCCTTCTTGGAGCAGGTCGTGGATGACGAAGTTGAGTGAACGGAGGGCCGGTAGGCGGTGGCGATCGATGACGAGCCGTGCCGTCTCGGGCAGCAACATGCGCACCACGTCGGTGGTGAGGAAGCTGTCGAGCCACGCC
>JBKJJS010000136.1:0-3463 GCA_046597895.1 Ilumatobacteraceae bacterium
GTGTGGTCGCCCGGTGGTGTGCTGCCGCCGCCATCTGTCCCCGGCGCGCGTGATCGCTGAGGAGCAGTGCCATCGTCTCGCCGAGGCGCTCCAGCGGCGCCAGCAACCCCGTCTCGCCCGCCACGAGCGAGCACCGATGACCCCCCACATCTGACGCCACCGCCGGAGTGCCACACGCCGCCGCCTCCGTCAGGGTCAGCCCCCATCCTTCGGCCAGCGATGCGCTGGCGATCAGCCACGCGCTCCGATAGCGCTCCCGCAGGTCATCGTCGCTCAAGTGGCCGGGAAGTTCCACCCAGCCAGTGGCACCGTGGCGGGACACCCACTCCCGGAGGCGGGCGCGTTCGGGTCCTTCGCCGACTACCACAAGCCGAAGCTCCGGCACGTGCCGGCGGGCGTCGAGGGCGGCCCCCAGGAGGGCCTCGAAACGCTTCACCGGGGCCATGCGTCCGCACGCGACCACGGTGGGCACAGACGCCTTCGCCCCGCCGGGAGTCCAGAACTCGCTGACACCGTTGGCCACCACCGTCACCCGATGCGGGCGGAATCCGAGATCGTCGATCAACGCATCCCTCGTTGCCTCGCTCGGGGTCACGACGTCGGTGCGCCGGTAAAGGGGTGGACCGACCTTGGCCTCGAGCATCCGCCCGAGCCAGGCGGCTCGGCGCCCGAAGAGCTGATCCCACATCGGTCCGTGGACATGGTGGAAGACGGTGATCTTCGGTCCGTTGAACCACACCGGCGAGAACCACGGGACGCCGTTCCACACCTCGACGAGTCCGTCCCGAGGACCCATCCTGTGGAGGAACTCGCTCATGATCGCCCGCGGGAACACCGTGTAGCGGCTTCCCCGCCGCACCACCCGATAGCCGTTCCGGTAGCCGGCACCCGCAAGGCCCACGGCCGCCGAGGTGCGCTGCACGATGTCGAGCCCCGCGGCCGCCCATCGGCCCAACACCTCGTCGGCGTGGTGCTCCGATCCACCCGCCGCCGGGTCGTCCAGGTCACGCCACGCGAGCACGTGCACCCGCGCCATACCCCGGCGGAGGAGATCGTCCGCCAGGCTGGCAAGGGTCGGTGCCGGTGGCATTGCAGCCGGACCCGGACACTCTTGCATCGCCACCGACTGTACGGCTCGACCTCCGGCCCGACCAGCCCCGACCGCTCGGGTCGCGCGTGAGCGTGCGGAGGTCATGCCCACCTCGGTCCAACGCCCACGACGCAGGGGCTACTTCGTGAGGCCGGCGAGCACACGCCAGTAGCCAGGAAAGCTCTTCGAGACAACGTCGGGATCGTCAATCACCATCCCGGGTGCCACGAGACCAAGGAGGGCGAACGACATGGCGATGCGATGATCGTGATACGTCATCACGTGAGCACGGCGGAGCCCACCGGGGCGCACCACGAAGCCATCCGGCTCCGCCTCGGCATCGACTCCACACCGCCGCAGTTCCCGCACGACATCCCCGATTCTGTCGCTCTCCTTTGCCCTGATGAACCCGACGCCCGTGACCCTCGTCGGAGAGGAGGCGGTCGCCGCCACGACCGCCATCGTCGGAGCGCAGTCCGAGATGTCCCGCATATCGACCTCGATGCCGGTCAGCGGACCCGAGCGGCGCACCTCGGTCCACGTGGCGGTGCGCTCCACCTCGCAACCCATCGTCCCGAGCAGATCGGCGAAGCGGGCGTCGCCCTGGCGAGAAGCCCGGCCAAGGCCCTCGACACGGACTCGTCCGCCCACGATGGCCGCGGCGGCGAGTGGGTAACTGGCGCTGGACGCATCCGGTTCGACCGCGTACTCGCATCCGACATAGCGACCGGGTTCGATGTCGATGGCGCGGTCGCCGATAACCACGCCGGCGCACCCGAACTCGGCCATCACCGCCTGGGTCATTTCGACATACGGGCGGGACACCAATTCGGTCACCAGTTCGATGCGCAGCCCGCTCCCCAGGTGCGGCCCGATGAGCATCAGGGCCGTGATGTACTGGCTCGACACGTCGCCGGCGATCCGAACCAGCGGTCGCGCCGCTCCTGCACCGACTCCGCTGCCTCGCCTCACCCTCACCGGAAGGTGGCCGGGCTCGCCGAGCGGTTCGACGGAGGCGCCGAGCGCAGCCAATGCGTCGTGGAGCGGCGCCATCGGTCGGGCCCGCAGCGGGCCGCCGCCATCGACGGTGTAGGGACCAGGGCCGAGGGTGGCCAAAGCCGTGACGAACCGAGACGTCGTGCCCGCCAACCGGCACATCAGCGTGACCGGGCCCTGAACGAACTCCCCACCGCGCCCATGCACTTCGGCCCGATCACCGACGATGCTCACATCGATGCCGAGGCGTCCGAGGCATTCCGCCATGGCGACCGTGTCGTCACCGTCCGGCACGTTCGTGAGCGTGCTCGTGCCGTCGGCGAGAGCGGCACACACCAACACCCGGTTGGCGATGCTCTTGGAGCCCGGCACCGCCACGGTGGCCGCAAGCGGACGGGCTGCCGGTTCGACCCGGATCGACGTCACGTCAGCGTCTGCACGGAGGGTCGGAAGCCCCGCGCCATCAAGCCCCCTCGATACATCTCGGCGCTGGAGGCGTCGACGAGGACGACGGCCACTCCCCGGTTGCCCTCGGCCGAGTGCACGACTTCGAAGCTGGCGATGTTCACTCCGAGTTCGGCCGCCAGCGTGAAGATCTCTGCGGCGGCCCCCGGACGGTCCAGGATCGGGATGCGCACCTCGGCGAGTTCCGTCGGCTGGTTGACCCGGTTCGGGAGATTCGTTCGAGCGTCCCGGGCTTGACGCAAACGTTCGTGCAGGGTCTGGCGATCCTCGGTCGCAACGATGCGACGCATCTCGCCGAGTCGATCGATGAGGCCATCCAGTGCCGACGTGATCGCAGGACGGTTCTCCGCACAGATGTCCAGCCAGATGGCCGGGTGACCCGACGCGATGCGGGTCATGTCACGGAAGCCCCCGGCGGCGAGACGCAGCAGGGCGGCGTGCTCCTCGGCGCGCTCGCTGGCCAAGCCCATCAGCGCGGCGGCCGTCAGGTGGGGCACATGGGAGATCACGGCAACGACCTCGTCGTGGCGCGACGCCGACAGCGCCACCACTTCGGCGCCGAGGTCCACCACGAGCGCAGCCACCGCCGAGAAGGTGGCATCAGCCGTGTGAGCGCTCGGCGTGAGGACCCACACCGCTCCGGCGAACATGCTGGCATCGGCCCCGTCGAGACCCTCGAGTTCGCTCCCGGCCATCGGGTGACCTCCCACGAAGCGCGCATCGTCGCACGCCGCCACGATCCCCGCCTTCACGCTGCCGACATCGGTCACGACGCCTCGCGTGTCGGCAAGGGCCCGCTTCACGAGGTCCGGCACGGCCAGCACAGGGGCCGCGACCAGGGTCATTTCGGCATGCCGATCAAGGCCGACCGCGTCGATGATGCCGCGCTGATGCGCTTCGGCGGCGCGATCG
>JBKJJS010000207.1:0-3274 GCA_046597895.1 Ilumatobacteraceae bacterium
ACCGGCCTGCTCGGCGGCGTCGGCGCGGTCGAGGTGAGCTTCCAGGTCCCACAGATCGACCGTCAATCGTTCATCACCGGTCAGGATGAGCCAGTCACCCTCGGTGCGCACGAAAAACGGGGCTTCCCGCTCTGTCCGGTCGGGCTGCATCACCCGCTGGAGATAACTCAACGTGACGCGCAGGTTCCGTCCGCCGTCGGACAGTTCCGGCCAGATCTCGGCCGCGACTGCCTCCCGACGCACCCTCCGAAATACGACGAGGTAGATCAGGAGTTCGCGGACCCGTTTGCGTCGTAGGTCGGCCTCTATGACGGGGTCGTCGTCGCGGAACACCTGTAGGGGTCCGAGAACGGCGATGTGGACGTGGTAGGGGGGAACTCCCGGCAGTTCGGCCAGTAGATCCTGGGCAGCCGACGTGACCCGTGCGACCCGGGACGTCTTGACGACGGAGCGAATGGTCGGGCGCAGCCGAGGGTCGGCCGATCGGAGCACCCCGGGAGGAGCTGGATTTCCGGTAGCACGCCCCGCCGCGGCCAGTTCGACCGCCCAGCGCAGAGGAAGGTGGGCCCGAACGGATCCAGCTCGAGGCCAGTGCATTGCCTGGGCGACCGCGAGGTCGCCCTCGCGGGCCGCTGTCAGGGCTCGGGCGAGTACGAGGCCTGTTGTATGGATGGGGTGGATGGGAGTGTCGTCCAGGGTCGACCGCGAGTCGGGCACGAGGACGTAGAGCAGAGCGAGCGCTGCACGATCCTTCCAGTACCAGCTTCCGGCGCCCTGCCAAGCCTCGGCATTTGCCATCAACATGGCAGCGGCAGCTGCCTCGTCGTCACTTCCGACAGCGGCGCCGGCGGTTGCGATGAGCCGCAAAGTGTGGGCAAGAGAACCAGGCATGTCGCCGAGCACATCCTGCACCGAAGTCAGCAACTCGTTCGTCAGCTCGACTTCGCCGAACCACGCTGTCTTGCACGCCAGCTCGAGGGTTGCTTCCTTGGCAAGAAACAGGTCGCCAGCCTGTTGGTAGCGCCGACCGATCTCTGGTAGACGGGCGCGCACTTGGTCGACGCGCCCCTCCAGCCACGCGATGCGTAGCTCGGCGATGTCGATCTGGAGATCATGGGCGGTTCCCGGCAGGCTGGATGCGGCAGCTACGAGTTCTTGACGAGCCAATTGCAAGTCGCCGTTGCGTCGGTGGGCCACGCTGCGAAGCCATTGGGCGCGGTGCAACCATGCACCGACCTCGGTACCGACGTCCCTCAACGCCCAGAGCACGCCGGCGGAATCGCCTTTCAGATGCGACACGGCGGCATTGCCGACGCGAGTGATGGCCGCAGCTCGTGGCGAGCCGTCCGCAGCAAGCTCGACGGCGCGACGGTGAATGTTGAGCAGACCCGCAAAATCCTGGATCCACCACCGAACCATGCCCTCGCGCTCCATGACAGCGAGTTCTCCGTCGATGTCGCTGACGGCCCGGAACCCCAGCGCAGCGACTGCGAATGTGGACAGGGACTCGATGGGCGACCGTGCCTGGAGTTCGATTCCGGCGGCCAGGAGTGCCTCCGGTCGGGCACGCCAGACCTCGGGAAGGGCGCTGTACCACCTGCCGATTTCCACCGGGGAGGCGGAGCCGGGGGCGTCGAGCAACACGCTGCGGATCACGCTCAGCATTTCGTCCCAGGCCTCTGCCTCCGCCAACAGGTCGATGGCGACGCCGAAGCGCTTCGACTCCACATGGATACGGGCCGCTCGTCGACATGCTTGCGCTGATGCATCCGAGTCGAGCAGGCGTCGCAGTGCCGGCTTCCACAACGGATGCAGCTCGGCCCAACCCGTGGTCGTCCGGTTCACCAATGGAAGGGAAGCGATGAGCTGATCGACGGTTGTGGGGCATCCTGCGAGTGCCGTGACGATATCGTCATCTCCCCCTCCGACCACGGCAAACCGGGCCAGGAGTGATGCGCGGCTCGTTCCCAACTGCGCAACGACCTCCTCCCAGAGATAGTCGAAAACCAAGTCGGCTCCAGCGCTTGCTGTGAGTTCGGCCAGTGCCGGCCACCCACCCGTCGACGAGAGCAGGCTTCCTTCCACCCCGGCCAGTGACGCAAACGTCGCTAGTTCGCTGTCGCTGAAAATTAGATCGTTCTCTGTGACCCTGACCAGTTGGCCGTTGGCGGCCAGCCGCGCAATTCGAAAGGGGACGGTGTCGCGCGACGCGAGCACGAGGTGGCCGTTGCCAGGTAGATCGTCAACCAGGCGGCGGAGCAGCCTTGCGCCGGTGGAGTCCCCAGGGATCTCGTGGACGTCGTCGAGCATGAGACAGACTTGCGTCGGGGCCTCCGTCCAGACGTCATCGATGAGCTCATCGATGCTCGCTCCCATCGGCAGGCCCATTGCCGCAACCAGCCCCGCAGAGAGGTGTTCGGCCGAGGCGTCCGATGGCTCGCACGACAGCCAGACATCTCGAATCGAAGGGTCGCCGGCGAGGTCTTCAATTGCCGACACCAGGAGCGACGTCTTGCCGAATCCCGGGCCGGCAATCACCGTTGTCAGCCGACGCGTGCGCCGCAGCGCGAGGCGTGCGACCAAGTCTGCTCGTCGAACCAACCGCTCGGGAAGCGACGGCCGATGGAGGCGAAAGGATCCTGTCACTCACGGTTGACGGTAGCAGTGGGCCGTGAGCTCTCACGACCGCTCTGAACCCAGCTGAATTAGCCGGGCTGAATCAACGACAGCCGCGCGAACTGATACACATGAGGGATGGTCGGTCGCCGACGCGCTACGCCACGTGAGTACGCCAAGCGGCTCGCTGCGGTCGACCTCGAAGGGGTTGCCCAAGCACTCTTGGCCGGCGTCGAAAAGGCGACCAGTGCCCGATGGGACGCCGCAGTTGCGCGGGCGGCCGCCCTGCCTGGCGACGTGCGCCCGGAGAAGATGCGCGCGCTCTCGGACTCGTTCGCAAGAGAGCTCGCTGGAGTTGGGGCTGCGGCCGGCATGGCAGCGGCTGCGCCGGCCGTGGGTACAGCTGTGTCGGTCATGGCGGCGACTGCCGAACTCGGCTGGTTCACAGCGCGAGCGGGTGATCTCATTCTGACGATCGCCGCGCTTCACGGCCGACCGACGCCGACCGTCGAGGAACGGCGTGCCTGGGTGCTCGCGGTGTTGATCTTCGGCAGTACGGCCCGACAGGGATTCGCCACCGCTGCCAACCAGCTGGGCGCCAATCTCGACGACAGCAAGAAGTCCGCAATCTCCCTTACAACCCTGCGCGCCGTGAACG
>JBKJJS010000397.1:0-10904 GCA_046597895.1 Ilumatobacteraceae bacterium
CCTCGGCCGTGAGAAGGTGGGCGATCGCCCGGACCTCGTCCGCCACGGAGATCCAACTCTGCCATTGCCGCCCGTTGCCGAACCGTCCGCCCACGCCGAGCCGGAAAAGGGGGAGCAGTTTCTTCAGTGCCCCGCCCGCTCGGGACAGCACGATGCCCGTGCGGAGGTGCACGACTCGCACACCCGCCGCGCCGGCGGGGGCTGTGGCCGCTTCCCATTCCTGGCAGAGCTCGGCGAGGAAGCCGGTGCCTGCCTCGCTCGACTCGTCGAGCGCTTCGTCGCCCCGGTCGCCGTAGAACCCGATGGCAGAACCCGACAGCAGGACGCCGGGGCGGCGGTCGAGGCTAGCAATTGTCCGGGCGACAAGCGCGGTGCTGTCGATGCGGCTGTCCCTGATGGTCTTGCGGTACGACTCGGTCCAGCGATGGTCGCCGATGCCGGCGCCGGCGAGGTGTACGACCGCGTCGACACGGTCGAGGGCAGCAGGATCGAGCAAGCCGGCGGAGGGATCCCACGGGTGGTCTCCGGCCCCTGGACGCGAGCGGACGAGCCGCGTGACGGTGTGCCCGGTGCTCCGCAGGTGGCTCACCAACGCCGTTCCGATGAGGCCGGAAGCCCCGGTGACCATGACATGCATGTCGTCATTCAATCGGTGCGCATGGTGACTGCGGCGGTTCAGACTCGACCGATACGCTGCGGCGAGATAGCCATGAGAGGGATGCGATGAGCAACGACGACGGACAGGATGGCCTCGAACCGCGATGGGTTCTCGGTGACGGCGTCTCTGGTGGCCCGGAAGTGCACGAACCGCCAGCGGGAGTACTTCCGCCGCCTCCGGTCGAACCGCCGTTTCCAGGTTCGGACGATGCGCTGCCCCCGCCTCCCCTCGGTCCGCCGGCCCAGGCCCCGATCCAAGTCTCCAGCGCGCCCTCGTACGTGGCGGATCCTGAGAAGAAGCGGAGCAAAGGAAAACTGATTGCCCTGGTTGCCGGGGGTGTCGCTCTGCTCGGTGCGGGCACGATCGGTGTCGCCGCACTGATGGGCGGCGGCTCCGACGGCGGCGCCGCCAACCCCGAGGAGGCCATCGAGAAACTCTTCGCTGCCGCAAATGATCAGGACGTTCTTGGTGTCCTCGACATGGTTCTGCCATCCGAGCGGAGTGCATTCGGCGATCCACTCGTGGACATGTTCGCCGAGGCCAAGCGGCTGGAGGTGTTGTCGACAGACGCTGACCTCGCGGCGGTCGAGGGCCTCAACGTCGAGTTCAAAGTGACAACCGGAACGCCGCAAGAGGTCGCCGACGACATCACGATCGTGCGCGTCAAGGGGTCGGCGTCGGCCGCAGTGGACCTTCAGGCGCTCCCTATTGGCAAGCTGTTGATCGATCATGGCGTCGATGTGAGCAACAGCGACAATCCTGACCGATCCAAGGAAACGCTCGAAGCCAACGTCGCCACGGTGAAGCGCGGCGGTCGCTGGTACGTGAGCCTCGGCTACTCGGTCGCCGAGAACATTCGTCAGCGCCTGGAGGAGGACTGGCCGACCCCTGCCGAAGGAGTCCAGGCCAAGGGATACGACGATCCGGAGGCTGCGGTCACTGCGATGCTCGAGGCGTTCGAGAACACGTCGCTCGAGGACGTGATTGCCGGAATCAACCCCAATGAGGCCGAAGTGCTCCAACGGGTCGCCCGGTGGTTCCTTGCCGATGCCCAGGACGCGATCGACAACGCGGTGCGCGACGCCGAGTTCAAGTTGACGTTCGTCGATTCAGTGCTGACTGCGACCAAGGACGGGGATCGGGCCACGGTGCGGGTCGGCGAAATGGGAGTCGATGTCCAGTTCGGCGGTGGTCGCATTCACTACGAGGGCGGATGTATCACGATCACTCCGCCTGAAGGTGAGTCGACGAAGCAATGCTTGACTTCGGCGGGGACGGTTGACCCCGCACTTGCAGACCAATTCGGTCTCGGCGACCTGGCCGACGACCTCGCGAAGGTGAGCGAGGACCTGGGCAAGGCGCTCTCGGGCATGGACGACCTCGGCATCGTGGTCGATCGGGTCGACGGGAAGTGGTATGTGAGCCCGCTCGGGACGGGGTTCGAATTCATTCTTGACCTCATGCGGGCGCTCGATCGTCAAGAGATTGACCAGCTCATCGACGATGTCGAGGGTGTGGTCGACGGGATCGACGACGGTTTCTCGGATGCGTTCAGCGACTCGTTCAGCGACTCGTTCAGCGATGGTTTCTCCGACTCGGAAGCCTCGTCAGGCGTGTTCGCCTGCGAGTCGAGTGGTGACTTCGACATCGCCCTGAAATGTGTCACCGACGGCGTAGCCTCCGGCGAGATCCCAAGGGAACTCGTGAGCGGTATCTACCTGGTTCCAGAGTGTGGCTGGCGCGGCTTGCGGTTCACCCCGAGCCTCGACTACCCCAACCTCAGTTCGCTTCCGGATGCCGACTACGTCCAGAAGGCCACCGCGGCGGCTGCCTGCTTCGATGGCAAGATCGCCGGCGGGGTCATCACCGAGGCCCAGCGACCGTTCGAGCTCATCAAGGTGGAGTGCCTCCTCGGCAAGAACCCCTCCAACATGAGCCCCCAGGAAGCCAGCGACTACTTCTCCTGCCAGCTCCCGGGGTGAGTAACGGCGCTCAGTCGACGAGCACCGGCACCGACACCACGACGGTATTCGGCCGGTAGAGCAGCCTTGCCTTGATGGCGAAGGCCGACTGGTTGTGGAGCCACTGCGTCTTCCACGACGTCACGAACTCCGGGATCACGACCGTGAGGATCTCGTCGGGTGACTCCGCGTCGAGTTCATCGAGGTAGGTGAGGATCGGCTGGGTCAGCAGCCGGTATGGCGACGAGATCGTGTGGAGCTCGACAGGAAGGTTGAACGCCGCCCAGTCCTCGGTGACCTGCGCCTGCTCCTCCGGGTCGCCCACCACGGAGACGGCGATGAGACGGTCCGGCGACAACGACCTCGCGTAGTGGACGGCATCGATCACGCCCTTGTTGACGCTGCCGACGAGCACCACTACGAGGTGGGTGTGCCGGGGCGGGCGGTAGCCGGGTTGAATGGCGACCGACGCTCGCACGCGCCGGTAGTGCTTGCCGACCGCCAGGAAGCCGACGACCAGCAATGGGATCACCACCGCCGGGATCCACGCCCCCTCGGTGAACTTGGATACCACGACGACGACGGCGACGATACCGGTGGTGAACGAGCCGATGCCGTTGATGACCGCTGACCCTCGCCAGTTCTTCTGACGATGCCGGAAGTGGTGCACGACCATTCCCGCCTGGGACAGCGTGAAGCCCGTGAACACCCCGAACGCGTACAGCGGGATGAGCGCGGAGATGTTGCCCTTGAAGGCGACGATCAGCGCGCTGGCGACCACGGCAAGGACGATGACCCCGTTCGAGAACACCAGGCGGTCGCCCCGATTCCGGAACTGCCGTGGAATGAAACCGTCGTTGGCGATGATCGACGAGAGCCGCGGGAAGTCGGCGTAGGCGGTGTTGGCGGCGAGGATGAGGATGGCGAACGTCGAGATCTGCATGACCCAGAACAGCACGTTCTTCCCGCCGAACACGTGCTCCGCCATCAGCGCGATGCCCGTCGGATCCTCGTCGCCGCGGTATGGATACAACTTGGAAGCCAGGACGGAGATGCCGATGAAGCACGTCCCGAGGATGGTTCCCATCCAGAGCAGCGTGACGGAAGCGTTTCTGCTCTCGGGCTTCTGGAACGCCGGTACTCCGTTGGAGACTGCCTCGACACCAGAGAGGGCCACGGCACCCGAGGAGAACGCCCGCAACAGCAGCATGAGACCGAGCGCCGATGTCTCCTTGGAGTGCTGGATCGCCTCTTCCGAGAGCATCCGTTCCGGGATGGCGCCGAGGTCACGGAAGTACACCCTGTAGAGGCCCGTGCCGATGAGGATCAACAGCATGACGACGTAGATGTAGGTCGGCGGCGCAAAGAATGCGCCCGATTCCTTGACGCCGCGCAGGTTTCCGAGCGTCATGACCAGGACACAGAAGAGACACAGCGGAACGGCCCAGGAGGAACTCAGGTTGGTGGCCGAGCGAATGGCGAGCACGCCGCCCGCGACGGACACCGAGACCGTGAGGATGTAATCCGTCAGCAGCGATGCCCCGGCCACCAGCGACGGCACCTTGCCGAGATTCTCCCGGCTGACGATGTAGCTGCCACCCCCGCTGGGATAGGCATACAGCGTCTGGCGGTAGCTCAAGACGACGATCGTGAGTAGCACCGCTACCACGATGGCGATCGGCACCAGCTTCGTGAATGCCAGTGCCCCGATGCCGGCTTGAGCAAGAAGGACGACGAGGATCTCGTCGGTGGCGTAGGCAGTGGAGGAGATGGCGTCGCTGGCGAAGACGGGCAGCGCCACCTTCTTGCTCAGGCGCTGGTGGCCCTCGTCGGCGGTGGAGATCGGCTTACCGATGAAGAGCCGCTTCAGGGTGGCGTACATAGACGGCCGATCACCATAGGGCGTCGCGGCAGTGGAAGGCGTGTTCTCAGTTCACGACGACCGGGACTGATGTCACGATCGTGTTCGGTCGGAACAGCAGTCGGGTCTTCAGGGCAAGAGCGCTCTGGTTGTGGAGCAGTTGCGTGTACCACTTCTTTACGACGAACTCCGGAATGATCACGGTAATCAGGTCGTCCGGTGACTCGGCATCGAGTTCGTCGAGGAACCTGAGGACCGGTCGGGTGAGGTTGCGGTAGGGCGAGTAGACGAGTTCCAGCGGGAACGGAATGTCGTGTTCGGCCCACGCTTTCGTGACCTTCTCCCGGTCCGTGTCCTCGTAGATCACGCTCAAACCCATGATCCGGTCCGGCGCCAGCGACCGGGCGTACTGAATGGCCTCGAGGGCGCCACGGTTCACGCTGCCGACGAGCACAACCATGGTGTGGGTCCGCCGCTTCGCCTTCCATCCGAACGGGACGGCGACATCTGCGCTGACCCGCCGGTAGTGCGTGCCGATCGCCCTGAACAGGAGCACGATCAACGGGATCACGACCGCCGGAACCCAGGCACCGCCGGTGAACTTGGAGACCAGGACGACGAGGAGCACGATCCCGGTGGCAATTGCCCCGGTGAGGTTCGTGATCATGCGTCGCCGCCATCCATCGGTGCGGTGGCGACGCTGGTAGACGACCATGCCGGCTTGGCTCATCGTGAAGCCCGTGAATACACCAACGGCGTACAGCGGGATCAGTGCCGTCGTCGTCCCTCCGAAGACGATCAGCAGAAGTCCCGCCATCGCGCCCAGGACGACGACGCCGTTCGAGAACACCAGGCGGTCGCCACGGTTGGCGAACTGGTGGGGTAGGAACTCGTCGCGGGCGATGATCGACGACAACCGCGGGAAGTCGGCGTACGCCGTGTTGGCGGCCAGGATCAGGATGGCGAACGTGGCGAACTGGAAGATGAAGTAGAGCGCTCCCCGACCGAAGACGTGCTCACCGAGCTTGGACAGGAGCGTGTCTCCATGTTCCTCGGGAATCGGCATCAGCCGACTGGCCAGCAAGGAGAGTCCGAGGAAGGACGTGCCGAGTATCACGGCCATCATGACGAGCACGCTCGACGCGTTCCGGCTCTCCGGCTTCTTGAACGCTGGAACTCCATCAGCCACGGCCTCGACACCGGTGAGGGCCACCGCGCCGGACGAGAAGGCCTTCAGGATCAAGAACAACCCAAGCCCACTTCCGCCGCCCGGGGCGAGTTCGTCGAGAGCGGGCGTGTCAAGGGGGATCGCCTCAAGGTTCCCGGTGAAATAGCGAACGAGTCCAACGCCGATGAGCAGGTAGAGCATCGTCACGTAGATGTACGTCGGCGGGGCGAAGATGGCGCCCGACTCCTTCAGGCCGCGCAAGTTGGCCATCGTCATCAACGCCACGAAGCCGAGGCACATCCAGACCCGGTAGTCCTGCAGGTCCGGGAAGGCCGCGATGATCGCCGCCACGCCGGCCGACACGGACACCGCCACCGTGAGCACATAGTCCACGAGGATCGATGCGCCGGCGACGAGAGATGGCAGTGGCCCGAGGTTCTCCCTGGACACGATGTACGTTCCGCCGCCGCCCGGATAGGCCTTGATGGTCTGGCGGTAGCTGCTGATGACGATGGCGAGGAGCAGGCACACGACGAGCGACAGCGGAATGAGCTTGTGGTAGGCGCCGAGGGCCGCCGCCGGGACCAGGATGATCAGGATCTCCTGGGTGGCGTACGCGGTGGAGGAGATCGCGTCGCTGGCGAAGACCGGCAACGCGATCTTTTTTGGCAGTCGGGTGTGCATCTCCTCGGACGTCGCGATGGGGCGTCCGACCACGAGCCGCTTCATTGTTGCCAACACGATGCGTGACTCTGACATACCTGCCGGGCCTAGGATGCTGCGTCGGTCCGGTACGTGATGCGCCGGCGTCGAGATGTCAAGGAGTTCCACACGTGCATGTCGTGGTCGTCGGGTGCGGGCGGGTCGGTTCGTCGCTGGCGTTGAGCCTCACGGAATCTGGTCATTCGGTTGCCGTCATCGATAAGAAGTCCGAAGCGTTCAGCCGACTGGGAACCGGGTTCGCCGGCCAGACCGTCGTCGGCATCGGATTCGACCGTGATCGGCTCATCGAGGCCGGTATCGAGCGGGCCGAGGCGCTCGCCTCCGTGACGAGTGGCGACAATTCCAACATCCTCATCGCCCGGGTGGCCCGCGAGACGTTCGGGATCGAGCGGGTTGTTGCCCGCATCTACGACCAGCGTCGCGCCGCGATCTACGAGCGACTCGGCATCGCCACGGTGGCCACGGTGGCATGGACGACCGAACGCGTTCTACGCCGGATCGTGCCGGACAGGCCATCCGTCGAATGGGTGGATCCCAGCGCCCGGGTCTCACTCGTAGAACGGTCGGTCGGTGTCCGTTGGGCCGGGCACCGCGTGGACGAACTCGAGGCGGGCGGGGGACTTCGGGTCGTGGCATTGAGCCGCCTCGGAGTGGCTCAGGTCCCGGCAGGTGGTCTCATCGTGCAGGATGGCGACATTGTGTATCTCGCCGTCAGCGGCGACACACTTGAGGGTCTGGACACGCTCTTGGTCGGACCGGCCGCAGCGGGACATGGCAAGGGGAGTCACTGACATGCGGGTGATCATCGCGGGGGGCGGGAGTGTGGGGAAGTTCATCGCCGAGCAGCTCCACGAGGGCGATCACGAGGTGCTCATCCTCGACAACGACGCGGCCGTCGTGAGGGCGGCGATGCAGTCGGGGGAGCCGAAGGATGTGCCGTGGTTCCAGGCGGACGCGTGCGAGGTCAGCAACCTCGCCAAGGCCGGCCTCGACAAGGCTGACGTCGTCGCCGCCGTCACCGGTGATGACGAGGACAATCTTGTGATCTCGCTACTGGCCAAGCAGGAGTTCGGTGTCCCGCGGGTCATCGCCCGGGTGAACAACCCCAAGAACGAGTGGATGTTCAACGAGATGTGGGGCGTCGATGTCGCGGTGTCCACCCCGCATCTCATCACGGGACTCGTCCAGGAGGCCGTGACGGTCGGTTCGTTCGTGCGCTTGCTGTCGTTCGAAGGCGGTAAGGCGAAACTCGCTGAAGTGACGTTGGCGGATGACTCGCCTGCGGTCGACAAGGAGATCTCCGATTTGGGCTTCCCGCGTGACGCCACCGTCGTGGCGTTGATCCGCGGTGAACGGGTGGTCGTACCCCGCGGTGACACGATCGTCCGGGCGGGCGACGAGGTCCTCGTGCTCGTGACGAACGACGCCGAGGACGAGGTGCGACGCGTCCTCATCGGCCACTGAGGCGCCGACTTTCGCTAGAGCAGCGTGTACGCAGGGTTCAGGAACACTCGGCGGCCGTGATGCTCATGGGCCACGCCCTCCAGCACGAGGTGTCGGCCATGCTCGATGCCGGGAATGTTCCGCCGGCCCGTGAAGATCGCGACCGCGTCGCCGCTGCCGTCCGACACCACGATCTCGAGCGCGGGGACGCCCGAGCGCGGGGCGAGTCGCATCCGTGCCACTTCACCTCCGACGCGAGCCGGGACTCGGCATGTCAACTCGCCCAGTGGGGTCAGATCGAGGTCGGCGAAGCGGTCGAGGAGTCGCGCGTCGTGGAGGTCCTCGACTGACGTCTTGAGGCGTTTGGCGATGTCCCGCAGGCCCATGCGGATGAGTGTGCCATAGGCTCGACGCCCGGTGAGTACCCGCAAGCTGATCCTCGTTGCTCTGGCCTGCGGGCTGGCGATTCTCATCGCCGGCAGCATCCAGCTCCTGCGGATCAAGGACAACGAAGTGTCCACGCTCGCCGAGGGCGACTCGACCGAAGTGGCGACGCGGACGGTCAGCGTGTTGTCGAGCGAGGTGCGTGACGACGCGGTCCTCGTCGTCGCACGGCTGACCGTCGCGCCCACTGCCGCGGTTGCGGTGAGCGATGCCGTCGTGGGCTGGTCGCTCGTGACGGGTGGCCGCACCGAGGAGGTGGCAGCGCAGGGCGGAGATGACGGACCAGTACCGTCGTGCGCCGGACTTTCGGTGCTGCCCGGACAACAGGCGGACTGTGTGCTGAGGTTCCCCGTCGTGGCGAAGGGGGCGACCGTCGTCACGTACCAGTTGGGTGAGGACCAGGCCACGTGGACGTTGGCTGGGTGATCGCGGGGCACCCCAAAGCACTCCAGTTCCGTACCGGGCGGTAGCCCGTTACGCTCGGTTTCGTGCCCGACACGCAGCAGTTCGATCTCGTCGTCATCGGTGGTGGTCCCGGCGGTTACGCCGCGGCCTTCTACGGGGCTTCGGCCGGTCTCACGGTGGCACTCGTGGAGAAGGACACCATCGGCGGGACCTGTCTCAACCGGGGCTGTATCCCGGCGAAGTCCTTCCTCGAGACGGCCGCCGTGGCCCGTCATGTGCTGCACGCCAAGGACTTCGGGATCGACGCCGGCCTGAACGGAATCGACTTCGCCGTCGCTCAGGCCCGCAAGCAGCGCATCGTGGACGGTCTCGTCAAGGGTCTCACCGGTCTCACCCGCTCGAAGAAGGTGGCGTACTTCGTCGCTGCCGGCTCGCTCGGGGCTGATCACGTGGTCACGGTGACGGCTGCCGATGGGTCCACGCAGCAGGTCAGGGGCAACTTCGTCGTGCTGGCGGCCGGTTCGGTCCCTCGGACTATTCCGGGGTTCGAGGTCGGCGGCCCCATCATGACGAGCGACGAAGTCCTGATGCTCGATCGCATCCCGGCCCGCGTCGCGGTCATCGGAGGCGGCGCCATCGGATGCGAATTCGCCTCCACCTTCGCCGACCTCGGGTCTCAGGTGACCATCCTTGAGGGCCTGCCCAAGATCCTGCCCGGCCTCGACGCCGATCTCGCCAACGTCGTGGTGAAGTCATTCGGCAAGAAGGGCATCAAGATCGTGACGTCGGCACGAGTCTCCGGCCACACCTCTGGTGCGGACGGTTCGACCAAGGTCAACGTCGTCGGGGCCGACGATGTCGCGGTGGACATCGAGGTCGACGTCGTGATTGTGTCGGTCGGTCGGCGGCCCTTCCCCGATCTGCTTGGGCTCGAGGGCACCGGGGTGACATTGAGCGACCGTAGGTTCGTGCAGGTCGACGAGTACTGCCGTACCGGGGAGCCTGGCGTCTATGCCGTTGGCGACCTCGTCGACACCCCGCAACTCGCTCACGTGGGCTATGCCGAAGCGATCCTCGCGATCAAAGACATGCTGGGTGAGCACCCGATGCCCGTCCAGTACGACCGGGTCCCGTGGGCAATCTATTGCCATCCTGAGGTGGCGTGGGCCGGTCTGAACGAGGAGCAGGCCACGGCGGCGGGTCACTCCATTGTGGTGGCGAAGCACCCGTTCCGGGCGAACAGCCGGGCCCAGATCATCGGAGAAGTCGATGGCCTCGTGAAGATCGTCGCCAAGAAAAACAGTGATGGCACCGCGGGCCAGATCCTCGGAGTACACATGGTGGGGCCGTGGGTCACGGAGCAACTCTCGGGTGGCTACCTCGCCGTGAACTGGGAGGCGTCGGTCGCCGAGGTCGCCGAGTTCATCCAGCCTCACCCGAGCATGTCCGAACTGTTCGGCGAAACTGTTCTGTCGCTCACCGGCCGCTCGTTCAACGGCTGATCCGACCACCAAGAAGGAGCATCACCCGACATGGCCGACATCACCTTGCCGCAACTCGGCGAGACCGTGACCGAGGGCACGATCCTCAAGTGGTTCAAGAACATCGGCGACACGGTGGCCGCCGACGAGCCGCTCTTCGAGATCTCGACGGACAAGGTTGACACCGAGGTTCCGTCGCCCATCGCGGGCACACTCGTCGAGATCAGGGCATCCGTCGGGGACATCGTCGCCGTCGGCGCGGTGATCGCCGTCGTCGGCGCCGCCGAAGCGCTGAGCACCCCCACACCCGAGCCGGCCGCGACGCCTGAGCCGGTCGCGGTGCCTGAGCCGGTCGCGGTGCCTGAGCCGGTCGCGGTGCCTGAGCCGATCGCGGTGCCTGAGCCGGTCGTCGCGGCGCCACCAGCGCCGGTTGCGGAGGAAGCGGCCGCTGCGGTGTCGACCGAGGCGGATGCCACACGCTCCGCCGATGAGGGCTCGGCACGTCTGCTGTCGCCCGTGGTGCGCCGTCTCGTGAACGAACACCAACTCGATCCGGCGACCATCACCGGCACGGGGCTCGGCGGACGGATCACCCGCGAGGACGTCCTCGACCACATCGACAAGACGGCCGCCGGAGCGCTCCCGGTGGCCGCTGCCGTCGTGGCTGAGGTGCCTGCCCCGGTCCCTGTACCAGCGCCTGCCCCTGCGCCTGCCCCTGTACCAGCGCCTGCCCCTGCCCCCCCCCCCCCCCCCCCCCCCC
>JBKJJS010000121.1:0-5209 GCA_046597895.1 Ilumatobacteraceae bacterium
GTACTTGAACGGGGTGAGGAAGAAGCCGAAGCGCCGATCGGCGTCCTCGTCGCTGATTCCGAGCAGGTTGAAGACACGACGTTGCAGTACCGAATCATGGATCCGGATGGAGCCCGAGCCCAGTTCCCACCCGTTGAGCACGAGGTCATATGCCTGCGCCCGCACGGCCATAGGGTCCGTCTCGAGCTTGTCCAAGTCCTCGGGCTTCGGATGACAGAACGGATGGTGGCCGGGCTTGGGCTTGCCGCTCGTCTCGTCGACCGAGACGAACAGCGGAAAGTCGACGACCCACACGTAGCGGTACGGACCCTGGTGCACCGGAGGGCGCGCCAGATCGTTGCGCAACTGCCCGAGTACCTCGCACGTCGTCTCCCACGCGTCCGCCACAATCAGCAGGAGGTCGCCCGGCTCAGCGCCGAGGCGCTCCTTCAGGTCGGCCTGCTCGGACGCACTCAGGAACTTCGCCACGGGCGATTCGAGGGCGCCGTCGCTACCGACCTTCAACCACACGAGCCCCTTGGCCCCCAGCTTCTTGGCACGGTCGGTGAGGCCATCGAGCTTGTTGCGGCCGTAGTCCTCCGCCATCCCGGGGGCACGAATGCCCTTGACACAGGCGGCCCCGGCGAATGCCTTGAACTCCGTCGACGCAAATGCATCGGTGAGCTCGATGAGTTCAAGGCCGAAGCGAAGGTCAGGCTTGTCCACCCCGTAACGGTCCATGGCCTCATGCCACGTAATCCGCTCGATCGGCCCCGGTCGCTCCCCCGTTGCTGCCTCGGCGGCGTCCAGGACCGCCTCGCTGATGGCCCCGAGCACGTCGTCCTGGGTGGCGAAGCTCATCTCAGCATCGAGTTGCATGAACTCGTACTGGCGGTCAGCGCGCAGGTCCTCATCACGCAGGCAGCGGGCGATCTGGTAGTAGCGATCGATGCCGGACAACATCAGGAGCTGCTTGAACAGCTGCGGCGACTGCGGAAGCGCATAGAACGAACCGGGCTGGTTGCGCGACGGCACGATGAACTCGCGGGCACCCTCTGGAGTGGACGGTACGAGCATCGGAGTCTCGACCTCGACGAACGACTGACGCTCCATGGCGCCGCGAATGGCCGAGTTCACCGCCGCACGGATGCGCAAGTTGCGCTGCATCCGCTCACGGCGGATGTCCAGGTAGCGGTACTGGAGGCGGGTGTTCTCGGCGACCTGGTCGGCGCGCTCGTTGATGGGGAACGGCGGCGCCTCGGCCACGTTCAGAATCTCCACGGCGCAGTCCTGCAGTTCGATGGCCCCGGTCGGCAACCGATCGTTCAGGTTCTCGTCGGGGCGCGGCGTGACCCGACCCGTGATGCGCAGCACGTACTCGGCGCGTACATCAACGGTGTTGTCGACCACGCACTGAGTGACACCCGTGTGGTCACGCAGGTCGATGAAGGCCAGATGCTCGCCGTGCTCGCGCCGGGTCGCCACCCAACCGCAGAGCGACACGATCTGGCCGACGTGCTCGGAGCGGAGCTCGCCGCACTGGTGGGTGCGCATACCGGTGGAGGTCATTGCTGGAGTGCTCGCTTCAGGGTGTCGATGAGATCGGAACGGGGAATAGTGGTCTGGGTGCGATCGTCTCCCGCGCTCCCAAGGAGCGGGCGCAGCGTGACGGTTTCCGCCGCCAGTTCGTCACCGCCGACGATCAGCGCGAAGCGGGCGCCACTGCGGTCAGCGGCCTTCATCTGGCTCTTCATGCTGCGGTTCTCGAAGGCGCGGTCGGCGGAGACTCCGGCGTGCCGTAGCGCCGTGGTGAGGGTCAGGGCCTCGCCGCCCCCGGTGACATCGACGACGAACACGTCCACGGCGGCCGAAGGGGCCATAAACACGTGCTCGGCGTCGCACGCGAGGAGGGTGCGGTCCAGTCCGAGCGCGAACCCGATTCCGGGGGTGGACGGGCCGCCGAGATCCTCGGCAAGACCGTCATAGCGCCCGCCCCCGCCGACAGCATTCTGGGCGGACTCGAGCACGTCGGCGATGAACTCGAACGTCGTCTTGCGGTAGTAGTCGAGGCCGCGCACGAGGCGGGGATCCAACGTGTACGGGACCCCGATGACACCGAGGCCGTCGAGCACCTTCGTGAAGTCCGCAGCGGCACCCTCGGAGTAGAACTCGGCGATCCGTGGTGCCGCCTCAACGATCGGCGCATCTTGCTCTCGCTTGGAGTCCAGCATCCGAAGGGGGTTGCGCGTCAACGTGTGACGACTCTCGGGGCTCAACCGCTCGACGTGCTCCTCGAAGTAGGCGCCGAGCGCTGCCACGTAGCGGGCGCGGTCATCAGGGTCGCCGAGCGAGTTCACCACGAGGCGCACGTTGCGAAGACCGAGGCGACGGTAGAACTGCCAGGCGAGGGCGATGACCTCGACGTCGAGATACGGGTCGTCGGGGCCGAGCACCTCGATGCCCACCTGGTCGAACTGGCGATAGCGACCGTGCTGAGCCTTCTCATATCGGAAGTTCGAGCCCGAGTACCAGGTCTTCCATGGGGTCGGTGGCCGGTGCTGCACGAACGCCCGCACCACCCCAGCCGTCATCTCCGGCCGGAGTGCCACCCGTCGGCCGCCCTTGTCCTCGAAGTCGTACATCTCCTTGGTGACGACATCGGTCGCCTCCCCGAGGCGCTTGAACACGCCCAAATCCTCGAACATCGGTGGGATGATCAACCCGTAGCCGGCCGCCTCGACGACATCGGCGAACACCGTGACGAACCGTCGCCAACGGGTACTGTCCGGGGCGAGGATGTCACGGGTTCCGGGGCTTGTCTGGAACTCGGGCACAGCTTTTCAGGCTATCGACCGCCCCCGGGCACCATGCGGTAGGCGTCCTCGACGTTCGGGATGGACTTGATGGTGCGCAGCACGGCGTCCAGGTGGCCGGCGTCTGACATCTCGAAATCGAACCGCATCCGCGCCATCCGGTCCGAGCCGGTATGGGTCGAACACGCCACGATGTTCACGTACTGGTCCGAGAGGGCGTTGGCCACGTCTCGCAGAAGTCCCTTGCGGTCGAGTGCCGTCACCTCTACCGCCGCCCGGAACGACGTGCCGGCGGAGTTGCGGTCCCACCCGACATCGATGAGCCGGGCCGCCTGGCCCGTGGCCAACGACACTGCGTTGGAGCAGTCGGCGCGGTGCACGGAGACGCCGCGGCCGCGGGTGACGAACCCGATGATCTGGTCGCCTGGTACCGGCGTGCAGCATCGCGAGAGCCGGACGAGCATGTCGTCGAAACCCTCGACGTTGATGCCCACCTTGTTCCCATTACTGCGGAACTGCCGAGGCTTCGAAACGGTGGAGGCAAGATGCTCGTCGCCGTCGTCAGAGAGGTCCTTCTTCAGCTTCTGCGCCATCGCCCGAGCCGACGTGTTTCCCTCGCCGATCGCCGCCAGCAACGAGTCGATGTCGACGTAGTTCGCCGCCAGCGTCTCTCGGAGCAGCGCCTCGCTCTGGAACATCCGGTTGACCGGGAGGTCGAGCCGGCGAAGCTCCTTGGTGAGGGTCTCCCGCCCGGTCTCGATCATGTCGTCTCGGCGCTCGCGTGAGAACCACTGGCGGATCTTGTTGCGGGCCCTTGGCGACACCACGATCTGCAACCAGTCCCGCGTGGGGCCACGTGACTCGACCTTGGACGTGAAGATCTCACACGTCTCACCGGAGTGCAGCTTGTAGTCCAGCGGGACGAGTCGGCCGTTCACTCGCGCCCCGATGCAGGCATGGCCCACCTCGGTGTGCACTGTGTACGCGAAGTCGACGGGGCAGGCGCCGCTCGGCAGGGTGATGACCTTGCCCTTCGGCGTGAAGATGAAAACTTCGTCAGGTTCGAGGTCGGCCTTCAGTTGCTCCATGAAGTTCGCCGGCTCCAGCGTGTCCGCCTGCCAATCGATGATGCGGTTCAGCCAGGCGATGTCCTGATTCGAGCCACCCTGCTTGTACGCCCAGTGAGCCGCCACCCCCCACTCGGCTCGCTGGTGCATCTCCTTGGTACGAATCTGCACTTCGATCGTCCGACCGTCCTGGTCCACCACTGTCGTGTGCAGCGACTGGTACAGGTTGAACTTCGGCATGGCGATGTAGTCCTTGAACCGCCCGACTACCGGACGCCACATTCCGTGGATGCAGCCGAGGGCGGCGTAGCAGTCCTTCACAGAATCGACGACGACGCGGATGGCGACGAGGTCAAAGATGTCGTCGAACTCGCGACCCTTCTGCACCATCTTTTCGTAGATACTCCACAGCTGCTTCGGCCGCCCCTTGACCTCGTTGACGATCTTCAGTTCCGCCAGGCGCGTACTGATGGACCCGACCGCTCGGGCGAGTTGCACTTCCCGACCAGGGTTCCTCGTGGCCACCAGATGGTCGAGCTCGGCGTAGCGCTTCGGGTAGATGGCCGCGAACGCCAACTCCTCGAGCTGGGTCTTGATCTCCTCCATCCCGAGCCGGTTGGCCAGCGGGGCGTAGATATCGATCGTCTCCTGGGCGATACGACGCTGCTTGTCGACGGGCATGCCAGCAATCGTCCGCATGTTGTGCAACCGGTCCGCCAGCTTGATGATGAGTACGCGGAGATCGCGAGCGATCGCCACGAGCATCTTGCGCATCGTGGCGGCCTGCTGTGCCTCCTTGGAGTCGAAGTGGATCCGCTCCAACTTCGTCAGGCCATCGACGATGGCGGCCACCTCGCCGCCGAACTCGCGCTCCACGTCGGCAATCGTCAGCTCGGTGTCCTCCACCGAGTCGTGCAGGAGCGCGGCGGCCAGCGAGATGTCGTCCAGCCCGATCTCGGCCACGATGCGGGCGACCTGCAGCGGGTGGTTGATGTAGCTCTCACCCGTGACACGGCGCTGATTTACATGTGCCTGAGCTGCCACCTCATACGCCCGCTGGATGAGCAGTGTGTTGCTCTTCGGATGCCGCAGGCGGAACGACGCGACGAGCGGGGCCAACTCCTCGACGAGTGCGGGGGTGTGCCGCCGCCACGGCAGGACGCGGTCAACGGTGCCCATCAGCGCGTCAGGCCCCCACCACGTCAGTACGTCACGAGGCTCTCGACGAGGCGGGAGCCGAGACGGGCCCGCCCGCCCAGTGCAGGGAGTTCGATCACGAATGCGAGGCCGGCTACGACGGCACCGAGGCCCTCGACGAGCCGGGCGGTGGCCGAGGCGGTACCGCCGGTG
>JBKJJS010000057.1:0-9143 GCA_046597895.1 Ilumatobacteraceae bacterium
CCTTCTTGGCGGGAGCCGTCTTCGCCGCCGCCTTCTTGGCGGCAGCCTTCTTGGCGGGAACCTTCGTCGCAGGAGCAGCCGTGGGCACCGACTCCGGGGTCTGTGCCTGGGCGGAGATGCGACTGAGTTGCTTGGTCACCTCGACGCGGATCATCTCGACCAACTTCTCGGTCGCTTCGCGACCCTGCGTCACGAGCGACTCCACGAGGCTCTCTGCTTCCTTGCGGCGCACCTCGCCCTGCTTGACGAGATCGCGGACGAAGGCCTCCGCCTTTGCCTGGGTGATCTGGGTGAATCCCATGCCACTGTCGAGGAGCGGCTTGAGTCGCTTGAAGAGGTCGTCTTGTGCCATGGCGGACAGAATACAGCGTTTCGCTTGCAATTGCACGCACCACGGCCGTCAATGGAGCAACCCTCACAGGGTGACACCCAGTTGGCGGGCGATGTCGACGAGGTCGGCGCCAACGAGGTCGGGCGGGGGTTCGATCGGCACATCCGGCGAGGTGACACCGCTCCAGACGTGGGCGTAGCGGAAGCCGAGCCGGCGGGCGAAGGCGCCATCGGTGGACGGCCGATCCCCCACCATGACGCCGTCTGGGTACCGGGAGCCGACACCATCGATGCCGAGCAATTCCCGCACGAGCACCGCCATCGGTTCATATGGCTTGCCGGCCACCAGTGGCGTGACCCCGCTCGCCACCGCCACGGAAGCCAGGATGGCGCCGGCTCCCGGAATAGGCCCATCGGGGGTCGGGTAGGTGGCATCGTCGTTTGTTCCCACCAGTCGGGCACCGGCACGTACAGCGGCCGACGCCCTGGTCATGACCTCGTAATCGAACGCTCTGTCGAAGCCGACGATGACGGTGTCGATTCGACCCGAGGTCACGATCTCGGCCCCCCGCTGCTCCACCGCTTCCACCACACCTGGCCCGGCGCAGACCATGACCCGTTCACTCACCCTCACTACGTGGGCGGCCGCCTGCGCCGCAGTCACGACAGCGCCGGCGGCCGCGATCCCATGTCGCTCGAGCTTGCGTTCCGTGTCAGCGACCGGCGCAAAACTGAAGTTCGTCACGAAGAGCACACGGTGCCCGGCGGCCCGCAACGCGCCAACCGCGGCGGCCGAGCCCGGGATCGGGTCATCGGCCAACCAGATCACGCCGTCGAGGTCGCACAGTACCGCCGTCACCCGTTCACGCCAATCACGTTTCGATCCTGCCACGCCAGGGGCCACACTTGTCGGGTGCCGCGCTTCGAGCCGTTCCCCGCTATCCGCTACCGCCAAGGCCTCGCGCTCGGCGACGTCACGGCACCACCATACGATGTGCTTTCCGAGGCGGATCTCGATGCCCTCGCCGCCCGCCACCCTTGCAACATCGTTCGGATCGACGTGCCCCGCGAGCGCGACGGCGACCACCGGTACGTCGAGGCAGGAGTTCGGCTCGCCGCCTGGCAGGCGGACGGCACGCTCGTGTCCGATGCCGTGCCGAGCTTCACGATCTACCGAATGCGGTTCACCGACGAGGCAGGGGGCGAACGCGAGATCTCCGGCGTGATCGGCGCCCTCGAGATCGTGGACGAAGGGGCGGGCGGTGTCCTCCCCCACGAGCGCACCACCCCGAAGGCCAAAACCGACCGCCTCGACCTCACGAGGAACACAGGGGCAAATCTCTCACCGGTCTGGGGGCTGTCCCTCGCCTCCGGATTGACGGATCTCCTGGAAGCCCCCGGGGAGCGCCTCGGTCAATTCACGGACGATGACGGCGTCACCCACATCATCGAGCGTGTCGACGACCCGACTCGCACCGGTGCCATCGCCACACTCGTTGGGTCCAGCGATGTCGTGATGGCCGACGGGCACCACCGCTACGCCATCAGCCGCACCTATCGCGACGAGCGCCGAGCGGACAACGAAGGCAAGGGCGGTCCTTGGGATCTGACCCTCGCCTACATCAACGAACTCGTCGCCGACCAATTGTCCGTCGCGGCGATTCATCGCCTCTACACGGAGATCACGCCCGAGGCGTTCCGAACGGCACTGGCCCGATGCTTCGACCTGGCGCCTGCCGGCCCGGTCGATCCCACGACCACCGTGCGGATGCTCGAGCGCGCCAGCTTGTGCCTCGTCGACGCCGACGGAGGGGGCACGTACCTCACTCCGAAGTCCGATGCGTTCGAGGGCGTCAGGGATCTTGATTCGGCCCGGCTGGAGCATGCACTGTCTGGCGTGATCCATTCCGTCGCCTACCAGCACGGGGTAGCACCGGTTCTGGCGGCCTTGCGCGATGGTCAGGCGACCGCGGCCATCCTGATCCGTCCGGTGCCGGTCGACGAGATTCGTCGCACCGCCCGCGAGCGACTGCTGATGCCGCCGAAGTCCACGTTCTTCACCCCGAAGTTGAAGACCGGGCTGGTGCTGCGCTCCGTTGCGGAGTAGCCGCGTGCGGCGCTACTCGACCATCCACGTGCCGTTGCTGCGCAACAGTTCGCGCAGATCTCCTGGGCCCTTCTTGGACGAGGCGGCGAGCAACTGACGGCTCACCGCCTCGCTGTACTCCGGGCGCTCGACCTGGCGGAAGATCCCGAATGGCGTCGGCGAGTGGTCATCCTGGCTCAAGCGGGCCAGGGCGAACGCCAGGCTCGGGTCCGGGCGATAGGCGTCGTGCACGAGAAGGTTCTCCTCGCCAACGTCGGCGACCTCGACGACCCGCAACTGCCCATCGCGACCCATCACGACCCCCTTGTGTCCGTCCTTGCCGAAGCGGACCGGCTCCCCATGGCGCAAGTTGACGAGCATCTCCTCGCGATTCTCGCGGGCCAGGATGTCCTCGAACTGGCCGTCATTGAACACGTTGCAGTTCTGGTAAATCTCGACGAACGCCGCCCCCTGATGGTCGTGGGCGGCCCGGAAGACCTCCTGCATGTGCTTACGGTCCAGGTCATGTGTGCGGGCCACGAAGCTCGCTTCGGCTCCGAGGGCCACGGCCAGCGGATTGAACGGCGGATCCACGGAGCCCATTGGGGTGGACTTGGTGACCTTGCCCACCTCTGACGTTGGTGAGTACTGCCCCTTGGTCAACCCGTAGATGCGGTTGTTGAACAGCAGGATCGTGAGGTTCACGTTGCGGCGCAGGGCGTGAATGAGGTGGTTGCCACCAATGGACAACCCATCGCCGTCACCGGTGATGACCCAGACATCAAGGTCGGGTCGGGCGGTCTTGACGCCAGTCGCGATGGCCGGCGCCCGCCCGTGGATGCTGTGGATCCCGTACGTGTTCATGTAGTACGGGAAGCGGCTGGAGCAACCGATCCCACTCACGAATACCGTGTTCTCAGGGCGTACCCCGAGATCAGGCATCAACTGTTGGACGGCGAGAAGGATCCCGTAGTCCCCACAGCCCGGACACCAGCGAACCTCTTGGTCGCTCGTCCAGTCCTTCTTCGTCGTCAGCGGCACTGCGGTGTCGGTCACGACAACCCCCCTTCGTTCAGCATCGATTCGGTCAGCATCAACACGGTCAGCATTAACACGGTCAGCATCGATTCGTTCACTGGAGACCGGCCTGAATGGCCACTTCGAGCTCAGCTGTCGTGAACGGCAGCCCCTGGACCTTCGAGATCGATGTCGCATCGACGAGGAACTCGGCGCGCACGATGCGACAGAGTTGACCCATGTTGAGCTCGGGCACGATCACCCGCTTGAAACCCTTCAGCAGCGGCCCGAGATTGGCCGGCATCGGGTTCAAATGGGTGAGGTGGATCCATGCCACCTTGTCGCCCCCGCGGCGGGTCCGCTCGACCGCAGCGTGGATAGCAGCCCACGTCGACCCCCAGCCGAGGACGCACAGGTCGGCCTCGGCGTCGCCAATCACTTCGGCGGCCGGGATGTCGTTGGCGATGCCGGCGATCTTCGCCGCCCGTACATGAACCATCTTCTCGTGGTTCTCCGGCGTGTAATCGATGTTGCCCGAACCGTCTTCCTTCTCGAGACCACCGACGCGGTGCTCGAGACCAGGCGTCCCCGGGATGGCCCACGGCCGAGCCAGCGTCGTCTCGTCACGCAAATACGGCCAGTACTCGGTGGTGCCGTCGCTGCGGGTGTGATTGTGTTCGGAGGCGAACGGTACGGAGAGGTCGGGAAGTGTTTCAGTATCAGGAAGCAGCCACGGCTCGGAACCGTTGGCGATGTAGCCGTCGGACAGCAGAATCACCGGCGTCCGGTACTTCAGCGCGATCCGTATGGCCTCAATGGCCGCAAAGAAGCAGTGCGAGGGGCTGTACGCCGCCACGATCGGCAGCGGCGCCTCGGCGTGGCGGCCGAACATCGCGATGTTGAGATCGGCGGCTTCGGTCTTGGTCGGGAGCCCGGTCGAAGGCCCGCCGCGCTGAATGTCGACGAGGAGAAACGGAAGCTCCAAGCTGACTGCCAAACTCGTCGTCTCGCTCTTGAGCGCCACCCCCGGGCCGCTCGTGGTCGTGACACCGATGTGACCGGCGAACGCCGCCCCGAGCGCCAGGCCGGCGGCGGCGATCTCGTCCTCGGCCTGCACAGTGCGCACGCCGAAGTGCTTGTGCTTGGCCAGTTCGTGCAGGATGTCCGAAGCCGGGGTGATGGGGTAGCTGCCGAGGAAGATCGGCAGCTTGGCCAACTGTCCTGCCGCCACGATTCCCCACGCCAGCGCCGTGTTGCCGTTGATCTGGGTGTACTCGCCGGGGGGCATGCGGGCTGGCGCGACCTCGTAACGATGATCGAACAGTTCCGTGGTCTCGCCGAAGTGGAGCCCGGCCAGGAAGGCCGCACGGTTCGAGACACGCACGAGTTCGTTTTTGGCGAACTTCTCGTCGATCCAGGCCAACGTGGTGTCCACCGGGCGCGAGTAGAGCCACGAAATGATGCCAAGCGCGAAGAGGTTCTTGCTCCGGTCAGCGTCGCGCGGCTTCACTCCGAGCGGAACGCAGGCGTCCTTGGTGAGCGTCGTCATCGGTATCTCGATGACGTGGTAGCCGTTCAGGCTGCCGTCAAGCAGCGGGTTCTCGGCGAAGCCCGCCTTCTCGAGGTCGCGAGGTTCGAAGGTGTCACTGTTGACGATCAGGAGGCCTCGCGGCTGCAGTCGCCGCAGATCCGCCTTCAACGCGGCAGGGTTCATGGCGATGAGTACGTCCGACGTGTCGCCTGGCGTCGTGATGTCGTGGTCCGAGATCTGGACCTGGAAGCTGGACACGCCGTTCACCGTGCCGGCAGGGGCGCGGATCTCGGCCGGGAAGTCCGGGAAGGTCGACAGGTCGTTGCCGAAGATTGCGCTCGCCGAGGTGAAGCGATCTCCCGTGAGTTGCATCCCGTCGCCCGAGTCGCCGGCGAAGCGCACTACTACTCGTGTGATCTGCTCCGGCGGGACCGGTGGGCGCTCGACGGTGTCGGTCATCGTCGCGCTCCTCTCGTGTCAGGGCCGGGCCGCGAAGAGTCCGGCGTCGTTGTCTCCATGATGACACTGGACGGTACTCGGCCGACCTTCACCAATCGCGAATCAATGGCTCGGACAGCGGTCCGGTCACGCGATGGTGATGGCCGCATCGGCGTACACATCCTGAATCGCATGCAACAACTCGATGCCCTCGGACATCGGTCGCTGGAAGGCCTTGCGTCCCGAGATGAGTCCCTGCCCGCCGGCGCGCTTGTTGATCACTGCCGTCTTCACGGCGGCCGCGAGATCGCCGGCGCCCTTCGACTCGCCGCCGCTGTTGATGAGGCCAATTCGGCCCATATAGCAGTTCACGACCTGCCACCGACAGAGGTCGATGGGGTGATCCGTGGTGAGTTTTTCGTACACGAGCCTGGACGTCTTGCCGTACCCGCTCAGCGCGTTGTAGCCGCCGTTCACATCGGGAAGCTTCTGTTTGATGATGTCGGCGCCGATCGTGACACCGAGGTGGTTCGCCTGGCCGGTGAGGTCGGCCGACCCGTGGTAGTCGACTCCATCGACCTTGAACCCGTTGTTGCGCAGATAACACCACAGCACCGTGAACATCCCGAGGTCGTGGGCCTCGCTGAACGCCTTCGCTACTTCCTGGATCTGTCGGGTGGACTCCGGTGACCCGAAGTAGATCGTGGCCCCCACGCCGGCGGCGCCGAGATTCCAGGCCTGGCGTGCCGACCCGAACATCACCTGATCGAACCGGTTGGGGTAGGTCATCAACTCGTTGTGGTTGAGCTTGACAATGAACGGGATGCGATGGGCATATCGCCGGCCGACGGCCCCGAGCACGCCGAACGTGCTCGCAACGGCATTGCACCCTCCCTCGAGGGCGAGCCGCAAGATGTTCTCGGGGTCGAAGTAGATCGGGTTGGGAGCAAACGACGCCGCCGCCGAATGCTCGATCCCCTGGTCCACCGGCAGGATCGAGATATACCCACTGCCACCGAGGCGTCCGTTGCCGTACAACTGACCGAGGCTGCGCAATACAGCCGGGCTGCGGTCGGTCTGGACGAGCACACGGTCGATGAAGTCCGCCCCGGGGAGACTCAGTGCCTCCTTGGAGACGCCTGTGCACGTATGGGTGAGGAGGGACTCGGCCTCAGCGCCGAGCAACGAGGAGATGTCCACCCCACGAATCTAACGGGCCCTGCTCAACCGCCCTCGATCTGCTCGACAGCCTGGGCCAACAACTTGGCCGCACCGCGTCGCTGTGACGACTTGACGATGGACTGCGCCACTACCTCGGTGCGGCTCTGTGTCGCGCCGCCGGCCCGGAAGAAGCGACGCCGCACCGCCCCGATGACCACCACCTCGTCGCCGGCGCCGAAGACGGCCGTGGCGGGGGGATCAAGCCACACGACTGGGACGGTGGCCATGCCGGCCGAGAGCGCCGTGGCGACATCGAACTGAAGCATCACGGAGCCTGAGGCGAGTTCCCGCGTGTGCGGTTCATGCGACAGCGTTCCGCGGAGCGTCACGATGTTCATGTTGGGTCCTCCTGTGAATCGTGGGAGGGGAAGTCGGGCCCTTCTACGAAAGACGGTACGCCGGGGGTGTGGCAGGGTCGAGAGCCGTCCGTCCTGCGCCGTCAGGCGCCGAGGTTCCGGAGTCGATCCTCGACATCGGCGAACGAGGGGTCCACAGAACGAACTCGGGCGAACAGCGCTCTCGCCTTGGTCGGCTCACCGTTGCGGTCATACAGGTCGGCGAGCACGTACCACAGGCGCAGATGGTGGTCGCGAACTCGGGCAGGAACTTTCTCACTGGGGCGGAGCAACTCGATGGCCTCGTCGATCCTGCGCCGATCGACGAGGGAGCCGGCCACCACGATCCGACCTTCGGCGACGAGCGCCGCCGAAGGGGATGCCTGGCGCAACTCGTCCCAGAGAGGTCCGATTTCGCCATAGCGGCGCAAGGCGCGATAACAGTCCGCGAGAACCGGATGGTGGTCCACCCCGCGGTCCAGCGCACGGAACGCCTCCAGTTCCGTCGCGGCCAGACCGAACGCCCCCAAGCGGTAGTGGGCGAGCCCGAGCAACTCGTGAGCACTCGCCAGCTCCGGAGCCTCCTTCACGATCGGCTTGAGCATGCGACGGACATCGACATAGCGCTCGCGGTCCAGCGCGCGGCCAGCCTCGGCGACCCGCTCGGCGAGCTCGGCCGCTCTCCGAACCGTCACGCTGCCCACGGGCCGCGACTGCTGCGTCACCTGCGGGCGCGGAGTCAGCGATTGGGGCTCGGCAGTGGTAGCGGCCCTCCGGACCGCGCCGGTCGCCGCCCGGCGCACCGGACCCTCGTCGATCCACACCTCAGGCTCGGGCCGGGGCGCTGCGGGTCGCTCCGGTCCGCGGCGCACCATGGGACGCCGGTCGGGCCGGGGAATAATCGGGCCGGCATTCTCATTCACCCGACGTGGCGCGTTTCGCCCGTCAGTAGTCCGGGCAGGGGCGACTCGCCCACGCGGCGCTCCACTCGTTGATCGGCTAGGACCCCCGACGCGGTTCGGGCGTGACACTGCACCGGCCGGCCGGCCGTATGGTGCCTCGCGACGAGCCTCGGGGGCACCTTCGCCATCCTGCCGACCGGAAACCCGACGTGTCGATCCTTCGCTGAACGTCCGACCCGGCCTCGTGCCCTCGCTACGCGCCGGTCGTGCATCATCACGGCGCGGTCGGTCGTCCTGGGTGCTCGGGCCGCGACGCGGCGCCGACCGAGTGCCTTCACGAGCGCTCGACGACTTCGTTCCTGAGTCTGCGGCTTTGCCAACGACCCGACGACTATCGGGGCGACGAGCGGTAGAAGCGGGAGCCCCCACGCGTCGAGCCGGGCGTCCCACCAACCGCCGTTCGGCATCCGGAGCATCATCGCGACGTACAGGTCGACCGGCACCCGCCGAAGGAGCAGCCCCGCGTGACCTGCTCTTCGACCGGGGCGACCCGGCCCGGGCGGCGCCGGACCCCGTGGGGCCTCCTGCGCTCTTCGGGACACGTTCGCCCGTACGTCGTTGCTCAGACATGACCTGACACGGTACGGCTGACGACCCTGAAAAATACAAACACCCCCGAGCTGACTCGGGGGTGTTCGTTCGAAATCCGGCGGCGCCCTACTCTCCCAGGGGGTCTACCCCCAAGTACCATCGGCGCGGGCGGGCTTAACTGCCGTGTTCGGAAAGGGAACGGGTGTGACTCCGCCGCCATGGCCACCGGAAATTAGTTGTCAAACTCGGGCGCTTCCGGCGAAAGCCGGCGCAGCCTCGAGGACTCCAGAGCAAGCACGAGCGGTTCAAATCCAAGCCCTCGGCCGATTAGTACCGGTCGGCTGAACGGGTTACCCCGAATACACCTCCGGCCTATCAACGTGGTCGTCTACCACGGGCCTTACCAGGTTAACCCTGTGGGAGTGCTCATCTTGAGAAGGGCTTCCCGCTTAGATGCTTTCAGCGGTTATCCCGTCCGTAGGTGGCCAACCAGCCATGCCGCTGGCGCGACAACTGGCACACCAGAGCTACGTCCGTCCCGGTCCTCTCGTACTAGGGACAGCTTCTCTCAACACTCCTTCGGCTGCGGAGGATAGGGACCGAACTGTCTCACGACGTTCTGAACCCAGCTCGCGTACCGCTTTAATGGGCGAACAGCCCAACCCTTGGGACCTGCTTCAGCCCCAGGATGC
>JBKJJS010000096.1:0-12295 GCA_046597895.1 Ilumatobacteraceae bacterium
AGGGGCGTCCAGTTTCGCCCTGTTCGTTTGGAGGAAGGACCTGAGAAGGACCAATCCAGGACCAAGCCGCTCGGGACGTCACGTACACAACCATCACAGCCTCCTTCGGCGATCGCCCACGCGGCAACCTCAAGGTCCGTTCGGAACGCACCGAGCGAGGTGAGCGTGTACAGCCCGTCGATCTGCTTCGTCTCGTACAGGTCATGGATGCGCCGAAGGTCCTTGACCCTGCTCTTCCAACCGATGCCATCGACTGCTGCCATGACGTACTGCGACGGCAGGCGCTTCTCAGCCATCTCCTCAACCTCGCGCACGGCGTCGGTGAGCTTTGACCCTGTCGAGTCGAAGCCTTTCGCAGCAACCACGATCCGCGCTTCAGCACCGCCAGCCGGAATTGCCAGATCGCACGGTGCCGTCAAGCCGTTACGCCCCTCGAACCGCGTGCGTGTGGCGCACGGCAATCCCAGGTCCTTCGCCACGGCTTCGATCTCGTCCTCGACCCGGCGTCCGGTCGCGCCGGCGTCCGTCGCTGTGCGCCGCGTGCCCGCACGCGCGACGAGAACATCTCCGAAGTCGTACGTACGCGCCCGCTGCTCGTTGATCAAGCGAACGGCGTCGTAGTTTTTGTCGAGCATGTCGACGAGATCCGAGGGGCGATCACGAGCGAGGGTGACCCATCCGGCAGAGCCGAGATGATGCTTGAGGACGTTCTTCAGCTTCTCTCGCGTCAATCCGACTGCGAGGCCGAGAACAGGCACGGCGTCAGGCGTTTGAGCGATGAAGTCGTCATCTCCCAATGACGAGGTATTCGACTGCCTCGCGCCGCTGAGCGGTCGAGTGCGTTCCGAAGTGGTAGCGATGGTCGATCGTCCTCACCTCGACATTGTCCTTGAAGTCGCGGAGCAGGGCCTCGATCGTGGCGGCGTCAGGCACCGCGTTCGACGAGTACGACAACACGATCGTCGACTCCGAGAACCTCTTGAAGAGATCCCGCAGCGCATCCGTGATCGTGTGCTTGTAGCTGAACGGCGTGTACCGCTTCGCAAGCTTCTTCGTCTTGGTGTCATGCATGATCTCCTGGTTTCGCCAGTAGACGCTGAGACCTTCGAGGAAGTGGTACCGCTTGATGTAGCAGTTGTCGTCCCGAGGCGGCGCGTAGGGAGGATCGAGGTACACGAGATCGAACGACGGGTCGACATCAAACACATCGGACTGAATGGCCCGACACTTCGCGCCGCTGTCGAACACCACCGAGTTGTACTCCGCGACGGTCTCGATGAAGTGCTCACGGAGGGGGAGGCGTAGGTCCCGCCGACCGTCGTCGTAGCGCAGCTCGGTGAACGTGAACACTCCTCGCGGTTGCTTCCGTGCGGCGGCGAGCACAAGTGCCGAGATGGCCAGTGAGCGCTTGGCACCCCGAAGCCCGTCGATGTGCGACCACGCCGAGTCGAGGAACTCCCGGTCCGCCGCGGTGAAGTACAAGCCGTCGAAGGTCGTCTGGATGAAGTCGCGACCATCCAGTGGCGGCCCGACGATCCGAGCCACCTCCGCGTCCGAGAGCTTCGTCCGCTGGTTGGCGACGGCAGCGCTGGCGATCACACCGGGAAACGCGAGGAAGTCGTTCGAGGTGACTTCGTACCCCAGGCACTTGAGGGTGTACGACACCACGCCACTCCCGCTGAAGGCGTCAAGCGCGGTGGACCCACCCAGCTCAGCGAAGAGTTCGGCAAGATGAGGCACGAGGCGATACTTCGACCCCATGTAGCGCAGGCGCGGGAAGCTCGATACGCGCCGCAGGACCTCATCCATGGAATTCGGAGATGCCGCGGATCCCACGTCCCACAACGTAGGCGAGTTGGCTAGGTTCGTGGCGGACTGGTGGCGAGCGGAACGACTGTTCATGAGCATCTCCTTCGGGGGCGCAGGATGTGGCCGATTCGGCGAGGCGATGGCCGTCGATCCCGCATCTCCCAGTGTGCACGCGGGGTGTGTCACAGATCCTTGGTGTCGAAGCCAGGGCCCGTCGAGGCTGACTTCGTCTGGGCAGAGGGCGTCGACAAGCACGCTGTTCATCGGGATCTCGGGACGATCACGCAACCAGGGGTGGGACGATCGTGTAACCAGCGGCGGTGATGTCGCGTGAACGCGCTGATCCTCGCCACGGCCCGAAATGGAGCCGACGGCAATCCACGCGACAGCCCTCCCGACGCTGAAGAATGGTGCCGTGACTATCCAAAGTCCAGCCGGTTACGTCTTCGCCGTGATGAGCCACCGGCTGATCGCAGGGCGTGGCGCCTTCGGCGCCCACTCATCGCTGATGCGCCAGCAACGCGGCGGTGTCGCCGACCAGATCGATCCCGTCCAACCGGATCTGCTCGATCAACGGCCCTGGCGTTGCCGGGCGGCGACGCGAATTGCCGCCGCGACTTGCCGCCGGATCACAGGCTGTTCGAGCCGGGCCAGTGCCTGAAGCAGAGCACTGATGCCGAGACCGGTCGGCGGGTCGCATCAACAGCCGCCACCAAAAGCACGTCGATGCCGTCGCCCAGGTCGACCGGATCGGACAGTGGCGCATCGGCGTCTCGCCATGACATGCTCGCCAACCCGGCCGAACCGCCAACCCAGGCGAACAGATGCCGTTCGTCGACGTCCTCAGCAACTGCCATCTTGGGGCGGTTCGGATCAAGCTCGCTCCTCTGCGGCGGGCACCAGCACGGTTCTGGCGCGCAATCCACAGGGTGCACGCTGTGGATTGCCGCCCAGAACGCGTCAGGGATGCCCGAACTGCAGGCGCTCGATTGCCGCTGCAGGCTGACCGTGCCTCGACCCCAGCCGTCAGCTCCGGTGCAGAGTGATAGCGCCGCTCGGGCAAACCTGGCGGGCCTGCTCGGCCTCCTTGAACTCCTGGTCCGTCGTGAGCTCCGCCACGAGCACGTGCGGTGATCCGTCGTCGCCGAAGGCGAACAACCACGGATGGTTGTAACAGCACTCCCCGGACGTGATGCACACGTCGAGATCGATGGTGACCTTCATGAGTTCGCCCATCAGCTGTCGAACGTGATCCAGAGCTCGCGTGGGGAGCGGAACCCGCCAGAGTCGATGGAGGGCGAGATGATGCCCTCGTGGGCGGCGAGCTTCGGTTGCGGGTTCTTCATCACTTCCATCATCCGAGTGCACGCGATGATCGCCTCCTGGCGGGCCATCGCGTACCCCATACAGAAGTGCTGGCCCACGCCGAACCCGAGGTGACCGGGCTTGTTCGACTTGTAGCGCGCCGAGCGGTTCTCGCGACCCATGTGGAGGTCGTCGCGGTGGATGTCGAACGTGTCCGGGTTCGAGAACACCCGCTCGTCTCGATTTCCCGCGCCGAGGTAGAGCAGCACCATCGCCCGCTCCGGGATGACGCGGCCGTGCATCTCAACCTCTCGGGTCGTGAAGCGGGTCTGGATGTGCACCACCGGGTCGAAACGCATCATCTCGGCGAACACGTTCTCCCACAGCTCGGGGTTGGCCTTCACGTCCTCGAACTGATCCGGCCGCGTATAGAGCATGTGGTACCACATATTGGCGATGGCCTTGTCGGTGGTGTCGCCCCCGGCCGCGAGCAGCAGCGCGATGAAGCCCTTCACCTCGTCCAGGTTCATGCGCTCGCCATCGAGCTCGGCCACGCACAACTTTGACAGGAGGTCGTCTCCCGGATCGGCCAGCCGCTCGGCGATCAGGGGCTCCAGGTACTCCCACATCTCATTGCGGGCGGCCAGACCCCGGGCGAGATGCTCGCCCCCGAAACCGAGCCCGGCGATGAGGGCCTTGTACCAGTCGACGAAGCGCTCCTCGTCCTCGCGCGGCAGCCCGAGCATGTTGGAGATGACGCGGATGGGGAACTGGTTGGAGAACCGGCTCACGAGCTCGATCTCGCCAAGGCCGGCGCACGACTCGAGTAACTCGGCGGCGATCTTGTCGATGATCGGGACGAACGAGACCAGGCCCTGGCCGACGAACTGACCGGCGACCACGTTGCGCAACCAGCGGTGCCGGTCGCTGTTTCCGTACTCCAAGATGTTGGGCCCGAACACGTGCGTCGAGCCGAACACATACGGCCCCGTCGGCCGGTAGAGCGCCCGATCGAAGCTGTCGTTGTCCTGGAACGCGGCATTCACATCGGCGTAGCGGCTGATGATCCACCGGTTGTGAAAGCGGTCCCGGAAGATCGGGTGGTGATCTCGGAGACGTTCGTACATCGGGAACGGATCCCGTTGGAACTCGGGACTGTCGAACTCTCGAGGATCGATCTCGTGCATCAGCGTGGCCACGGTCGCCAGACTAGAGGCGATTGATGGATCGGACGGCCCTGGCCGCGTGGGGCGTCGATCATCTCCCGAAGCGCTGGAGATTCTGGCTCTCCCCCACCGGTCGCGACCGTTGTAGCGCTGGCGTGTCAAGTGCGCAGGTCCCGCCAGCGCCACGGGGCGCCAGAGACGAGAAGTTCGGGATCGCCCGTCCGCAGGATCGCATCGTGCGCGATTGCCGTTGCCGCGGCGAACGCATCGGCGTATGCCATCGGACGCAGTCATGACGTGGTCAGGACCAGCCCGACGTCCACCGCCAGCCTCACACCGGTGCCGCTGCTTCTGGGCGGCAATCCACAGGAGCTGCCCTGTGGATTGCGCGCCAGAACCAGGGTCGGAGGGTCGAAAGCGCCAGGCACCGCCGGTCTCTGGCGGGGCCTATCCCGCCGCCCCGGCGCCCCGACGCGTCAGCGGGTGCCGCGGTGGCGGATCGAGTTGCTGAGCTTGGCGATCGTGTCCCGAGGATCTGCCAGCCCGAACGCCCGCCTGAACAGCTTCTCCTTCTTGGCCGTGTAGGGCGGATACAGCATCGCGGGGTCGAGGTGAGTGGACCGGGTGTGGATGGCGCGCCGGTGGCTGAAGGTGTCGAAGCCGAACTTGCCGTGGTAGTTACCCATCCCGCTCGCCCCGACCCCGCCGAACGGAAGATGCGGGTTGCTCACATGCATCAGCGTTCCATTGATGCACGCCCCACCGCTCGTGGCCCCTGCGATCACCTTGTCGTTCTCGGCGTCGTGTTCGCTGAATGTGTAGAGCGCGAGCGGCTTGTCGTCAGCGTTCACGAACTCGATCGCCTCCTCCAGCGACTCCACCGCGAGCACCGGCAAGATCGGGCCGAAGATCTCCTCTCCCATCAGCGCATCGTCACGCGTGACGCCAGTGAGGATGGTGGGCGCGATGTACCGGGTGTCAGCATCCGTCTCGCCGCCCGCCGCCACCGTGGCGTCACCGTGCAACAACTTCTCGAGCCGGTGGAACTGCGGGTCACTCACGATGCGGGCGAAATCAGGACTTGTATGCGGGTCGGCGCCGTAGAAATCCCGGATGCTGGCGATCATCGCGGCGACAAGCGCGTCCTGCACCGGGCGTTCGACGAGGACGTAGTCCGGAGCGATGCACGTCTGGCCGGCGTTCACGAACTTGCCCCACACGATGCGACGCGCTGCCACCTCGATGTTGGCGTGCCTGCTGACGATGGCCGGGCTCTTGCCACCGAGTTCGAGGGTGACGGGGGTGAGATGCTCGGCAGCAGCTCGCATCACGATGCGTCCGACCCGACCGTTGCCGGTGTAGAGGATGTGGTCGAACCGCTGCTTCAAGAGCTCGGTCGTCTCGGCCACCCCACCCTGAACCATGGCGATGGCCGGCTCGCCAAGGTCGTCGATGAGCTTCGCCAGGACGGCCGTGGTGTGGGGGGTGATCTCGCTCGGTTTGGCGACGACGGCGTTCCCGGCAGAGACCGCAGCGATGATCGGCATCAAGAGGAGTTGCACCGGGTAGTTCCACGGGGCGATCACACACGCCACCCCAAGTGGCTCGGGCACGATGTGAGACGAGCCGGGCTTGAACACGAGTGGCGTGGCCACTCGCTCCGCCCTCATCCACGCCGCGACGTGGGCGGTCACGAAGTCGATATCGGAGATGGTGAAGCCGATCTCGGTGACCCACGCCTCGAACCGTGGCTTGCCGACGTCGGCGGCGAGAGCGTCGAGGAGGTCGCTCTCGCGAGCCTCGAGCAGTTGACGCATTCGTTGCAAAGTGGACAGGCGCCAGGCGAGCGGCCGGGTACGACCGGTAGCGAATGCCGACCGGGTAGCGGCGACGATGCCGCCGATCTCGTCCAGGGGTGTTGTGGTCATCACATCCATGAGAGGCTCCATTTCCACACCCTGTATATCTGTTCGTCGGGTCAACGGCGTCCGCACGCTTCGATGGCTTTTCTCGCCGCCGGCTCGAAGTCTGGCTGTTCGAAGTTGGAGCCTCGCTCGACGAGACGGGTCGGCACGACCCGCCTACCGGTAAGGGCGAGGCTGGCGCTGCTGCCGAGCAGCGGGGCGCCGAGACGAGCGACCCAGGCCGGACTCGGCACGCCGATTCGCCGACCGAGCAGACGCCGGTAGGTCGCCATCATCTCGGCGTTCGTGACCGGGTTTGGTGAGGTCACGTGGTACGTGCCCGTCATGCTCGCGTCGTCGATCGCGAGGGTCATCGAAGACGGCAAGCGACGACGACTGCACCCACACCCGAGGAGGATCCGCGCACTGCGTCATTGCTTCGCCGACGCCTGGGACTGCCGTCCGGTCAGCGAAGCGGACATCGCGTCGATGATCGGACTCGGCACCGGGTGACCCAAATTTCCCGCGGGAAATCGGTGCCGCGTCCCGTGGCGCCGGTCATAGCACCGTTACGGAAACTCGAGCGACGGGTTGACCTGCGCCGCGGCACGCTGCATGCGTTCTACCGGGTTCTGACGGACGTCTTCGTGGGTCAGGATCCAAAATTGCTTGGACCGAACGGCCGCCACCACCTGAGCGGCGACCTCCTCCGGCGGCATGCCCTCCCGATCAAGGGAGTCGCGCACGATCTGGTTCATCAGGCGTGCCATCGGATTGTCCAACTCAGTGGGCTCGTGGACCATGAGCCGCGTCTTCACCCACGACGGGCAGAGCACACTGACCTCCACGGGAGACCCCAAGGCTTTCAACTCCAGGTACAACCCCTCGCTGATGGCGACCACTGCGTGCTTTGTGGCGTTGTAGGGGGCAGCGCCGGGCATGGCGACCAGTCCGGCCATCGACGCGGTATTGACGATGTGGCCCTCGCCCTGATCAGCCATGATCGGCAGGAACGCGCGGATGCCGTGCACCACGCCGTAGAGGTTGATGCCGACCACGCGCTCCCATACCGCCATTGGGCCGCTCCAAGGATCGCCGAGTCCGGCGATTCCCGCGTTGTTGCACAGCACATGCGCAGCGCCGAATCGTTCGATGGCGAATTGCGCCAGCGCCTCGACGGCCGGCTCGGACGACATGTCGCACCACATGGCCGCCACGTCGCCACCCGATTCGCTGAGCCTGGCCTCGACCTCGCGAAGTCGTGGCTCGTCGATATCAGCAAGGACCACCCTCATGCCCTCGGCGATGAACGCCTCGGCCAACGCCAGCCCGATCCCGCTTGCACCGCCTGTAATGACTGCGACCTTCCCCATCAGCTCCATGTCACGACCGTAGCTTCAACCACGCTCAGCCCGGCTCGGACCGGCCTGTGCTCCGGGACGATCAACGAGGAGACCCGATGGAGCGTTGGATGATCGATGGAGATCCGGGGGTGCGTCTTCCCGCATTCACTCGCGGCAACGCGGCAGACGTCTTCCCCGACCCCGTGTCGCCGTTCATGGCCACCTTCTACTTCCGATCGGCGCTCGACTGTGGCCTCCGCGACGGGTACATCGAGATGGGTGTATTCGACTGGGACGAGATTGACACTCCGGCGACGCCGACACTCTTCGGCATCTTCGGCGGCTACGTCTACATCGACCCTCGCGACCCGGGCCGCCGAGCACCGCTCCCTGTTCGACCTGGAGCCCCCGTTCGCCATCGACGGGATATGCCGCCGATCAGTTCGTGGAAGCGTCGCGTCTCCGGGGACGTCGAGCAGGCGTTGGCTGGCGCAGTATTGACGGGTTCAGCCGGTTCGGGCGGCGTCGCCACCGGTCGCGCCCGGGTGATCCTCGACCCGTCCGACCCGAGCGATCTCGACCCCGGCGACGTCCTCGTGGCCCCCCAGACCGACCCGTCGTGGGCACCGCTGTTCATCCCGGCCGTCGCGGTCATCGTCAACGTCGGCGCCATGGGCAGCCACGCCATGATCGTGTGCCGAGAGCTGGGCATTCCGTGTGTGGTGTCGGTGGAGAACGCCACGGGTCGCATCGCCGATGGCGCCATGGTGACGGTCGACGGCAACGCTGGAACGGTCACCATCCACTGAATTCAGCCCAGGTTCAGGCGCGCTGTGGCATCGTCGCCTACCCGCGAGAATGCCCGGGGAGGCCGGAATGAAGATCCTCGTGATCGAAGACGACGTCAAGATCGCCGCCGCGATCCGGCGCGGCCTCGAAGCGGAGGGGTTCACGATCGAGCACTGCGACAACGGCATCGACGGTTTGTGGCGCGCCACCGAGTTCACGTACGACCTCATCGCTTTGGACCTGATGCTCCCGGGCCGCAACGGCTACCAGATCTGTGCCGATCTCCGCCGGGCCGGTCACTGGACCCCGATCCTGATGCTCTTCACCTTGATCAAGCGTTGGCCGACCGAGCCGACGAACTCGCTTCGCAGTTCACGTCGGCGCAGCCGCCGCCTGTCATCACGGGACTTGGCGACGAGGACACGCTGGGCCAGGTGGTCGGACCCGATGGCACGGTTCTCGCCGTCAGCAGCAACGCCTTCGGACTACCGCTGCTCGGCGCGACGCCCGAGGGCGCGGGCGACAGGATCCGTACCACGCACGTACCCGTCGACTCCGAGCGTTACCGGCTACTCAGCCGACGGGTCGACACCCCGAGCGGCGTCGTCTCGATCCACGTCGCCGCCAGCCTTGACGACGTCGACGAGACCATCCGGCTGCTGCTGCGGTCACTCGCAGTGGGTGTTCCCATGGTCGGCCTGCTCCTGGCTCTCCTCGTCTGGTGGCTGGCCGGACGGGCGCTGCGCCCGGTCGAAGCCATGCGCCTAAAGGTCGAAGCGATGAGCGGCGGTGACCTGCACGATCGGGTGCCCGAGCCTCGCGGAAACGATGAAGTCACCCGCCTCGCCCACACGATGAACTCGATGCTCGGGCGCGTCGAGGCGTCCGCCGAACGCCAGCAGCGGTTCGTCGCCGATGCCTCGCACGAGTTGCGCAGTCCCCTCGGCGGATGCGGGCCGAACTGGAGGTGGATCTGGCCCATCCACGTGGATCAGACCCCTCCGCGACGCATCGAAGCGTGCTCGACGAGGCCATCGGAATGGAACACCTCGTGGACGATCTCCTCGAACTCGCCCGCTCCGACACCGGAAGGATCGGGCGGGCGGACTCCGTCGATCTCGACGACATCGTGCTCACGGAGGCAGGACGGCTGCGGGCGGCGGGCCGGCGGGCGGTGGTCACCACGGGAGTCCGAGCGGTTCAGGTCGTCGGCGATGCCCGTCAACTGGCGCGGGCAGTACGCAACTTGGCCGACAACGCCGAACGCCACGCCCTTGGCACCGTCTCGTTCGCGTCGGCCGAAGCTGATGGCCAGGCCATCCTCACCGTGTCCGACGACGGGCCAGGAGTCCCCCTCGACCAGCGGCGGCGGATCTTCGAACGGTTCGCCCGACTCGATGAGGCTCGCACCGCCACGTCCGGCGGCACGGGCCTTGGGCTGGCCATCACGCTCGCCATCGCCGAAGCCCATGGTGGCACGGCGCGCGTCGAGTCGGCAGAGTCGGGAGGCGCCCGTTTCGTGATGACCCTTCCCATCGCGCCAGGCCACGTCGACGACCCTCGGTAGGCCGCCCGCGTGCGAGGCTGCGCTCCATGGCGACCGACAGACCGAACGATCGGATCGTGCCGCTCTCGGTGCTCGACCTGGCTCCCGTCAGTGACGGCTCAACCCCAGCCGATGCGCTACGCAACTCCCTCGACCTTGCACGACACATCGAGGCCCTCGGCTACACCCGGCATTGGGTAGCCGAGCACCACAACATGCCGGGTATCGCCAGCTCCTCCCCCGCTGTCTTGCTCGCCCACATCGCCTCCGTCACGTCCACCATCCGTGTCGGGTCGGGTGGGGTCATGCTCCCGAACCACGCTTCGATGGCCATCGCCGAGCAGTTTGGGATGCTCGAAGCACTGCACCCCGGCCGAGTCGACCTCGGCATTGGCCGCGCCCCGGGGACGGACCAGCTCACGGCGAGCGCTCTCCGACGCGGCGCGCGCGGCTCGACCGAGGACGAGTTCCCCGAGCAGCTCAGCCAGCTCATCGGGTTCTTCACCGGGCGGTTTTCCGACACCCATCCGTATCGGAGCATCACCGCCGTGCCCGCCCTCGGCTACCGGCCGGCGCTGTGGATGCTCGGGTCGAGCGACTACGGAGCCCAGGTGGCAGGGGCGCTCGGTTGGCCATACTCGTTCGCTCACCACTTCGCCGCCGAAGGCACCGAGTACGCGCTGCAGGCCTATCGGGCAGCGTTCCGTCCGTCGGCCGATCTCGACCACCCCTACGCCATGCTCGGCGTCTCCGTGGTGTGCGCCGAGTCTGACGAGCACGCCCGCTGGCTTGCCGGTTCCGGGGTGCTGGCGTTCGTCCGTCTACGCACGGGCCGGCCAGGGCTCTACCCGACCCCCGAGGTGGCGGCCGCCCACGTCTACTCGCCCATGGAGGAGACGATGGTCCGCCACCGCATGGCCAACCAGGTCATCGGCAGCCCCGCCACCGTCCGCCGGGGGCTCCAGGAGCTCATCGACCGGTCCGGTGCCGACGAACTGATGATCCTCACGATGGCGTTCGACCACGCCGACCGCCTGCACTCCTACGAATTGCTCGCCGCCGAGTTGGCCGACCGCCCTCTCCTCAGGAGATGACGCCTCACGTCGGCAGGATCACGTCCACACGCGTCATCTCGCCAGCGGCAGGCCGGCGTGATGGCGCCGACGACCCCGACGGGTTCCCGGCGTACGACCCGGCGTGTGCTGGACGAGCCTGGTCGTCGCATCGCGGACCGGTTGGGTGCCGCTCGTGCCCTGTACGTCCACCTTGATGTCAGTAGTGAGGAGGACTGGGCGGCGGCCGTGGCCCTTGCCGTGAGCACCTTTGGTGGTGTCGACATCCTGATCAACAACGCCGGGATCCCCGGACAGACCACGCTCGTCGAGACCTCCTTGGAACACTGGCAACGGGTCGTCGATGTTCGGGCGCCGAACTGGCCGTGGATGGAGCCCACGGAGCCGGCTGAGCCCTCCAAGGTCAAGCGAACGCGGCCAGGACGTCGCGGGCGATGGTGATCGGGTCCTGCAACGGGCCGAAGTGTCCGAGGTGCTCGTACACCACCATCCGCCCTTGTGGCAGCGCCTCGACGAGCCCCAACGCCAGGACCGCCATGCTCCCCGGGTCCGGTGCGCCGCCCGCACCGACCACGACCGGCATATCGACCTCGGCCGCCATCGACAAGGTCACTGTTCCCGAGGCCTCGAACGTGCGCGCCTCATTTTCCGAGCGGCACGCGAGGCGCACACCGCCTTCCGCGATGTCGACAAACCCGTGTTCCACGTACGCCGCCAGACAGTCGGCCCGCAACACGCCGAGCGGGGTCCGGATGGCGTACCGCATGAGAGCCTCGCCCCGCGAACCGAACACCTCGCGGCGCCGACGGGCCGGATCAGCCATGCGGTTCTCACCGGCTGGACGCTCCCAGTCCAACGGCATCACGATCGGCTCGTAGAGGTAGGCCTTCGCGACGGCGTCGGGCTCCCGGTGGGCGGCCCTCAGGACGGTGGCGCCCCCTAGGGAATGCCCGACCGCGTACACGGGACCGCCACCGATGGCGTCGATGCTCGCCAGCAGGTCGTCGGCCATGCCGACCCAATCGAAGTTCTCGTCGTCTGGCGGAGTCGATGCCCCGTGCCCACGGAAGTCGATGGCCCACACGTGGTAGCTGCCAGTGAGGAGCCGGGCGAACGGTTCATAGGTTCGCCCGTGGAAGCCAGTGGCGTGGCAGATGATCAGCGGCGGCCCGTCACCCCCGAGATCGTGGAGGGCAACGGTGACACCCTGGGTCGAGCTGACGTGCATCGGGAGGACTCTGGCCCGCCGAGGGCCCACCGATCCAGTTTTCGTGACGACCAGTCAGAGAAAGCGGCGGTTGGCAGCGTCGTCGGGCACCTCGATGCCGAGCTCCTCGAGCAAGGGACGGGTGTCGGCGAT
>JBKJJS010000224.1:0-2648 GCA_046597895.1 Ilumatobacteraceae bacterium
TTCGACCTCGACGGTGACGTCGGAGACGACCGCGACGGGGACGTCGAGGTGGCGTCATGACCCGATCCCATCAGCTCGAGACGACGCTGCGGACCCTGCGACTGTCTGGGATGCTCGACACCCTCGACGCCCGTCTCGTCCAAGCCCGAGCCGGCGATCTCGGCCACCTCGAGTTCCTTCAAGTCCTCTGCGAAGACGAGATCGCCCGACGCGACGCGACAGCGATCACCCGACGGATCCGCCAAGCCCGTTTCGAGCAGGCCGCCACGATCGAGGACTTCGACTTCACCTACAACCCGAAGATCCCCGCCGCCCACATCCGCGACCTCGCCGCAGGCCGCTACATCACCGCCGGCCAAGCCGTGATCCTCCACGGCCCAGTCGGCGTCGGCAAAACCCATCTCGCCCAAGCCCTCGCGCACCACGCCTGCCGGCAAGGCCACACCGCCGTGTTCACCAAAACCAGTCGCCTCCTCGCCGACCTCGCCGGCGGCCACGCCGACCGAACATGGGGAGCTCGGCTGCGCCGATGGGCCAAACCCGACGTGCTCGTCCTCGACGACTTCGCCATGCGCGACCTCGTCCTCTTTCGGCGCCTCGTAGTAGCCGTTGTCATTCAGCCCGATCCTGACGACGTAGTTGTCGACGCCTAGCGTGAGCGGACAAGCCCCGGTTCCAGACCCCGCAGTGACGACCGTCAGGTAGGGAGTGGTGCATATCGCCACGGAGTTGACCAGGTCTGTGTATTTGTACACCGCGAAGATGAGCCTCGTCATGTTGAGTTTCGAGCCGAGGAAGCTACCGGCATCCTCGCGGACAACTGCGGACAAGTTCACCGTTGCGGTGCTGGTCGACGAGCTTGCCGTCAGCTTGAGGCCGTCGCCTGTGTAGTCGATTCTCGTGCCCTCCAGCCTCTCCGTAACGGTGCCGGTCGTGGCGCTTCCGGCGAAGTTTCCGTTAGTACTCACGAACGTCGCCGTGACGTTCTTGAGCATCGACGCCGCGCCGAGCGGCGTGACTTGGCCAGCCAACGTCGCAGTGACGCGGGCGTTACCGGTCGAATCAATCGCAACGGGAGCGATCGCCGGCTCGCCGGAGATCGCAAATGTGACACGCCCCGTGAGTTGTGAACCCGTGACGAGGGTCGGGCTCACCGTCGCAGAGAGTGTGACCTGGTCGCTGTACTGCACCGTCACCGGACTGACTGTGAGAACTGGTGCGGTCACGACCTTGGTAATCGTCAACCTGCCCTTTGAACCAGCGCTCCCTTCCACTGTTCAGTGTGCGACGAGATTTCCCCCGCTTAGGACCCTTTCTGTTGTCCGGGTGCCATCCCACTGACTTGAGAACAGCAGAGTGTTGCCGTCGTATACCGTGATGGCGATCGTGTCAGCGTTCCCCGGCTCACCCCTGTCCGTGAGCGACATCTGGAGAGACAATCCGCCCCCAAGCGACACAGCCGTCCCCGACGTCACGTCGTTCAGGTTCGCCTTGCCCTGGAACGTGGCTTGAATGGGACAGGTGGAACTGGCATTCGTCGTACACGGAGAGGTCGGGGTAAGCGTGCAACTGGTCAAGCTGCTGTTGCAGTACTTCACACCGAGAGACGCAAGCATGTTGCTCTTGAGCTGGTAAACCGACGATCCCCTGCGGAAAATTACGTTGATGTTGCCCTGCAGGTTCGTCCCCGACTTGTTGTACTTGACGTTGAACCCGAGGTTCGTCTTGCGGCCCGCCTCCGGTGCGAAGGAACCTGCCGTGTTCGTCGGGTTGATCAGGTAACCACCGCCGGTAATGAAATTCGTCGCGAGCGGCTGCGCAACGACAATCACTGAATCCTCCGCAGTGCTGTTGCTCGTGTAGTAATTGCTGATGACTATTCCGACGGTGTACGACTGACCGCTCGAACTACCAGACCCCAGAGATGTCTGGCACGTGACCGTTCCGATGAGCGGGTTAGACCCGGCCACCAGTGAGGGGGTCAGATTGTTACACCCTGGGAACGCCGGCGCTCCCGCCGCGTCACGGTTTACAAGCGTTACCCGTGCGTTTGTAATGCTGCCCCCGTCGGGGTCCGAAGCCGGGTCGACCGCCGTAATGTCCTTCACCGTTGCCGACAGCGTGACAGTTGAGGTTGTGCTCGAGATTGATGGCGTCCAGAAGAGACTCGGGCCGGTGTAGTAGGCCCGCGCATTCTCCTGCGTCACGGTGAGCCCTGTCGTTGCCGGCGACACCGCAAAGTTGACGTTAGTCCCCGTGAAGTCCGCAGTAACTGTGACCGGTCCAGGTGCTTCCGTCAGCGCCACGCCGGACAACGTTGCACTGAGCTGTGACCCGACCACCACGAGCGTCGCCGTACCAACCGTCCGTGCACCAATCTTGAAGGTGACGCCGGTAGCGGGAGCGATCCCGCCCGCCGAGGCCGGCGACAAGGTAGCTACGAGCGTGACTCGGTCGCTGTATTGCTGGCTGGTCGGGGTGACTGTGACAATGGATGTCGCAGCAGCCTTGGCCGCTGTCACCGTGCGCTGCACGCTAGGGGCCGCCAAGTAGTTGACGTTCCCGGCCTGGCTGGCAGTCAACACACAAGCAGTGCTGCCGCTGGTGATCTCCACCGTGAACCCAGTCGCGGGGGCCGTGTTGGCGGT
>JBKJJS010000302.1:0-5862 GCA_046597895.1 Ilumatobacteraceae bacterium
GATGTGATCGACATCGCACAACGGGGCCGGGGTATCACACCCCGACACATGCTGACACCGCCGGTCACGGGCCTGGATACCGCGTCTGACCGCACCAATGAACGTACGGCGATGCGACACCGACAACATCGTGGTCGCCCCATCGAACAACACCGACTCGATCACCGCCACATCAATGAACGGTGCCAGATCCCCCGGACGAACCACCACCCCCGACGCCAGCTCACACAACGCACCGACCGTGGCGTCACCGACATGGGCCACGAACAACGGGGCAGGACGCCGCCCGTTGGCGGGCATCGTCGCCGACCGGGTCGCCATCTCCTCCAGTGCTGCGACACGACGCTGTGAACCTTTACGAACGATCCCGGCCTTCTTATCGGCCAGATAGATGTCATGTTCGAGACGGTTCAGTTCCGTCGTGAAGATCTCCCCGCTGACCGGGTCCAACAAGGCGTCGATCACGACGGTGCCATCAAGAGTGGGTGACGCCCACAGATGCACGTTGTCGCGTTGATGTTTCGCCCGTTCATCCGCCGCGACCGCATCCGCCGCGGCACACCAGTACGCGACAGTGGTCACCGCGTCGGGGAACCGTTGCGACACACAGGCCTCGACCAAACCGGCTTCGGCATCACTGAACGAGGCGTGACGCCACGGCTGATTCGCCCTGCCCAACACATCGAGATGATCCAACGACAACCGGCCCTCACCGAGCCCAGCCAACGTGGCAGGCATCGTGGCGAGGTGACGGGCCCGACGCAACTCGATACGGGCAGTCCTCGGCGAACACTTGATCTCAGACGACAACCGTGTCGCCGCTGACAACGAACCGTTCGAAGCCCACACCCGACGCTTATCCCACCGGGCCAACCCCACACCAGTCACCGCACCGAGACGGGCCCGTTGACACTGCAACCCCACAACCAACGAGTGGAGATCACCATCAGCCAAGTCGGCCGGATCAACGCGTAGCAGAGCATCGATCGCTGATCTCAGATCGTCGAGCACGTCTCCCACCCCACCAATCATACCCGAACATACGTACGATCAACTCTCAACCAACAACAACCCGACGAAAATTTCTGCGGGACGCCGGAGTCCCCCGAGGGGTCACCAGTTCGGCATCGGTCACAGTAAAGCGGCGGCCGCCGTATCCAACACGACGGTGGTGCCGGCCCGTCGCAATCGTTGGATGGGAAGTGAGGGGTCGTCGAGGAGCCATTGGGAGACGACCGACGCCTTGGCCGCCCCGGTCACCACCACGAGACGGGCCCGAGCGGCATTGACGGCGACCGGGGGGAGCGTCATCCGGACCCGACCCTGATAGTCGCCGCTCAACCCAACCGCCGCAGCACTGTCGATCACCGCGTCGCCCGGCGGCCACGATGCCGTGTGTCCATCGCCGCCGAGACCGAGGTGGACCACGTCCAACGCGCCAGGCAGGGCGGCGGCATACCGTCGGGCGGCCGCCCTCAGGTCTTGGGCGGTCACTCCCATCAGATGCCGCCCACTCCGCGGCACTGGCAACCCGTCCAGCAGTCCGCTGTTGCGGTCCGGGTCGCCGTCCGGCGCCACCCGCTCGTCGACCTGCCACACATGCAGCGCCGACCACGGCAACGACATCGCGCCAAGCGCGGCGATCATCAGCGCCGGCGTCGAGCCACCGCTGAAGGCCACGTCGGCGCGTCCGCGGAGCCGGACCGCTGAGCGCACGCGTCGAGCGATCCATTGCGCCGCCTCATCGGCAACGGCGGCCGGGTCGGTGGCGACGACGATCTCCACGATCGAACCGCCTCGCTCAGACCACGGTGTGGCGGCCGACGATCAGCGGCAGGTCGAGGAACGTCTTGACCCCCGGCGACGCATCGCACACAGCGGGAACCGCGTTCACTGCGTGCATCGCCGTGCCGAGCAGACCGTTCGTGATCCACCGATCAGCCTCGAGCGCGATGCGGGGTTGGCCCTCGATGCGCACGACCCACGCCGGACTCGTCCACTCCGGCGCCACATGTGGGGCCGCTTTGAAGATCGTCTCGAGCCGGACCAGATCCTTGCCGTTGCGCATCCCGGCCCACGTCCACCGCTGGGCCGCCACCGTTCCTGCTGCCACCGTTCCCGCGGCGATGGTGATCTCCTCGGCCGCCAGTTGGGTCTCCTCTTCGACTTCCAATGAGTCGAGCTCCACGCCGAGGCCATCGGCCACCAGCAGCACGCTCTCGCTGAACAGCCCGGACAGCCACTTGCGGTAGCGGACGCCGTGGGCCTCGTACTCATCGGGGTGCTTCCCGAACCCCATCATGTCGAGAATGATGGTGGGCGACGGGTACCGGGAGAACTCACTCGACTCGCGCACCATCACCTGGTCGATGCGTTGGCACAAGCCGCTCAGCACGAGCGGGATCAGCTCGCTCATGAATCCGGGGTTCAAGCCCGTGCCGTGCAATGACGTACCGCCAGCGGCACAGGCGGCCTCCAGCCGCGCCAGCACGTCAGCCCCATAGGCCTTCGGGTGCACGTACCCCACCGTGGTGACGACGTTCTTCCCACTCGCCAACAGACGGCAGATGATCTCGGTGTCGAGTTCCGGATCGACGCCCGCCTGCGCCGACGGCAGCGGCATGTGCAGAACGCAGTCGGCGTCGAGCGCTTCGATGACCGCGACGTCGTTCGTCGCTGCCACGCCCACCGACTCCCGGCCGAGGATCGTTCCGACGTCGACTCCATCCTTCGCCGACGACGTCACGTAGCAACCCACGAGACCCATGTCCGGCCGGGCCAGAACGGCGTCGAGCGCCATTCGCCCGACGTTGCCCGTGCCCCACTGCACGATCCGGTATGTCATCGCATCACCATCCTTGAATGAGGCCGGTCAGCCGCCCGAGACCTCGGCGACCTTCTGCTTGCCGGCGGAGATCCACGGCATCATGGCCCGCAGTTCCGAGCCGACCTTCTCGATCGGGTGGTCACGACCCTCCTGGCGCAGGGCGTTGAAGTTCGCCCGACCCGCCTCGCTCTCGGCGACCCATTCCTTGGCGAACTTGCCGGACTGGATCTCCTTCAGGATCTTCTGCATCGTCTTCTTCGTGCCCGGCGTGATGATGCGCGGGCCGCGGGTGACATCGCCGTACTCAGCTGTGTCGGAGATGGAGTAGCGCATGCCGGCGATCCCCTCTTCGTACATGAGGTCGACGATGAGCTTCACCTCGTGAAGGCACTCGAAGTACGCCATCTCGGGCTGGTATCCCGCCTCGGTGAGCGTCTCGAAGCCAGCCTTGATGAGCGACGTGAGACCGCCGCACAACACGACCTGCTCGCCGAAGAGGTCCGTCTCGGTCTCCTCCGTGAACGTCGTCTCGATGACACCGGCCCGTGTGCCGCCAATGGCATCGGCGTAGCTCAGCGCCAACTCTTTGGCGTTGCCAGTGGCGTCCTGCTCGACGGCGATGAGACACGGCACACCGCCGCCCTCGGTGTAGGTGCGGCGCACGAGGTGGCCCGGGCCCTTCGGCGCGATCATGATGACGTCGGCGGTCTTCGACGGCTTGATCCGCTTGAACCGAATGTTGAACCCGTGGGCGAAGGCCAGCGCCTTGCCCTTGCGCAGGTTCGGCTTGATGAACTCGTCGTACGTCGCCTTCTGCTCCGTATCGGGCATGGTAAGCATGATGATGTTCGCCCACTTGACCGACTCGGCGATGCCCATCACGGTCAGCCCGGCAGCCTCGGCCTTCGCCTTCGACGATGAGCCGTCGCGAAGGCCGACCACGACCTGGACGCCCGAGTCCTTCAGGTTGAGAGCATGGGCATGACCTTGTGAGCCGTACCCGATGATCGCCACCTTGCGACCGCGGATGATCGACGCGTCAGCGTCCGCCTCGTAATACACCTTGGCTGCCATGGGAGCCGTCCTTTCGTGAGCGGCTTCTCAGCCGGCTTTTCCTTTGAGCGCGCGGGCACGCCCATCTCTGTCGAGTTTGGGGAGCGCCACGCGTCCAGTGCGCTGGAGCTCCACGATGCCATACGTTCTGAGTAGATCCTCAAAGTCGTCGAGCTTGTCGGGGTGGCCCTCGAGGGACACCGTCAGTGCGTCGAGGCCCACCGCGAGGATCTTGCCCTCGAAGATCTGGACGATCTCGACGACCTGACCTCGCTGCGCCGGCTCCGCCCGCACGGTGGCGAGCAGCAGTTCGCGCTCCACGGACTGCCGAGGGTCGAGCTCGCCGATCTTGACCACTTCGATGAGCTTGAACAACTGCTTCACGATCTGCTCCAGCGGAGTCGACTGGATGTCGACCACGATCGTGAGGCGCGAGAATCGCTCGTCCTCACTGGGGGCGACTGCCAGCGAGAAAATATTGAAGCCGCGCCGGGCGAACAGCGACGCCACGCGGGCCAGGACCCCTGGTCGGTTCTCGACGAGCACCGACAGGATGTGATGCTGCGGCCGTGTGCTCACGACAAACCGCCTCGGCGCGCCGACTGCATCGGCGGCAACAGGATGTCGTCGTTGCTCTGGCCGGCGGCCACCATCGGGAAGACCTTCTCGCGAGCGTCCACTCGGAACTCCACGACCACAGGGCGGTCGTCGATGGAGTTCGCCTTCTCGATGGCCGGCTCGACCTCTTCGGGCGACTCGACCCTGATACCGATGCAGCCCATCGCCTCGGCCCACTTCACGTAGTCCGGCAGATCGGGCGAGAGATACACCTCGCTGTAGCGCTCCTCGTAGAACATCTCCTGCCATTGGCGCACCATGCCGAGGTATGAGTTGTTGAGGATGGCCACCTTGATCGGGATGCGCTCGGTCGACGCCGTGACGAGTTCCTGGGCAGTCATCTGGAAGCACCCGTCTCCGTCGACGGCCCACACCGTGGCATCCGGGCGGCCGACCTTGGCGCCGATGGCCGCCGGCACGCTGAAGCCCATGGTGCCGAGGCCACCGGAGTTCACCCAGCTGTACGGCTCCTCGAACTTCCAATACTGCGAGGACCACATCTGATGCTGGCCGACGCCGGAGCACAAGATCGTCCCCTTTGGCGCATTGTCACGGAGCTTCTCCAAGCAGAACTGCGGCTTGAGGGCTTCGCCCGGCTCACTCGGCTCGTAGGCGAGCGGGAACTGCTCGCGCCACCCCGACACCCGGCTGCGCCACACGCTCGTGTCGGCCTGCGTCTCACCCGACGCCAGCAGGTCCTTGATCGCCTTGATGATCTCCTCGATCACGAGGCGGCAATCGCCGACGATCGGCACGTCCGGCCGACGCACCTTGCCCTGCTCGGCGGGGTCGATGTCGACGTGGATGATCTTGGCCTCGGGAGCGAACCCCGACACCTTGCCGGTGATGCGGTCGTCGAAACGCGCACCGAGCGCGACCAGCAGATCGCTCTTCTGCATCGCGGTCGTGGCCGACGCTGTGCCGTGCATGCCCGGCATGCCCAAGCAGAGCGGGTGGCTGTCGGGGAATGCACCTCTGGCCATCAGCGTGGTGACGACATGGATCTGGGTCAGCTCGGCCAACTCGCGCAACGCCTCGGCGGCACGGGCTTTGAGGATGCCGCCGCCCACGTACAGGATCGGCCGCTCGGACTCGAGGATCAGCTTGGCGGCCTCCTTGATCATCCGCGGATGGCCCTTCATGTTCGGGCGATACCCGGGAAGGCTGTCGACGACTTCGGCGTCGGTGGGCCAGTACCAGTCCATCGTGGTGGTGAGGACGTCCTTGGGCACGTCGATCAGCGTCGGGCCGGGACGGCCGGTGGTGGCGATGTGGAATGCCTGTCGAACGGCCAACGGCAGGTCCTGCGCCGTCATCACGAGCTCGTTGTGCTTGGTGACGCTGCGGGTGATGCCGACCGTGTC
>JBKJJS010000078.1:0-9433 GCA_046597895.1 Ilumatobacteraceae bacterium
ATGTTGTGCTCGCCGAAGCCGTTCTCCAGCATCGTCGGGCACTCGAGGGCCTCGACAGCGACGAGTTTCGTTCCGTACTCCTCCTTCAACCGGTCCCCTGCTCCGAGCGTGCCGGCCGACCCCGTAGCCGACGTGTACGCCGCCAGCCGGAGGCCCGGACGGCCCGTTGTCGAGCGGACGTGTTCGAATACGTGAGCGAACGCCCGCCCCGTGACCTCGTAGTGGGCAAGGTGGTTCCCGAACTCACAGAACTGATTGAGGATGAAGTTCGTCGGATCCTTCGCCAGCGCGTTGCAGGCATCGTAGATCTCCTTGACGTTGGACTCGGTGCCGACGGTCTTGATGACGTCTTCAGCCGGGTTGGCACACCACCGGTCCAGCCAGTCGAACCGTTCCTGGCTCATTCCCGCGGGAAGAATGGCGACGCCTCGACACGCCATGATCCGGCTGATGGCAATGCCACCCCGCGCGTAGTTACCGGTGCTCGGCCAGATGGCGCGGTGGCGAGTGGGGTCGAACTGGCCGGTGATCACCCGAGGAGCCAGGCAGGCGTAGGCCGCCAGCACTTTGTGGGCGGTGATCATGGGGAAGCGATCCCCGAACACCACGATGATCGGGCTCTCGACACCGGTGAGGCTCGTCGGCAGCACGACATGGTCGGGAACCGCCACCTTGGCGCCCGCGAGGTCGTTATACCAGTGGACGCGGAAGAGGTTCCCGCCGTCGGCGGCATCTTTGTCAGCGTCGGCCACCGCAGTAGCGGGGATCAGCGACGGGTCGGCCAGTTGCGCAAACGTAGGCAGGCGGATGCCCTGGTCACGGAAACGGGTGACCGACCGGGCCCGGCTCTCAGCATCGACGACCTCGTCGGCGAGTCCGAGTTGCCCCGCCAGCACGTCACGATCGAGCGGCACGGTCGTCATTCGGTTCGCCGCCGGCGTCGCTCAGGCAGTCCGGGTGCGACGGCCCGAACGGGACAGCGCGAACCCGACCAGTCCAGCGAGCAGTGTGGAGGCGCCGACCAGGAGGAGGCGCGAACCCGACCCGGTGAGAGGGCCTTCGTCGTCGTCGATAATCGTCACGGTGCCCGTGTCGCTCGTGTCGATGGTCGTGACGGCGTTGATGCCGGGCAGGACTCCCAGCTCCGCCACACCACACGCAATCTGAACGGACTTGACCTCGAAGGTCTCAGTGAACTCGAGCTCCTCGTCGTCGACAATGGTGATGTTGGCGTTTCCTCCCGTCGCGCCTTGCGGGAAACTGAATTGGATCTGGCTGAACAAGTAGTCGGCTGTCGGCTCCGCAGTATCGCCAGCACCGCCTTGGCTCACCTCGACGCAGAACCCACCGACAGGGGCCGGACTGCTCAAGGTGATGGCCACGGTTGCTGTGGTGTCCGAGCCTTCGGTCACCTCGGCGTCACCGATGTTCACGGAGATGGTTCCACCGTTCCCAGCCTCTGCCGACGGCATCCACAACATCGCGGTTGCGGCCGCCGTGGCGACGATGAGGGGATACTTTTTCACCCGACGTTTCTACCAGATCGCCGCCCGTCACACGCGGTGGCGAGGACCGCCCGCTGTAATTGTCAAGCACGATCTTCGGAAATAGACTGGCACAGTGGACGAGTCGACACGGGAATCGCTCTCCGACTCGAAACGGCGACTGATCGAACGACTGAAGCGCTCCGAGACCGCTACTGCGCCTGAACTTGCGGCGGAGTTCGGGCTCACGGATACCGCGGTTCGCCAGCACCTCGAAGCCCTGGAGCACCTCGGGTTCGTCACTCGCACCGTCGCCACGTCGCATCACGGCACGTCGCACCACGGCACGTCACAGCCCATAGGTCGGGGCCGACCACCGGTGCGATGGCGCCTCGGCACCGCGGCCGGGGCGCTGTTCCCGGACCGCCACGGCGAACTCACCGTCGAGATCATCGAGTCAATTCGCGACGCCTTCGGTGACGATGGCGTCGACGCGGTCGTTGCGGCGAGAACTCGCCGACAACAGGACTCCTATCGCCAAAGTCTGGGTGCACCGACAGCCGCTGTCGGCGTTCGGGTACGCCAACTCGCCGAGATCCGCACGGCCGAGGGGTACCTCGCGGAGGTGACATCCGACGGCCTCGGGTTTGTGCTCACCGAGCATCACTGCCCGATCGGCGATGCGGCGTCGGCCTGCCGAGGACTGTGCGCAGGGGAACTGGAGTTGTTCCGGGACGTGCTCGGCGACACCGCGACCGTCGAACGGACGAGCCACCTCCTGTCGGGCGACTCCCGTTGCGCCTACCGAATCACCCCGCGCGCCGCACCGGCGCCCGGATGAGAGGGCCGTTGTCAGAACGACCCGGCGTCGGGCGGCGGCAGTGTCGACGGACCCACGTGGGTGTCGAGCCACCCGGTGACGGCGTGGTTGCTCCGCCAGCAGTCGACGACGCGGTCGCCCGCCTTGCGCGTGTGCAGCCATCCGACCACCGGCCATGACCTCGAGGCGATGAGCCCTTTGCGACGAATGAGACTGATCCGGGGATGGTCCTTCGGGTAGCCCCGCGGAGCAGTCTTGAGTTCCTCCATCGCGCCGATCGTGTAGCCGGCCTTCTCGGCAGTCTGGACGATGGCCACCAACTCTGATCCCCTGGCGTCGTCATCGACGGCGCGTCGGAACCGGTCGAGTTGATCCGAGGCCATGTGGTAGAGCCCGCACCCCGCCATCAGCCCGCGGCCCGAGAACTGCACGTAGTAGGTCGACCCACCCTGCGACTCGGATACGGCGCCGATGGCGGTCTTGTACGGCGCCTTGTTCTTCGAGAAGCGAACATCGTTGTATGGGCGGAAGATATGGAATGGCCCGAACTCCCCGTCGACTGCGGCGAGTAGCGATTCCATCGGGCCGCGCACGGACGCCTCGTACCGGGCCTTGTTGGCCTGCCAGAACACCTTGGAGTTGTCGGCCTCGAGCGCGGCGTAGAACTCCAGACTGTCGGCCGGGAACCCCGCGAACGCCCCCGCGGTCACGACGACGCCGCGACCTCGCCGACGTACATCTGGGGCGCCACGTTCGTGTAGTTGGGAAGATCGCCCATGACGTCACCGGTGGCCGGACTCGCCATGGCCTCGCCGAGTGCCTCCATCGACGGAACGTAGATGTATCCCACGGCATGATGCGGCTGGTCCGCTCCCGCGAGATCGACCTCCCACCGGGTGACCTGCGGCCACTTCGTCGCCACGAGCGGCATGTGGGATTTGACGTAGTAGTCGGCGTCGAAGGTGCTGCCTTCTGAGCGGGGGTACACAACAAGGATGCGGATCATGCTGTGACCGTAACCGACAGCTGCCGCCTACATTTCTTCCCATGGCTGACCTGTTCATCGGCGAGGACGTCGACCCCGCGAAGCACGAACGCACCGGAACGAAGGTGAACCTGCCGTCGGGTGACTTCACGACCCATGGCGTCATCGTGGGCATGACGGGGTCTGGCAAGACCGGCCTCGGCATTGTCCTCATCGAGGAGTGCCTGACGGCCGGAATCCCCGCGATCCTCATCGACCCGAAAGGCGATCTCACCAACCTGTGCCTCACGTTTCCGGCACTCGCCCCGACGGACTTCGAGCCTTGGGTCAATAAAGGCGACGCCCAGAAGGCCGGGTTGTCCGTCGCCGACTTCGCCGCCACACAGGCGCAGACGTGGACCGACGGGCTGGCTGGTTGGGGATACGGACCCGATCGCATCGCCGCCCTTCGTCAGAGTGTGACGTTCACCGTGTACACGCCGGGTTCGACAGCGGGGGTCCCGATCAACATCGTGGGCTCGCTGCAGGCGCCCGCCGACACCGGCGACATCGAGACGATGCGCGACGAGATCGAGGGGTACGTGTCCGGTGTGCTCGGCCTTGTCGGGATCGAGTCGGACGCGCTCTCATCGCCGGAGCACATCCTGTTGGCCAACATCATCGAGTCGTCCTGGTTGGCGGGCCGCTCGCTCGATCTCACCACGCTCGTCGGCATGGTGCAGAACCCGCCGATACGCAAGCTCGGCGTGTTCGAGCTCGACCAGTTCTTCCCACCGAAGGAGCGCACTGCGCTGGCCATGCGCCTGAACGGGTTGCTGGCCTCGCCATCGTTCGCGGCGTGGGCCGCCGGACCACCCATCGACATCGACGACCTCCTCCATACCGCTGACGGCAAGGCGCGCTGCGCCATCGTGACCACCGCGCACCTGTCGGACGAGGAGCGCCAGTTCGTGACGGCGCTGGTGCTGGCGAAAGTCGTCACGTGGATGCGCAAGCAGAGCGGCACGACGGATCTACGGGTGCTGCTCTACATGGACGAGGTGGCTGGCTACGTACCACCGACGGCCATGCCGCCGACCAAGAAGCCGATCATGACGTTGATGAAGCAAGCGAGGGCGTTCGGCGTGGGGGTCGTGCTGTCCACGCAGAATCCCGTCGACCTCGACTACAAGGCGATTTCCAACGCCGGCACATGGATGATCGGACGGCTCCAGACCGACCGGGACAAGCAGCGCCTGCTCGACGGTATGAGCGCGGCGGCAGGCGGCGTGGACATCGAGGCTGTCGGCGACACCATTTCCGGCCTCGCCAAGCGAGAGTTCGTCCTGCGCCGAGCAGGCAAGGACAAGCCGGAGGTGTTCACCACGCGCTGGGCCATGAGCTACCTGCGCGGTCCGCTCACGCGTGACCAGATCGTCTCGCTGATGGCGACCGCCCCCGAGAAGGCAACTGCCCCTCCCACCGCAATGGCGCCAGCCCCGACCGCCCCGACCGTCGAGGCGACTACCACCACCGGGGCGACTACCACCACCGGGGCGACAACTCCACGGGAGATCGTCACCACGCCGAACGTCCCGCCACCGGCCTCCCGTGCCCCCGGCGCGCCGCGAACCCTCGGCCACGACGAGTCGCCGGTGATGCCACAGATCGACGGATCCATCCCCCTTCGCTGGGTGGACGTGGCCGCACCATGGCTGCCGCGGATCGGTGGCGCCGCCCACGGCATTCGTTACGAGCCGGCCATCGTGGCCAGGGTCAACCTGCGCTATGACGAGGTGAAGGCTGATCTCGTCCACGACGAGGAGTACGAGGCCGTGGTGTTCCCGCTCTCGGCCACGCCCAACATGGCCATGGCATTCACGGTCGACTACGACGAGCGAGACCTCCGCCCCGAACCGCCGACCACGTGCACGTACTCCCTCACCGACGCGCCACTCGCCAAGAGGACGTTCTGGACGGCTGTGCAGAGCGACCTCATCGACGCCTTGGTGCGATCGAAGACGCTCGAGATCATGACGAACCGGGAGTTGAGGCTGTTCAGCCGACCAGGCGAGACGCCCGACCAGTTCGCCGCTCGATGCGCTGGAGTCGCCGACGGCAAGGCCGACGAGGCAACAGCGGCCCTGCGAGACAAATACCAGGTGAAAGCGAACCGGATCATCGATGCCCTCGATGTCGCCAGAGGCCGGGCCAACGTTCTCGAGCAGGAACGAAAGGGGCGCAGGAACGAGGAGATTTTGGGAACTGCGGGATCGATCCTCGGGGACCTGTTCGGTGGGCGCAGTCGCCGAAGCATCCTCGGCAAGATGAGTGGTGCCGCCGGGAGGCGAACCCGGTCGTCCACGTCCGGGGCCCGCCTCGACGCCGCCGAGAACAAGGTCGACGCGCTCCAGGCCGATCTCAGGGATCTCGAGATCTCAGCCGGCGAGGAAATCGCCGAGATCGACGCCACCTGGGCGACGAAGGCGTCGGTGATCACGTCCCTTCCGGTCACCTTGGAACGAACCGACGTCAAGGTGACGCAACTCGTCCTCGCCTGGCTGCCCGTCAGCTGAATCGGGTCGGAATGCTCGCACCGGCCCGCGCCCGGCAGAGGTTGCCGACTCCGGACAGTGTTCTGGCGCGCAATCCACAGGCCTGAGCCTGTGGATTGCCGCCCAGAACCACGCGCGACCCGGGGTCGCGGTGGCCCGCGGTACGGTGAGCGTCACCGTCGCGGGCGTGGCGGAATCTGGCAGACGCGCGGGACTTAGGATCCCGTTCCGCAAGGAGTGAGGGTTCAAATCCCTCCGCCCGCACCAAATCGGGGTGGGCTTGACTTACGCCATCTGATCGAGCCCCGCGAGCAGGAGGCGCAATGCGCGACCGCGGTGGGAGAGCGCGTTCTTCTCGTCGTCGGTCATCTCTGCGAACGTGCGCCCATCGCCTTCCTCAGGGATGAACACGGAGTCGTAGCCGAAGCCTCGCTCACCCTGCTCGAACTCGGCGATGGTGCCGCGACACTCGCCGCGAGCCACAAGTTCACGCCCATCGGGCCAGCGCGCCAGCGCCACGGTCACGAAGGTGGCGCCCCGCTCAGCGGCCGGCACGCCTGCCATCTCCACGAGCAACTTGTAGCGGTTGTCGGCGTAGGTGGCGCCGTCACCGGCGAATCGCGCGGTGTAGACACCGGGGGCTCCCCCGAGGGCGTTCACCTCGAGACCGGTGTCGTCGGCCACGGCAGGGCGTTGCGCCGCCGCCGCCACTGCAACCGCCTTCAGCCGGGCGTTGCCCTCCAACGTGTCGGCATCCTCGACGACGTCGGCGAGGCCGTCTGGCCGCGCCAGCAGTTCGACCGCCTCCCCGAGGACCGCTCGAATCTCGGCGACCTTGTCCGGGTTGGCGGACGCACAGACGAGCGTCGGCCGGAAGAGGGGTGCTTCGTTCATCGCCCGATGGGACGGTGAGGCGGCGCCTGCGCAGTGACCTCGGCCTGTAACGCAAAGATCTCGGCGAGACCACCAGCCGCTAGCCCCAGCAGTTCGTCGAGGTCGCCCCGACTGAATGCCGCCCCCTCCGCCGTTCCCTGCACTTCGACGAAACGGGCCTCACCGCCATCGTTCGGTTGAAGCATCACGACGTTCATGTCGACCTCCGCGGTGCTGTCCTCGCTGTAGGGCAGGTCGAGCACGGGCGCACCACCGACAATCCCGACGCTGATGGCGCCACAGCGGCTATGGAGCGGATGAGCCTTCAATCCGTTCTGCTGAACCACCCTCGTGAGGGCATCGTGCAGCGCGAGATACCCGCCGCAAATGCTGGCCGTACGCGTCCCACCGTCGGCCTGGAGCACGTCGCAGTCCACGACCACCTGGCGCTCGCCGAGGAGCACCATGTCGCATGCCGCCCGCAACGAGCGACCGATGAGGCGCTGGATCTCGACGGTGCGCCCACTCTGCTTGCCTTTGGCCGCCTCGCGGTCGACCCGCTCGGGAGACGAGCCGGGCAGCATCGAGTACTCCGCCGTCACCCACCCCTTGCCGGAGCCCTTCATCCAACGGGGAACGCTCTCGTCGATGGACGCGGTGCACAACACCCGCGTGCGCCCGAACGACACGAGCACCGAGCCAGCGGCCATCTCGGTGAAGTCCCGCTCGAAGGTAATGGGGCGGAGTTCGTCCGGCGAGCGGCCGTCGGGTCGTGACATGAGCCACGACGCTACCGCCACCCCTCCCGCGCTCCTGAGGCGTACCGTGGCCAGCGTGTCTGACATCGCCCAGCCCCCCGTACCTCCGCTGATCGCGGTGCGCCCGAGTTGGCGTGGATGGATGCACGCCGTGGCCTTCGGCGTCGCCATCCCGGCGGGCGCACTTCTCGTCCTGAGTGCGTCGGGCGCGATGGCCCGGGTTGGTTCGTCGGTCTACGCCGTCAGCCTGCTCGCGGCGTTCGGTCTTTCGGCCGCCTACCACCGTTTGGCCCGATCAACCCGGGCGATCGCGGTCATGCGCCGCCTCGACCACTCCACGATCTATGTCCTCATCGCCGGGACTTACACGCCCGTATGTCTCATCGCGATGCCTCCGGAATGGGGGATCCCGGTGTTGTGCGTCGTGTGGGCCGGCGCGGTCACCGGGATCCTGATGAAGGTGCTGGCCTTCGATCGGAGGGGCTGGCAGATCGCCAGTTACGCGTTGTACCCGATTCTCGGCTGGCTGGCCGTCATCGCCGCGCCGGCGATGGTTCGGTCACTCACGACCGTCGAACTCTCCCTCATCGTGGCCGGCGGCCTTCTCTACTCCATCGGTTTCCCCGTGCTTCTCCTGCGCCGGCCCAATCCGTGGCCACTCACGTTCGGCTATCACGAGGTCTGGCACACCTTCACGATCGCCGCCGGGGTCTGCCACTTCACCGCCGTCGCCATGCTCGTGCGCTAGACCCTCGGAGATGTTGACGGCGACGGTCTACGCACTCGTCGCCGCCGTTCTCCACGCTGGCTGGAATCTCGCCGCCAAACGCAGCCCGGACCGCTTCGGCGCGCTGTGGGCCCAATTCCTGGTAGCCGCAGTCGTGGCGGCGATCGTTCTCACGATCGTCGGCCTTCCCCCTGCCCGATGCCTCCCGTGGGCGTTGCTGTCAGCGGGCGTCCACGTGCCGTACGTGATCTTCCTCGCGCGCGCCTACGACCGAGGCGACTTCTCAGTGGCCTACCCGATCGCCCGCGGCGGCGGAGTGGTGTTCGCGGCGATCGGGGGAGCGGTCCTTCTGGGCGATCGGCTCGGCTTGCTCGGATGGGTGGCCATCGCGGTGATCGTGACCGGTCTCGTGATCATCGCCGGACGGGTGAAGCCGAGCGCCCTCACCGATGCTGTCGTCGTGGCATTGACGATCGGGGTGTACTCCGTGTCAGACGCGAAGGGAGTGCGCGTGGCCGGTACGGACAGCTATGTCTTCGTCGGGTTCGTCCTCCTCGGTACGTCGCTTACTGCATACGCCCTTGCAACGGGACGCACGGCGAGCCTTCGAACGGTGCTCGTCGCCCAGCCGTGGACCGTGGTGCTGTCCGGCCTCGCCACCGTCGTGACGTACAGCCTGGTGGTAGCCGCATTCCGGTTGGCCCCCGTTGGCTACGTGACAGGGATCCGCGAGTCGAGCGTGGTGTTGGCCGCGCTCATCGGCTGGAAGTACCTCGGCGAAGGCGAGGGCCGACGTCGCCTGATCGCGTCCGGCGTCGTGCTGTCAGGCGTCGTACTGCTTGTCGTCAGCCGCTGATCAGAAGTAGATGATCTTCTCGGCCCGTGCCTCGGCCTCGTCGAGATCGTCGGTGTAGGCACCCGTGGACAGGTACTTCCAGCCGTTGTCGCAGACGATGAACACCACGACGCCCTCGTCGATCTGGCTCGCCACCTTCGCCGCGCCGGCCATGGCCGCGCCAGCCGAGATGCCCGCGAAGATCCCGCACTCCTTCACCAGTCGGCGCGTCCACTCGATGGACTCCCGGGGCCGCACGACCCGCTTGCGGTCGAGCAGTTCGAAGCCTTCCCAGTTCTCGAACACGGGGGGGATGTAGCCCTCGTCGAGGTTGCGCAGCCCCTCGACCCGCTCACCGAGAGGTGGCTCGATGGCGATCACCTTGATGTCGGGGTTCTGTTCCTTGAGAAACCGGCC
>JBKJJS010000346.1:0-3081 GCA_046597895.1 Ilumatobacteraceae bacterium
GTCACGTTGATGATCACACCGCTGCCCTTTGCCCGCATAGCCGGAAGCACCGCACGAATCGTCCGGACGGCACCCCAGACGTTCGTGTCGTACACGGCCGCAGCTTTGTCGAGGTCGATCGTTTCGATCGGGCCGCCGGTGCCGATGCCGGCGTTGTTGACGAGCACGTCGATCGCACCATGATGGCCCTCGATCGTGGCGACCGCGGCGGCCACCGAGCCGCCGTCGGTGATATCGAGCGGGATGATCTCGATGCTGAGACCCTCGTGCGCCGCTCGTTCGCCCAGCAGATCCGACTTGGCGAGGTTGCGCATCGACGCGTACGTCGTATTGCCCCGTCGAGCAAAGGCGAGCGCCGTCTCCAACCCGATTCCGGTGCTACACCCCGTGATCAGAACAACTGCCATTGCTGGTCCTCCTGGCGTTGCCGGAGCTGTTCCGGCGACGCGATTGATGATAGAGCTTCGGGGCCGTGCGGTTTCAGGAGGGACGCGTCCATGCCGGGTTGATCTTCATGAACCCGAAGCGATTCAACCGGGCGACTCTTGCCTACCCCGGCAACCTCGTCGTGGCGCTGCGCGAGCTGCTCCGCAACCCGCCCGATGGGGCCTCGGGAACCTGGTGGCTCTGACCCTCGCGACGACGTGGGTGGACACGTAGAAACTGGGGCTTTGAGAGCGGACGACGGGAATCGAACCCGCATTCTCAGCTTGGGAAGCTGATGTTCTGCCCTTGAACTACATCCGCGTGCCGCCCAGGTTACCAATCTCCCCCCGCACCACGTCCACCGGTTCGCCTGCCACGTGGAGGCGGCGGCCGGCCACGCAGAGGACGCAGCTACGCTCGCCGTATGCTGGTTGCTTCGTTGACCCGTACCACCAAGGGTCGGCTCGGCCGACCCGCTCCTCGCGTGCTCGTGGTCGCCGCGGCGCTGGTCGGGGCGATCGGGCTCATCGGCCCACCGGTACCCGCCAACGCCGTGCCACCCTCGCTCGTCCCCACCGAGTTCGTCAACATTCCGAACGCCATCGTGATGGCCACCCGCCCCTCCACCGGTGTCGGCTACATCGGCACTCGCGACGGTCGCGTCTACATGCTCCGTCCGGGGCTCGCGCCGCTCCTCGCCCTTGACATGCGGTCCTACACACGGGTCAGCGGCGAGTTGGGTCTTCTCGGCCTCACCTTCCACCCCACCCTGAACTACGCCTACGTCAGTCACACCAGCCTCGGCGGCAACTCCCGGCTCGCCGAGTACTCGATCCGAGCCGACGGCACCCTCCGCCGCTACTCGAGGCGTCTTGTCCTCACCAAGACCCAGCCGTACTCCAACCACAAGGGTGGCGACATCGCCTTCGGACCTGACGGCTACCTGTACATGGGCTTCGGTGACGGGGGAAGTGTCGGCGATCCCAAGCGCTACGCCCTCAAGATGAACACCTGGCTCGGCAAGATCATCCGCATCAACCCCCGCCCGACTCGCACCCGGTCGTACCAGATCCCAGCCGACAACCCCTTCGTCAACACCCCGGGCGCCAAGAAGGAGATCTGGTCCATCGGCCTGCGTAATCCGTGGCAATTCTCGTTCGATTCGGCGACGGGCGATCTGTGGATCGGCGACGTGGGCCAGGGCTCGAAGGAGGAAGTCGACCTCGCCCGAGCAGTCGACGGGCGCGGCAAGGGCGTGAGCTTCGGATGGAGTGCCTGGGAAGGCACGGAGCGCTACAACGAGGATCAGCCAGCCGCCGGCCACCAAGCCCCGCTGTACGAGTACGGCCACGACCCGGCCTGCTCGATCACCGGCGGCCTCATCTACCACGGCAGCGCCATCCCCTCGCTCCAGGGCGCCTATCTCTTCGCCGACTTCTGTTCCGGCGTGGTCTCGGCCCTCACGCTCGACGGCAACGACGTCCCCACCGTCACCCAAGTGGCGAGCGTGTCGAACCCGGTGTCCTTCGGCGTCGACGCAACCGGCGAGGTCTACGTCCTGTCGCTCAGTGGCACTGTGTTCCGCCTCGATCCACCCGGGTAGGGTCGCCTTCCGTGATCCTGTCCGACCGCAGCATCCGTGAGGCCATCGCCGCCGGCCGCATCGTCATCGATCCGCTCGACGACACGTGCATCCAGCCGTCCTCGATCGACATGAAGGTCTCGAACCTGTTCCGTGTCTTCCGCAACCACACGGCGGGAATCATCGACGTGAAGCAGAACCTCGAGGACCTCACGGAACTGATCTCGATCCCATTGGATGGCGTGTTCATGCTGCATCCCGGCGAGTTCGTACTCGGCTCGACGCTCGAGCGCATCGCCTTGCCGGACGACATCGTGGGTCGCGTCGAGGGCAAGTCGTCGCTCGGCCGCCTTGGCCTGCTCATCCACTCGACCGCTGGTTTCGTCGATGCTGGATGGGACGGCCACATCACACTCGAACTGTCGAACGTGGCGAGCCTGCCCATCACGATCTACCCGGGCATGAAGATCGGCCAGGTCAGCTTCATGATGATGACCACTCCGGCCGACAAGCCGTACGGCAAGGGCGCCACCGGCTCCAAGTACCAGGGCCAGCGCGGCCCCACCCCGAGCCGCTACTTCGAAAACTTCAGGTAACCGATCCGGGGTCGACGTCGCCGGCCGAGCCAGTCGGGACGGCCGGTTCGCGGGGGTCGAAACCCTCGGGCAGCTTCGGCGGGAATGTCAACGGTGACGAGGCCGACTTGAAGCTCATGGCCAGCGGCACGGCTTGGGCCGCCAGCGCCCGCTCGCCCGCTTCGATGGCATCGAGGACGTGGATGGCGAGATCGGCCACCTTCACGGAGTCGCTGTCGATGCCCATACCCGGCGCCATTGCTTTCACACCGTCGTCCATCATGATGTAGCAGAACGGGCAGGCGGTGGCGATGCGGGTGGCGCCAGTGGACAGCGCCTCGGTGGCCCGCTCGTCGTTCACCTTCTTGCCAATGGACTCCTCCATCCACATGCGGGCCCCGCCGGCGCCGCAGCACAGCCCGTTGGTGCCGTTGCGGGGAGCCTCGACGAGGTCAATGCCCTTGAGAGAACCCACCACCTTGCGGGGCGAGCCGTACA
>JBKJJS010000067.1:0-4382 GCA_046597895.1 Ilumatobacteraceae bacterium
CGTCGACGCCGTCGACGTCGAGCCCGTCGGCCACCCACGGCACCAGCAATCGGCCGCTCCCGCAGCCGACGTCGAGCGCCGGCTGACCGGATGCGACGTAGGACCGGAAGAACGCGATCTCAGGTCCGTCGAGGTTGAAGTTGGCCCACCATTGAGCAATCAGACCGTGGTGCCACGTCGTCACCGTTGTCCGCTTGATGAGGACCCGCTCGTCGTAGCTGATGCCGTGCTCGACCGTGTGAATCATGCAGTCGCTCACAGCCCATCCCGCCCTTTCGTAGAAGGCGATCGCAGAGACGTTCTCGACCCTCGCGTGCAACTCGAAGTCCGTGTGGCCGCCGGCGGCGATCATCGCCTCACCCAGCGCCAGCAGGTGTCGGCCGAGGCCGATGTGCTGGTGGCTGGGCTCGACGAACAGGTGGACGAGTTGGTGGCCGCTGACCGTCACATGACCGATCGGCGCACCATCGACGACGGCTACCCGCGTTTCGAGCCCGGACTCGGGGAGGAACCAATCGTGAAGTTGTTGCCTCGTGCCCGCGAGGTCGGGTGCTCCGAACTCGCCGGCGAGCACCTGCGACGAATACGTCGTTCTGAAGCAGCGGTCGTGATAGTCCGCAACTGCATCGGCGTCAGCAGGAACTGCTTCGCGGATCTCGAACGCAATCATGGTTCGATACTCCCACGGTCGACCACGGTGATCGGTGTGCCGAGCGCGGGGCGTCACCGTGCTGTCGGCAGGGCCGCTGGAGAATCCCAGGCTTGCCGAGTCATGGGTCGCAGGCCGGCTGGCGGCGGCCTGTCGTGGACAGCTCGATCCTTTTCCGGAGTTTTATTGTGGTGGCAGATCTGCTGGTGCAGTAAAAGGCGATGAAAGTCCCGGAGACCGTCCGATCGGCCATCAGCGCCGTCATCGAGGGCTGTTCTGCGCACAGCCTCGAGACGGACAAACTCGACTTCAAGCAACCCGACCGGGATCTTCGCAAGTTGTTGGACGACCTCGCCGCTGGGGCGATGTGTTTCGCTAACGCCAGCGGCGGCTTCTTGGTCGTCGGGGTCGCCAATCGACCTGGTGGCCCTGGCGCCCTCAAGGGTTGCACCGCCGACTTGGACACCATTCGGAAGGGGATCTTCGACCGCACGAGTCCGGGACTCCTGGTCGGCATCGAGGTGTACTCCGTACCCGAAGCTCCGGCCGTGAGACTCGTGGTGGTCGAGGTCCTCCAGGGGACCGAGGTCTACTCCGTCGCCGGGCGGGTCACGGTCCGGATGGGGACCGATTGCCAAGCGTTGAGTCCGGCCGAGGTTCATCGGCTGTACAGCGCTCGGCTCAGCCTTGATCTCACTGCAGAGGCAACGCCGTTCGGGCAAAGGGACATCTCGTCGACAGCTATGGAGATTGTCCGTCGACGTCTTCGAGCAATGCCGGAAGGCGGTCGCGAGGTCGCCGAGCTGCCCCTCAACGAACTTCTTCGGAACCTCCAACTTCTCGATGACTCCGGAGCGTTGCGACGGGCGGGAGCGCTGCTGTTGGTGGCACCGGCCGAGGGGTCCGACGCGAGCCTTGTGTACGTCCACCGTCCGCGCGCGTCCGCGGAGCCGGACTTCTCGTTCCGCCTGTCGGGTTCGGTACTCGAGGTCGCCGAGCGAGCCATCGACCTTGTTCGCGCTCGGCGCCACGACCGCAACGTGCTACTCCCGAGCGGTCAGCAGATCACCGTGGCCGACTTCCCCGAGCTCGCAATCCGTGAGGCGATCGCCAACGCATTGGTACACCGCGATTACCGCCTCGCAGGCTCGGTCTTCATTGAACATGACGACGAACAGATCACCGTGGTGTCGCCCGGGGGCTTCGTCGCCGGAGTCACGGCCGAGAACCTGCTCACCGGTGAACCGCGCGCCAGAAACCCCCTGCTTGCCGAGGCGGCCCGAAACCTGCGGCTCGGGGAGCTCTTGGGCGTGGGAGTCGATCGGATGTATCGGTCGATGATCGCCGCTGGCGGTGACCCGCCGACGTTCGAAGGTCGCGACGAGTCGGTCAAAGTCCGCTTCGGCGCAGCGCGCAACCTGGACGTCGCCAAGTTCGTCGCTCAGCTTCCTACCCGACTGAACGACGAGCACGAAACCGATGTCCTCATCGTTCTCCATGAGTTGTGCCGAAAGCGCACCATCAACGCCGAGGCGCTCATGCCCGCTGCCCAACGCCGGCTGGAGGAATCGCAACTGGTCCTTCAACGCATGGCCAGCGTCCCCCTGGAACTCCTTGAACCCACCCGTCGCACGGCGAGCAGCCAGTACCCCGTGTATCGGCTTCGCGATCGAGCGCTCGCACAGCTCGGCACCGCCGTCCGCTATCACCGTCGCTCCGGAGATGACATCGACCGGAAGGTGCTTGCGCATGTCGAGGAGTACGAGCGGGTCACGAATGCAACTGTTCGCAATCTCCTTGACGTGGGCGTCACCCGGGCCTCCGCCATCTTGCGCGACATGGTCGATCGAGGCTTGCTCCTCAAGACCTCGATGCAGCAACGCGGCAGTGCCGTCGAATACGGCCCCGGCCCGGAATTCCCGGCAGCGATCGGATCGCGGGTTCCTCCGAAGCGGAGAGTTCAGACGCCCCGACGCCGCGGCTCAGACATCTCGACAGAGGGGCCCCGGCTCTTCGACTAGCGCGTCGTGACGAATGGACCCGACGCTCATCGTCAATGCGCCACGGTCGCTACCGACCGTCGTCGATCGCTCAGGTCCTGCGTCGATTGCTGGTCATCGTTGCTACCACCGAGGGCTCAACCACTCAGCTAGGAGCCCCTTGACCAGCTGGTTCGCGACGTCGCAAGGGTTGGGTTCCGAGTCCCTCCGTTCCGTGGAGCATCTGGTTGAAGTTCTCGGGGGTGATCGGTCGGCCGAGCTTGGTGGCCACGAAGAGGTCATCGTCCCCCCACTCCGCTCCGGCGAGCAGCTTCTCCTCGACTTGTCCCCGGCGACGCTCACCAGAGCGAGGTCGATCCTCATCGCTGGTGCCCTGAGGTCGGCCGGACTCCACCGAAGGCCGAGCAGTTCGCTGCGACGTCACCCGCAGAGCGCGGCCAGAGCCATCGGGCCCGCTCAACGGCGGCCGCGGATCGTCGCCAGAAACGGGAGAGGGACACCGATCACTAGGTGTCCCGGTTGGAATATCTCCTGGTCAGAAGGTATTTTCTCAGCGCGCCCGGAGAGAGTCGAACTCCCCACCTTTTGATCCGTAGGCGGATTCCACGGTGTCCAGGCCGTTGGCGATCCGTGTTGAATAGTGCTGCTGAACAGGTCAAACGCGATTGTGGTCGGATCACCCGGTATCGGCCAAGAGGCCCTGGACGCGTGCGGATTGATACATTTGTGATACATCGCGCGGGCGGTTGCGCGGCGACGAGCACGGAGCCGCACCTGGGTCAGCTCTCGCGGTGGGGTCGGCACGCGGCTTGTCGGGACGGAAGGCCACGGTCACTCGCGGCGCCCGACTCCCTGGCCTGATTCCACCCCTCGAGCGCGTACTTCGACGCCACGTACGGCGACTGCGCCGCCGCCGGCACTTTGCCGGTGAACGACCCGATGTTCACGATGCACCCTCGGCGCTGCGCGCGCATCGTGGGCAACACCGCTTGGGTGCAGCGCACCGCTCCGCAGAGGTTGACGTTGATCGTGTCGAGGTACAGGCTCGTCGGGCAGTGCTCGGCTACGGCGATGGGGCCGACGCCGGCATTGTTGACGAGCAGGTCGACGGCCTCGACACGTTCGAGGATCTGGGCGAAGCCCTCGCCACGGAGTCGTCGTTGGCTACGTCGAGCTCCACGAGTTCGACGGTCACCCCGGCGTCGGCGGCCATGGTCCGCAGCTTGGCCGCCTTGTCCACGGAGCGCACGGTGCCGAACACGTGCATCTGCTGTGACGCCAGGTGGATGGCCGTCGCCCGGCCGATGCCGGAGTTCACGCCCGTCACCACCGCCACCCTGGAGCTCATCGGCCCATCTTGACCCACGGTGGACGGGTCGGATCGCGGTCGGCTCGTCGCGGGCGTCAGCGATGTACGAGGCTGGAGGGGGCAGCGCCGGTGGTGCGCGTTCGCCGATAGGACAACCGCCCGTGAGCAGAACCGAAGGAGGAGGTGAGCCACGCATGTCGATCCGCATCGATCCCTCGACGGGGCTGAAGGTGTTCGACACCCGCGCCGCGAAAGCGACGGACCGCATCGCCGGCAAGGGCTACTCGATCGTCGAGGACGAGGTGCTACGGACCTTGCCCGAACCGCCGCCCCGCGCCGTCTTCAGTGCCGAGGAGCAGGCGAAGTACCAGGCGTTCAAGGAAGCCCGCCGCGGCGCCGCCGACTACATGGCGATGGAAGGCGA
>JBKJJS010000357.1:0-11379 GCA_046597895.1 Ilumatobacteraceae bacterium
CGGTTCGGCGTTGTGGCATCTCGCCACCCACCCCGATGACCGCCGCCGCCTCGTCGCCGAACCCGAGCTCATGCCCTTCGCCATCGAGGAACTGCTACGGGCCTACTCGCCCGTCACCATGGCTCGCATCGTCACCGAGGATGTCGAGTTCGCCGGATGCCCCATGCACGCCGGCGACAAGGTGCTGCTGAGCTTCCCCGCCGCCAACCGGGACCCCAGTGTGTTCCCGGATGCCGACAAGGTCATCATCGACCGCGAGCAGAACCGCCACGTCGCGTTCGGCGTCGGCATCCACCGCTGCGCCGGTTCCAATCTGGCCCGCATGGAACTGCGCGTCGCCGTCGAGGAGTGGCTGGCCCAGATCCCCGAGTTCGAGTTGGAAGCGGGCGGCGAAGTGACGTGGGCCGGCGGGCAGGTCCGTGGACCCCGGAGTATCCCGGTGGTGTTCTAGGTGAAGGTCCGCATCGACGCTGACAAGTGCCAGGGCCACTCCCGCTGCTACTCCCTCGTGCCGGAGTTCTTCTCGGTCGACGACTACGGAACGGCCAGCGTGGCACGCGATGGAACGGTGCCCGACGCCCTTCTCAGCCGGGTTCGCCTCGCCGTGTCGAACTGCCCCGAATTCGCGATCGTCGTCGTCGAGGAATAGCGCTCGTCACCCGGCCCACTTGGGCGGAGGAGCAGAGAACGGAGCGGTAGCGGCGTCGAGGGCTTCCTCGACGGTCCGAACCCTGGTGGCCAGATCACGGTGTTGGGGTCTCACCAGCCCGACCTCGATCATCCGGGAGACCTGCGTGAACAGCGGCTCCCAGAACCCGTCCAGATCGAGGAACACCAAGGGCTTGTGGAGCAACCCGAGTTGGTTCCACGTGAGGACCTCGAACGTCTCGTCGAGCGTCCCGAACCCGCCGGGGAGGGTGATGAACCCGTCGGCGAGTTCGGCCATGCGGGCCTTACGTTCGTGCATGGACGAGACTTCGATGAGTTCCGTCAGGCCATTGTGGGCTACCTCGGCGGCCACCAGGGCACTCGGGATCACACCGATGACCTCGCCTCCGCTGGCGAGGACGGCATCAGCGATCACGCCCATCAGCCCGACGTCGCCTCCGCCATACACGAGGCCGATCCCCCGTCGGGCCATCTCGGTCCCGAGGGCCTCCGCTCCGCGCCGAAAGCTGTCGGAACCCCGGCTCGACCCGCAATACACGCACACCCGCATGCCGTCATTCTGGCCGGGCTCGGTAGCGTTCGAGCCATATGAGCGCTCCCGACCTTCAGGCCGCCGTGTCCGTCATCGAGCTTGCCGAATCCGCGGTCTTGCAAGGCATCCGCCAGTTGGCGGCGAGCGGCGGGCCGGACGCGAACCAGGTGCTGGCCTATGACCTCGCCCACGTGGCGTCCGCCGTATCGACCGCACGGTCGATGCTCGACTACGGCGGCAAGGGCGAGGTGGAGGCGGCGCTCACCTGCGCGTTCGTCGCCGACGCCGTTTACGACCTCATTTCGAAGCTGATCGGACGAGAGGCCATGTGGGGCGTCGAGCCTGCGCTGCTGGCACCCGCCCATGACTTCGTCACTGCGTGTCGGGCTCCCGCGTTCATCGCGTCGCTGGCTGCTACGCCGGGTCCACGCCACCTCGATGGTGATTTTGAACTCGTACAGGACACGTTTCGCGCCTTCGCGGAGAAGGAGATCAAGCCGTCCGCCGAGCACGTCCACCGCGCCAACAGTGACGTTCCCGAGCACATCATCAGCGGTCTCGCCGAGGTCGGGGCGTTCGGGCTGTCGATCCCTGAGGAGTATGGCGGTTACTCGACGGGCGGGGACGGCGAGTACACCGCCATGGTCATCGCCACCGAGGAACTCAGCCGAGGCAGCCTCGGGATTGGCGGCTCGCTCATCACCCGGCCCGAGATCCTCACCAGGGCACTCGTCAAGGGAGGTACTGAGGAGCAGAAGCACGAGTGGTTGCCCAAGCTCGCCACGGCCGAGGTGATGTGCGCGGTGGCGGTCACCGAGCCGGACTACGGCTCTGACGTGGCCAACGTACGGGTCACGGCGACTGCGGCGTTGGGTCCAGCCGGCGAGCCCGGGTACGCGATCAACGGGGTCAAGACGTGGTGCACGTTCGCCGCCAGAGCCGATGTTTTGATGTTGTTGGCCCGTACGGACCCCGACACGTCGAAGACCCATCGGGGCCTGTCGGTGTTCATCGTGCCCAAGCCGCGGGGTGACGGCCACGGCTTCGAGTTCGCTCAAGCCGCTGCCGAAGGTGGCACGGTCGGCAAGATGGAGGGCCGGCCGATCGACACCATCGGCTACCGGGGAATGCACTCCTACGAGATCGCCCTCGAGAATTGGTGGGTGCCGGCCACCAACCTCATCGGTCTGGACGAGGGCAAGGGCAAAGGCTTTTATTTCCAGATGGAAGGATTTGAGAACGGGCGGCTGCAAACGGCCGCGCGTGCAGTCGGGGTCATGCAGGCGGCGTATGAGGCCGCCCTGGCCTACTCGCAGGACCGCAAGGTGTTCGGGCATGCTGTCGGTGACTACGAACTCACGAGGGTGAAGCTCGGCCGCATGGCCTTCCTCATCCAGGCCGCCCGCCAGTACATGTACGCCGTCGCCACACTCATGGCCAAGGGACAGGGCCAGACGGAGGCGTCGATGGTGAAGGCCTACGTCTGCAAGGCCGCCGAGTGGGTGACGCGTGAGGCGATGCAGATTCACGGCGGATACGGCTACGCCGAGGAGTACAGCGTGTCGCGTCTCTTCGTGGATGCCCGCGTCCTCAGTATCTTCGAAGGCGCCGATGAAACCCTATGCCTGAAGGTGATCGCCCGCCGCTTGGTGGATCAGCTCGGCAGCTGAACCGTGAAGTTCGAACACGAGAGGCGGAAAACCGCCCTCTCCGTTCGAAGTTCCCATCGGACAAGGGCGTCAGGTGTGCCGGTGCACGCTCACGTGGTACTCGCCGCTCGTGTATGGGTCCCGCTCCCAAGTGGCGAAGCGCTCGCTGAGTGCCAGGCCAACCGCGGCGCATGAGCCGTCGTACTCGTCGAGCCGGTAGCCACCGTGCTCCAAGCTGAAGCCCGCGACGAGCGCCCCACCGGGCGCCAGATGCGACGCCAGATTGCGCACGATCCCGTCGCGGTCCTGTGGCCGGGCGAAGAGCAAAACGTTGCCCGCCATGACCACGACGGCGAACCGCCGCCCGAGGTGCATCGTCCCCAGATCCTCGACGAACCATTCGAGGTCCGGCGCCTTGCGTCGGGCCGCGGCGATCATGTCGCCGTCGAGGTCGGCACCCACGACCTCGCGCCCGCGACGAGCAAGTTCAATGGCGACACGGCCCGTGCCACACCCGGCGTCCAGAACCGGTCCGGGTCCGAGCGCTTCGACGAAGTCGGCCTCCCCGTGCGCCGCCGTCCCCTCCGCCAGCATCCGTTCCCAACGAGCGTCGTAGTCGTCGAGGTCGATCGCTGCCCGCCACCGCGCCCAACGGGCCGAGACGTTCTCGCCTGGCCGGTCGCTCTCCCCCATCTCAGACCCAGTCGAGCAGTTCGTGGAGCGAGGCGATGCGCTCGTGGCCCTGCCCCGCGTACAACCCGTACGGATCGATCTGCAGAGGTACCAGGCCAGCGGCCACGGCCCCGCCCACGTCGTTGATGAACGAGTCGCCGATGTACGCCACGCGTGAGCGATCTGGCTGGCCGAGCGCCTCGAGGGCTGGTTCGAAGATCGCGGGGTCCGGCTTGGCCACCCCCACGACGTGGGAGTCGATCACCACACTGACCGGCACGCCCGCACCCGCCCCGACCTGGCATACACCCTGCACTCGCAACACGCCCTCGATCTGGCCGCTGGCGTTGGACACGATGCCCATCGGCACCTGATTCTGGTAGAGCTTCCACAGTGCCGCAATGGACTCCTCGATCCGGCAGCGCCACAGCAGCGCGGACCAGATCCGCGACATCCTGATGATCGCTTCGTCCGGGTCTGCGAATCCGAGCGCCTCGGCGTAGGCCGAGCGGTACACGTTCCAGTCGAGGTGCTCGACGGTGAGGGCCGCTCCCTCGGCGAGGGCCTGTTGTTCGAGCGTGAAGAGCGCGTGATAGTGGGCTCGGTGTCCGTCAGGAACGGACGCATCGAGGCCAAGCGCATCGCCGATGGCCCGGGGGTCCGGCATGACCACCACCCCGCCAGCATCGAAGAGCAAGGCGTCGAAGCGGGCGGTGCTCACGCGTCTGGCGCGCTCCGCTCGAGGCCGGCGCGCTCGCCACGGGAGATGAACTTGAGCGCCATCTTCCGGCTCGCCTCGTCGATCATCTCCTCGCCGAACATGACAGCGCCCTTGCCCTCGTCCTCAGTGGCCTGGCGGTAGGCGTCGATGATCTGCCACGCCTTGTCGAACTGCTCCTGCGTCGGCGAGAACACCTCGTTCAGAATCTTGACCTGATCGGGGTGCAGCGCCCACTTGCCGTCGTAGCCGAGCGTGCGGGTGCGTTGGCAGTAGTCCCGGAAGCCATCGGGGTCACGGATGTACAGGTAAGGGCCATCGATGACCTGCAAACCATTGGCCCGGCCGGCCATGAGGATCTTCGAGAACACGTAGTGAAAGTGGTCACCGGGGTAGGCGGCGATCTGCACACCACCCGTGAGTACGGGCATCTCCATGCTGGCGGCAAAGTCGGCCGGGCCAAAGATGATGGTCTCGAGCCGAGGCGACGCCGCGCAGATCTCCTCGACGTTGATGAGCCCTCGTGCCGTCTCGATCTGGGCCTCAATGCCGATGTGCCCAATGGGCAGGCCGGCCGAGATCTCGACCTGGCGCAGCAACATGTCGGTGGCGATGATCTGGGCGGCCGACTCCACCTTCGGCAACATGATCTCGTCGAGTCGATCTCCGGCCTGGCCGACGACTTCGATGATGTCGAACGCCGTCCACTTGGTGGACCAGTCGTTGACCCGCACACACATGACCTTGTCGCCCCAGTCCAGGGTCCGGAGGGCCTCGACGATCTTCGGGCGGGCCGCCTCCTTCTCCTTGGGGGCGACGGCGTCCTCGAGATCGAGGAACACCATGTCGGCAGGGATACCGGGCCCCTTACCGACCATTTTCTCCGACGAACCAGGGATGGACAGGCAGGAGCGCCGCGGAAGTGCGCGGGAGCGAGCGGACATGGGAGGCGACGCTACCGGCGCGGCGATCGCTCAGGCCAGGCGATCTCGCACAACACGCCGTGGTGGTCGCTCGGATGGGTGCCGGTGATCGGCGTCCGCCCGATGACCTCGCATCGCACGACCTTGCCCGTGCCGTTACCCGATGGCGCTCCGGGCCCGCTCGGCGCATTGAACGGGAACTGGTCGCCGACGAAGACGTAGTCGATGCGAGCAGGGTGGACGTGCAACAGAGCAGCGAACGGGTTGTCGTCGTCCCACGTCAGGCCGGAGGTCCCATCTCCGGCGACGATCCACGCGTCCTGCCAGTACGTGCTCCATCGATCGCCTTCGGTGGTCCGTGTGAGACTTTGGCGACCGGTGAGGAACCGAATCTCGGCCGAGTCCGGCGTCGCGTTGAAGTCGCCAGTCAGGACGGCCGGCAACGGCGAGGCGCTGCTGCGGTGCGTACGAACGAACGCCTCAACCTCCAGCACCTGACGCTCACGCCACAGTCCGTCGTGCTTGGCCGGCGTGAGGTGAGTCGTGAACACGTCAAGCCCGTTCGTGCGGGCGTGCATCACCATCCACATGCTCGGGTACCCATCAGCGAGTAGTTGCGAGTGCGTCTCGTCGATCGGCCACCGACTGAGGATCGCCACTCCCCACGTCGAGTCCTCGGGAACGTCCTCGACCTCCTCAGGGAACGCCGTTGTCGCTGACTCCACATGCCAGCGGTTCGGGCCAGCGCTCGTGGCCTGCTCCGCAATGATGTGCGCCGTCGAGCGACCATCGGAACCGGCGATCACCTCCTGGAGGCACACGATGTCGGGACCGAGGTGGCGGATCATCGCCACGATCTCGACGAGCCGATCCACCCACGGACCGTCGACATTCCACGAGTTGAGCTGCAGCACCCGTAGCACCGGGCCGTTCCACGGGGTCATACGCCGGACGGTACCTGCCTCCACCGCGCCGGTCTACGCTGACGGCGTGATCCGACGCCTGTACCGGTGGATGACCGATCCGACCGAGCCCGAAATCAAACCGGACCGGATGGTCGAGGTGGCGTGGCTCCCGTTCTGGCAAGCCCACCTCGTGGTGCACGAACTGTGGGAGCAGGGGGTTCCATGCGTGCTCGTGGAGGACTCCACCTCACATCTCCGGCTGGCCGCGATGCAGACCATGGCTCGAATCTTCGTCATGGAGCCGCGTCGGGAGCGAGCGATCGAGGTCATCACGGCCACGACGGGGGACCAGTCGACACCCCTCGTGCGCTGAGGGTTGCCTCAGTAGGAGCCGCCGAGCTTGGTGTGATCCCAGCTCACCACCCGCTCGACCTCCAGCACCACGCCGAGTCGCTTGCGGGCCTGCGCCTCGAGAAACGGGATCGCCGCCTCGCTCAATGCGCCCTGCCCCTGATACCGAGGGGCAACGAGCTTGGCGATCGCCAGGATCTCGTCATAGTCGTCGACGATGCGGCCGGTTCCGACGAGTTCGACACCCTGAAGCTCGTTGTAGCTGTCACCCGTCTCGACGAGCGCGGTCATCTTCGGGTCGCGACGCAGGTTGAGAACCTTCTGGCTCTTCCCGAACGTCCAGAACACCGGGTTCGGCCCCTGCATGGCGTACCACATCGCCACGAGGTGAGGATGACCCGAGGGACCGATCGTGGCGACGTTGAGCGTCTTGGCCCCTTCGTTGAGGTAGGCCTCGATCTCGGCGGGGGTCATCTCGATTTGGTTGCGACGGCTCGGCATACACCGGACCGTACCCAAACGAATCAGTGTGCGATGAGCTTCGTGAGTTCGTACGCGACCGGACACTCAGCGCGGCCCAAGTCCAGTACGCCAGAACACACACCATTCGGTCCGACGACATGGCTGACAAGGCCGGCGGGTACGACCTCGTCGTCGAGCCTCCACGCGTCGTCGCCCCCTTCCAGCCGATCAAGCACACTGCGCCACATCGGGCCCGGGAGGCGACGCCCGAGCCCGACCACCGCCCACACCGGGGCCTCGGCGCAGTAGCCGACCGCCGCCGCGGCGCGGGATCCGGTGACTGCGAGGAGGCCATCGGCGCCAGTGGCGGAGGCCTCGATCAGCACGAGATCAGCTGCCGCCGCCGCCGCGCCAAGCCCCGCCGCCGGAACCATCTCGGCCTCCACGTCGGCCCGCTGCAGACGACGCACGAATCCGGATCCCTCGCCGTGGACATCAACGGCCAGCACACAGCAGTCGCCCCGACGCACGATCGCCTCTCCGATGAGGTCAGGCCAGCCGATGACGCACACGGTGACATCCTCAGGGAGGGCGTCGTAGAGCACGCCAGGTGTCGGATCGTCCTCCACCTCCTCCGCCCACGTCATCACCTCGGCGAACGGGTCGGTCGACGTCAGCACCCGCGCGCAGAGCCACCAGAGCGCGCCGCTCGTCGGATGACGTTCGACGATGCGACGGCAGGCCGTGACGAGACCGGCCGGCTCCAGCCGCAGTCCCCGGAGTGCCATCGCCGTTTCGCGGACGGCCGCCCGCTGATCTGCCCCCGAGGACCGAGCGACGTAGCGAAGCCGTTCGATTGGGTGCACTTGGGGGACGCTATCGCCCCTGCGCTACCGTCGTCAGACGATGGCCATCACCGCCCCGGACGACCTCACGCTGACCCCGCTCCATGGCGACCCCCGCCCGCTGCGGGAGTGGCTCACCACATTCCACCTGGCGTCGGTTGCCCTCGACCCCTACACCAACGAGAGCTCGTGGATCCTCCCAACTGCGAAGCGGGTGCTGGAGGCCTTCCAGGGGGCGGCGGTGAGGGCGAACTTCCTGGTCACCTGTGGCCCCGACGAAGCCCAGGAGTTCCTCGGGCCGCTCGCCAAGGAGTTCCTCGTGTTCTGCGATCCTGACCGCGTGGTCGTGAAGGGGTTGGGCCTGAAGACCCTGCCGGCGTTCGTGTTCGTGCGCATCGATGGCACGGTGGCGGCCGCCGCCGAGGGCTGGAACGCCACCGAGTGGCGTGCCGTGGCCAAGGAGATTGCGACCACCACTCAGTGGACGGCCCCTGCCCTCCCGGATCAGGGCGACCCGACCGCCTTCGCCGGCACCCCCGCCTTCGCCTGACCCCGCGCCATCGCCAGCACGTCAAGAGCATTTTCGACGGCCGTTCGGTCGAGGGAACCGTCCTCCAGCGCCACATCGCTGACCGAGCGGCCCTCCGCGATCGCTCGTTCGGCGATCTCGGCCGCACGGTCGTAGCCGACGAGTGGGACAAGGGCCGTGACGACCGCAGGCGAGGACTCGGCGTAACGCCGCATCGTCTCCGTGTTCGCCACCAACCCGTCGATGCACTTACTGGCAAGCACCGTGGCCGCCGAGGCCACGAGCCGCAACGACTCCAACAGATTCCGGGCCATGACCGGCATCCCGGTGTTCAACTGCAATGTGCTGAGCGTGGCGGCGAACGTGATCGCCGCGTCGTTGCCGATCACCTGGGCGGCCACCTGCTGCACCGCCTCAGGAATCACCGGGTTCACCTTGCCCGGCATGATCGAGGAGCCCTTCTGGAGCGCCGGCAGCCTGATCTCGGCCAGGCCGGTATTGGGTCCGCTCCCCAACAGCCGAAGATCGCCGGCGATCTTGAACAGCGAGAGGGCGACCGTCCTGATCGCCCCGCTCGTCTCGACGATTGCGTCCTGTGCTGACTGTGCCTCGACGTGGTCGAGCGCCTCGAAAAGTGCAAGGTCGAGATCGGATGCCAGGCGAGCGATGACGGCAGCGGCGAATCCTCTCGGGACATTGAGCCCCGTGCCCACCGCCGATCCGCCGAGCGGCAACTCTCCGAGGCGCGGGAGCACCGCGAGCAGCCGATCCCGCGCGAGACGAACCTGCCGCGCCCAGCCGTTGAGTTCCTGCCCGAACGTCATCGGCGCGGCGTCCATGAGATGGGTGCGCCCGGCCTTGACCGTCTTCGAGTAGCGGCGAGCCTGGCGCCGCAGCGACGCCTCGAGGGTGGCGAGCGCCGGCTCCACGTCGCGCACGATCGAGAGCGCAGCAGCCAACCGAATGGCGCTCGGGAACACGTCGTTCGAACTCTGCGAGGCGTTCACGTGGTCATTCGGGTGGACCGGACGACCGAGGCGCTCTGACGCCAGGGAGGCGAGCACCTCATTGACGTTCATGTTCGTGCTCGTGCCCGAACCCGTCTGGAACACGTCGACCGGGAACCACTCCGGCCTCGGATCCTGGATCAGGTCACGAACGATCACGCCGATGGACTCGCCAACGTCAGTCGGGATCACGCGGCGCTTCGCGTTCACAGTCGCCGCCGCGGCCTTGATCGACAGCAGCGCGCTGATCAGTTCCCACGGCAGCGGCTGACCGGAGATCGGGAAGTTGGCAATGGCCTTGGTCGTCTCGGCACCCCACGGCGGCTCAACCACGGGACCGCTCCCACTGGCCTTCACGCTGGTTCATGATGCCGACGCTAGGTCACCCCCGGTACCGTTCGGCCCATGCAGGAGTTCGCCTTCACGGAAGTGCTGCCGCTGGCCCACGACGAGACCCCGTACCGGCTCGTCACCACGGACGGCGTCTCGACGTTCGAGACCCTCGCCGGTCGGTTCCTCCGTGTCGAGCCAGCCGCCCTCACCCGCATCACGGCCGAGGCGATGCGCGACATCGCCCACCTTTTGCGGCCCGGTCACCTCCAGCAACTCCGCAACATCCTCGATGATCCGGAGGCCAGCGAGAACGATCGGTTCGTCGCTCTCGACCTCTTGAAGAACGCCGGCATCGCGGCCGGCGGGGTGCTTCCCATGTGTCAGGACACCGGCACGGCGATCGTGAAGGCCAAGAAGGGCCAGTTCGTGTTCACGGGCGGCGGTGACGAGGCTGCGATTGCCCGCGGCGTGTTCGACACGTACCTCACGAGCAACCTGCGCTACAGCCAGATGGCTCCGCTCGACATGTACGAGGAGAAGAACACAGGCAACAACCTGCCGGCCGAGATCAAGATCGCCGCCGTCGATGGCGACGCCTACAAGTTCCTGTTCATGGCGAAGGGCGGCGGCAGCGCCAACAAGTCGTACCTGTATCAGGAGACGAAGGCGCTACTGAACCCCAAGGCGCTCGGGCCGTGGATCTTCGACAAGATCAAGACGCTCGGCACGGCCGCCTGCCCGCCCTACCACCTGGGCATCGCCATCGGTGGCACGTCGGCGGAGTTCGCCCTCGAGACAGCCAAGCTCGCGACCGCCCGCTACCTCGACACACTCCCCAAGCACGGATCACCGCTCGGCCACGGGTTCCGTGACTTGGAACTGGAAGCCGAGGTGCTGACGCTCGCCCAGCAGACCGGCATCGGCGCCCAGTTCGGCGGCAAGTACTTCTGCCACGACGTGCGGATCATCCGCCTCCCTCGCCATGGGGCTTCCTGCCCGGTCGGCATCGCCGTGTCCTGCTCCGCGGACCGCCAGGCGCTCGGCAAGATCACGGCTGACGGCGTGTTCCTCGAACAACTCGAGACGGACCCTGCCCGCTTCCTCCCGGACACCACCCACGATGACCTGGAGGACACGGCGGTCGTCCACATCGACCTCAGCCGGCCCATGACCGAGATCCGCGCCGAACTCTCCAAGTACCCCGTGAAAACCCGGGTGATGCTCACCGGCCCGATGGTCGTGGCCCGCGACATCGCCCACGCCGAGATCAAGAAACGCCTTGACGCCGGCGGCGGGATGCCCGACTACCTGCGGGATATGTGCGTCTACTACGCAGGGCCTGCCAAGACTCCGCAAGGCATGGCGTCCGGGTCGTTCGGCCCCACCACGGCTGGGCGCATGGACAGCTACGTGGACGAGTTCCAGGCGGCCGGCGGAAGCCTCGTCATGTTGGCCAAGGGCAACCGCTCACGCCAGGTGACGGACGCCTGCCAGCAGCACGGCGGCTTCTACCTCGGTTCCATCGGTGGCCCGGCCGCCCGCCTCGCCCAGGACTGCATCACGAAGGTCGAGGTTCTGGAGTACCCGGAGCTCGGCATGGAGGCCGTCTGGAAGATCGAGGTGCGCGACTTCCCCGCCTTCATCGTGGTGGACGACAAGGGCCACGACTTCTTCGACATGGTGAGCAAGCCGGTCGGCGCGCCCGTTTCGTTGAAGTGAACTTCAGCCGAAGCGGTGAGCGAGCGCCGCGCGGGCCGGTTCGAGGTCACTGTTGTAGGTGATGC
>JBKJJS010000254.1:0-14768 GCA_046597895.1 Ilumatobacteraceae bacterium
GGCCGCGGGCCGATTCGGCCTCGTCGTAGAGCCGCAGGACCGCCGGCGTGGCCCCCCGGCGCAGGATCAGGCGACAGGCCTCGAGGCCGGCGGCGAACGACGCGAAACGGTAGGCCGCCCGGCGCTCGGCTGGGGGAGTGGGGTGGGCCCGCAACCAGACCCGAGTGATGATGCCGAGCGTGCCCTCCGAACCGACGAAGAGTTGGGTGAGGTCCGGTCCGGCGGCGGCGCGGGGGGCTCCGCCCGTGCGGATGACCCGACCATCGGCGAGCACGACCTCGAGGCCGGCGACGATGTTCTCGATCTTGCCGTAACGCGTCGAGTACTGACCGGCGCCCCGGCATGCCACCCAGCCACCGACGGTCGAGATGGCCATCGACTGGGGCCAGTGGCCCACAGTGAGGTCGTGGTCGGTCCGCAGTGTGTCCTCGAGGTCGGGCCCGAACGTGCCAGGAAGGACTTCCACCACGAGCGACGCGTCGTCCACTCCGAGAACGCCCTGCATGGCGGTGGTATCGAGCACGACCCCGCCGTGGAGGGGGATCGATGCTCCGCAGACCCCGCTGCGACCTCCGGCGGTGGTGAGCGGGACACGGTGCTCGTGGCAGAGCCGGGCAATGGCCGCCACTGAGAGAGCGGTGCGGGGCCGGACCACGGCGCCGGCCCTGCGCGGTACCTGGCCACTGAGTGACCAGTGCAGGGCGAGTGGCCACCAGTCCCGGCTGGCCTCGGCGACGGCCATCTCGTCCGTGACGACGGGTGAGTGAGTGGCCAATTCGTCAAGGAACCCGGGCGGGAGCGACGGACCGTCACCCCAACGGCTGGTTGATCCGGTCAACTCGATTGGCGATGTCGGCGATGTCACGTCCGGACCTCGTCCTGCTCACTTCCCGCGATGCCCGCTCCGATCGGGGCGGGCCGTTCGGACTCGATCTCGTGCTGGACCAACGCCCGGAACTCCTCGGCCGATGCGGCCATCAGCACGCCGTCCCACCCGAGTTCCTCACCGATCAACGTGGCGACAGCATCGGCGGCGATGACCGAAGCATCGCGATCCAGCAGGCGGGATCGGGTCCGGCGCGACAACACGTCATCGACACTGCGCGCCATCTCGTGACGCGCTGCGAAGACGGCCTCGGCTTTGAGATAGGGGAGCCCCGCAACGAGTGGATCGGCAAGTTCGGGGCGCTGCGTGATGAGGGCTCGGAGTTCGTCGGCCTGGGACCCGAAGCGATGGGCGAGGTGCATCTCGGGCGACGCCGCGTCGGGCTCGCGGTAGCCCTCGCCACCAACCAGTCGGAGTCGCTTCGTCTGGCATCGGTGCCGCACGGCGAGGTGCTTGTCGATGGCGTCCACCGTGTCCTCGGCCATCTTGCGATACGTCGTCAACTTGCCGCCGAACACGCTGATGACACCGCTGTCGGTGACGCTCACCGTGTGGCGGCGTGAGAGGTCGGCCGTGCGGCCCTTGACGGCATGGTTGTCGTCGCCGACGACGAGGGGACGTAAACCGGCCCACGTCCCTGTGACATCAGCGGCGGTGATACCCGTGGTGATGGACGCGTTGAGCGCCCGCAGCACATAGGCGATGTCCTCCGCCGTGACGTGGGGGTCGTCGAGGGGACCATCGTAGTCGGTGTCCGTCGTGCCGATGTACGTATGGCGGAACCCTCCGTCCTCCTCGTCACCCCATGGCACTACGAACAGGGAGCGCTTGTCCTTCGGCACGGGGATCACGACGGCGATGTCGTTGCGGACCTTGTCCCAGGGCACCACGAGGTGGATGCCCTTGGCGGGACGGATGGAGCGACGGCCGGGACCGGCGTCCAGGGCGATCAGGTCGTCGGCCCACACGCCGGTGGCGTTGACGACGCATCGTGTGCTGATGGCAAAACGGCGACCATCGGCCTCGATCTCGACCGCGCTGACGTGGCCGCTGGCGTCTTTATCGAGGGCGGTGACCCGGCACCCGTTGGCGACGGCGGCGCCGCGAGCCGCCGCAGTGCGGGCCACGGCAACGCAGAGTCGTGCATCGTCGGTGCTGGCGTCGTAGTACAGGTAGGCGCTGGTGAGACGCCCCTCCGGCATGGTCGGTAGGTGGGCGTAGGCCGGTCCGACCTTGAGGCGCTTGTGGAACTTTCCGATCCGGAATCCACCAGTGAGGTCGTACATCCACAGTGCCGACCCGAACGCCCTGGCAATCTTCTTCGAGATGACGCCGTCCTTGGTGAGGATCGGGATCATGAACGGCAGCAGGTGCACAAGGTGGGGGGCGTTCTTGCGGAGTCGCTGACGCTCGTGGAGCGCTTCGTAGACGAGGCGGACCTCACCCTGCTGGAGATAGCGCAGGCCGCCGTGTACGAGCTTCGAACTCTTGGACGACGTGCCCGAGCCGAAGTCGTCACGCTCGACGAGCGCGGTGCGCAGACCGCGACTCGCCGCATCGAGTGCCACGCCGACCCCGGTGATACCGCCACCAACGACCACGACGTCGAACGCCTCGGACTCAAGGCGGCGCAACATCGCCGTCCGGTCGAACATCACGGTGGACATCACCGTCATGCTACGTCGTGGTGGTTGTGAACCAGGGGGAGGGCTTTTACGCTTCCGGCCGTGCGGAGCACACCATGGGTGACCTGAACGGCACCAAGACCCACGACAACCTGAAGGATGCGTTCGCTGGCGAGAGCCAGGCCAACCGGCGATACCTTTGGTTCGCGCAGAGGGCCGATGTCGAGGGCTACCCCGACACCGCCAAGCTCTTCCGTTCGGTGGCGGACGGCGAGACCGGTCACGCACACGGCCACCTCGAGTACCTGGCGGAGGTCGGGGATCCGGCCACGGGCGAGCCGATCGGCGATACCGAGCAGAACCTCAAGGCGTCGATCGCCGGCGAGACGTACGAGTACACCACGATGTACCCGGGCTTCGCCAAGACGGCCCGCGACGAGGGCTTCATGGAGATCTCCGAGTGGTTCGAGACCCTCGCCCGGGCCGAAAAGAGCCACGCCGGCCGCTTCAGCCAGGGCCTCCAGAGCATCTCCCGAGTCACGTGATCAGGCCCCTGCTGCGATGACGACGACCTATGACCCCCATCACCCGAAGTACACCGACGAGAAGGACGTCCGCGACGAACTGACGCGGGTGTACGACTTGTGTCACGGGTGCCGCCTGTGCTTCAAGTATTGCTCGTCGTTCCCGACGCTCTTCGACTACGTCGACCGTCACGAGGACCAGGACGCCGGTCGCCTCACGCCAGCGCAGCAGGACCACGTGATCGACGGGTGCTTCCAATGCAAGCTCTGCTACGTCACGTGTCCGTACACCCCCGGTCATCACGAGTGGGCGTTGGACTTCCCCCGTTTGATGCTCCGGGCCGATGCGATGCGTCGGGCCAACGGCCAGGTGAAGCTCCGCGACAAGCTGACCACCGAGGTCATGGGCCGGACCGACCTCATCGGTACGGCCGCGTCGTTCGCCGCCCCGCTCGCCAACAAGGTGGTGGGAGCCAAGCCGGGGTCCCTCGTGCGCAAGATGGTCGAGAAGACCACCGGCGTCTCCAGCCAGCGCCTACTGCCGCCCTACTCCCGGCAACGTTTCTCGACATGGTTCAAGAAGCGGGCAAAGATCCGCTTGGAGAAGCGCCAATCGCGGGTGGCGTTGTTCCCGACCTGTCTTGTCGAGTACCAGGCACCCGAGATCGGGCAGGACCTCGTAAAGGTCTACGAACGCAACGGCGTGGAGTGCACGATGGTCGATGTCGGGTGTTGTGGAGCTCCTTGGCTGCACGGCGGTGATGTCGAGCAGTTCACGAAGGTGGCGGCGAAGAACGTCAAGGCGCTCGCCGCGGCGGTGAAGAAGGGCAACGACATCGTCGTGCCTCAGCCGACGTGCGGATATATCCTGAAGAAGGATTACCCGGACTATGTGGGCGGCCCCGATGCGGACCTTGTTGCCGCGCACACGTTCGACGCCGTCGAGTACCTCATGAAGCTCCACAAGGGTGAGGGAACGCGTCTCAACATCGACTTCCATGGCACCGTCCCGGCCAACATCACGTACCACACGCCCTGCCACTTGCGGGCGCAGAACATCGGCTTCAAGTCCCGTGACCTCATGAAGCTGACGGGAGCGAAGGTGCGGCTCGTGCAGCAGTGTGCGGGAATCGACGGGATGTGGGGCCTGAGGGCGGAGAACGCCGAGTTGTCCCTACCGATGGCCCGCAGGCTCGGCGAGGAAGTCGACAAGGCCGGGGGCAATGTCGTCACCGGGGACTGCCATCTCGCCAATACCGCCATCGCGGAACAGACCGGCAGCATGCCGCTTCACCCGATTCAGGTGGTAGCTCGGGCGTATGGGATACCGGAGGAACCTCGATGAGCGCGAAGTTGACGCTCGAGGACATCTCGGACCTCCGGGCGTATGAACGCGAGCGACCGGAGTTCCGTACGCACGTCAGCGCGCTCAAGCGGTGCCGCCGTATCGCGCTCGGCCCAGTGGTCACGGTGCTCTTCGAGAACCGTGACACGGTGCGGTTTCAGATCCAGGAGATGGCACGCGTCGAGAAGCTCACGACCGATGAGGCCATCCAGATCGAATTGGACACCTACAACCCGCTCATCCCCCAGCCGGGATGGCTGTGCGCCACGTTGTTCCTCGAACTGACGACTGACGCCGAGGTTCGCGAGTGGCTCCCGAAACTCGTCGGCATCGAACGGTCGATCGTGCTCCGAACGGCCGGCGGCACCGAGATCCGCTCATCGCCCGAAGCCCAACACGAGACTCAACTGACCCGGGACACTGCCACGACCGCGGTCCACTACCTGGTGTTCCCGTGTTCCCCCGAGCAGGTCGCGGCACTCGTACACGGCCCGGTCACCTTGGGATGCGACCATCGCGCGTACCCGCAAGTCGTGGAGTTGTCGGCCGCGACCCTGGCAGAACTGGTCGGCGACCTCGCATCGTGAGCCTCGATTCCCAGCGCGAATCAGTCGGGAAAATTTCCAAACTTGCCTCTGGCGGAACGGATCATCCGGACCTAATGTCCTGCTGAGGTACACGGAGGCCGAGGGGAAAAGCGTGTCAGTCATATCCATTCAGGATCTGCAGTGGCGGCAACGTGGAGCATGCCGGGGGCTGGACCCGGGAATGTTCTATCCAGAAACGGACGAGGAGTCCGAGGTGGCCAAGCGGGTGTGCGAGGACTGTCACGTACGCGTGGCGTGCCTCGAGTTCGCCTTGTCCAACCGGGAGAAGCAGGGGGTGTGGGGCGGCTGCACCGAGCGAGATCGGCGTCGACTCGTGCGCCAGCGTCGCCGTCCCGCCTGAATTGGCCTGCCGCGTCGGAGCTCGCGGCTGCTAGATCACTGGGGGTATGACGACTCTCGACGAGCTGGGCGGTTGGCCCACGCTCCTCATCCAACTGCTGGACCGCCAGGATCTCCCGGCCGACAGCGCCCGCGCCGCGATGACCAACATCTTGGATGGCCATGCCACGCCTGCTCAGCTCATTGCGTTCGTCGTTGCGCTGCGAGCCAAAGGCGAGACGGCCGAGGAGATCTCCGGGCTGTTGGACGCCGTGTTGGCGGCCGCGACGCTCGTGCCGCTGAGCGACGACCTACGCGACCGGGCGATCGACATCGTCGGTACCGGCGGCGACCGGAGTCATTCGATCAACGTTTCGACGATCTCCGCCTTCGTCGTGGCGGGCGCCGGCGTGCCGGTGTGTAAGCACGGGGCCCGAGCGGCGTCATCCAAATGCGGTGCCGCCGATGTCCTTGAAGCCCTCGGCGTGGCCATCGAGCTTCCACCGGAGGGCGTGTTGGCCTGCGTGGAGCGGGCCGGGATCGGCTTCTGCCTGGCTCCCCGGTATCACCCGGCGTTTCGTTTCGCGGCCCCGGCACGGCGTGAGATCGGCATCGCGACCGTGTTCAACCTCCTCGGACCGATGGCGAACCCGGCCCGGGTACGTCGCCAACTGATCGGCGTGGCAAACCCCGCGTTCGCTGAACGGATGCTGGCGTCGTTGCGTCTACACGGGTCGTTGTCGGCGTGGGTCGTGCACGGCAGCGGGCTGGACGAGCTCACGACGACCGGACCGTCCGACGTGTTAGCCCTGGCCGATGGGCACGTGCACCACTTCGGCGTTGATCCAGTCGAGGTGGGTCTGGCACCGGCGATCGCTGAGGAGCTCAGGGGCGGGGAACCGTCGGAGAACGCCGCGGCGGCCCGCGCCGTGCTGGCCGGCGATCACGGTCCGCATCGCAACATCGTCGTACTGAACGCCGGAGCCGCACTTGTGGTGGCGGGAGTCGCTCCCGACTTGTCGGCGGGAATGGCCACGGCCGAGGAGAGCATCGACCGGGGTGCGGCCGCGGCAGCACTTGCCGCGCTCGTGGTCGAGTCTCAACGCGCGGCTGCGCTCGCCGCATCCTGACTGCCCTGTTGGCCGCGGCGAGCCGCTCGAGTGAGCCAGCGGCTGATCACCATCGCCTCGTCGGCGAACGCCGGGGATGCGGGCCGGCCCGGCCCTGGGACGTCCGCTGGGCCAGTGACGCCCGGCAATCCCATGACCCGACCCCGATCCACGACGACCTCCACGCCGCCCGGCAAGGCCAGGATATGTTCCCCCATGGCGACAAGACCGGCCACGCGGGTGGTGCGGTCGAGTGCGGCTGTGAGCGCGCTCAGCCGGTCCCGGACGAGCGCGGCCTCCTCGAAGCGCCGCTGCGCGGCGAGCAGCACGACGCGTTGCTCCAATGCCGGTACGACCAGGCCCGGCCGACCGCCCAGCACGGCTGCCGCGGCACGAACTGCCGCGTCGTACAGACCAGGGTCCACGTCGCCCGCACAGGGGCAGGCGGCCACGCCAAGCTGTGCCGGCAGGCACGGCGTGTCGCGGGTCGGTTCGCCGCGCCGCAGCGGCGCCGAGCAACGCCTGAGCGGAAGCACCTGGTGGAGTGCCTCCACGATCCGGGCGGCGCTGGCGGCGGTCGCGACGGGGCCGAGATGCACGCCTGTGCGCCCGGGACGGCGAACGACGCGTAGACGCGGGAATGATTCGTCCACTGTGAGGTGTACGTACGCGCTCGACTGGGGTCGGGCACCGCGCCGGTTGAATCGGGGCTGCAGTCGGTGCAACTCTCGCACCTCCAGCACCTGGGCAAGGAGGACACCTTCCGCCGGAGATCTTCAGCGCGCCGATCTCGGTGATGGCGTCGTCGCGTCCGGAGCCTGTGGTCTCGATGTCCAGCACACAGAACGGCACGTCAGCCAACGCGGTGGAGGGCTCGACGGGCCACGTGCGGCGGGACGGGGGGCGGGTCATGGGTCTCATCATTGAACGTACGTATGTTCGTTATCAATCATCGACCGTGGGAATCCGGGTCGTCGGTACGCTTTGCGTTGTGGATCGCCCTCTGTGCCTGAGCGACGATCTGCTTCGTCGGGCGCTGGAGTTCGCGTTGGCGATCGCGGCGCAGGGTCAGAAGATCCGGCCGGTTCTGGTGTCACCGAACTCGCTCAAGCCGTTCCTTCGGTTCCAGAAGTTGCCGTCGAGCGCGCTGGCGGTCGTGCGCAAAGCGGTCGAGGACGACGAAATCTTTCGTGGGCGCATCGCCTCCGTCGCCACCGAGGAGTTCGTGGGCCCCCTCGGGGTCCTGTGGCTCACCCGTCCCGCGGGATGGGAGGCCGAGGCCACCCGCCTGGCCGCTGACGAGTTGGCGACGATCGAGAGTCACGAGGCCGATCGGCAGGAGCGCACGGCCGTCAAACGCCTCGAGGCGACCGAGCAGAGCGCGGCGCGTGCCCGAGCGGAGCTTGTCGTCGCGGCGGAGGAACTGGCCCGCGAGCGCGACAAGCGCCAGCACGCCGAGGCGCGGGCGAACGAGGCGGCTTCCCGAGCGACCGCGGCGGAAACTGCGCTTGTCGAGGTTCGACTCGTGGCTCGTCAGGAGCGTGACCGCGCCAGCGCGGCGCGCGCCGCGCTGGACGCCGCCAGTATCGCTCGGCGGGAGTTGCAAGAGCGACACGATGCCGTTGTCACTCGGCTCGACGTAGCCCTGGCCGCCCGCGTGGACGCTGACGTTCGATCGGCTGCCGATGTCGCCCGACGTGCTGACGATCGCGATGAGCAGGGACGCAATGATCAACGGCGCGACGGGCGGGCGGTAGCGGCGGCCGCAACGGCGCTGACCGAAGCTGCTCGCGCCATGGCCCAGGTGGCGTCGGCACTCGACGGAACGGCACGAGCCCTCGCCGCCGACGTCGGCCCGCGCTCGACCGAATCTCCGACCGCAACTCCGGTTCAGAGGGACACTCGCCGCGCCCGCCAGCGGCGCACTCCGGTGCCGATCCCGGGAGGCCTCTACGGCGACATGCCCGAGGTGGCGGCCCATCTCCTGAGGGTCCCGAACATCGTGGTCGTGGTAGACGGCTACAACGTTGCCATGGCCGGCTGGCCGGAACTCGATCTCGCTGATCAGCGTGAACGGTTGCTCGACATGCTCGAGGACCTCGTTCGAAGGTGCGGTCCCGTCGTCCACGTCGTTTTCGATGGCGCCGACGTGACCGCGCCGCCTTCGGGGAGGCGGCTCCTCCGCGTCCGTTTCTCACCCCCTGGGATCATCGCTGACGACGTGATCCGCACGTTCGTCGAGGAACTCCCCGCTACCCAGTCGGTTGTGGTCGTCACCTCCGACAACGCCATCCTCGCCTCGGTTCGGGCGAAGGGGGCGAACACCGTCTCGTCAGCACAGTTCCTCTCCGCGGTCCGTCGCTGACATCGCCGTGCTCGTCGACGAACTCTCCGCGATCGGACGGGCCATGGGTCTCGATGCCATCGGTGTGGCCCCTGCGAGACCGTTGGAACGGGCGCGTGTGGCGCTGGTCGAACGCAAGGCGGCCGGCCTGCACGACGGTATGCAATTCACCTACAAGAACCCGCAGCGATCGACCGATCCGGGCCGCGCCGTCGATGGAGCACGCTCCGTCATCGTCGGTGCTCGCAGCTACCTGCTCCCCGAGCCGATCCGGCCGGTCGAGGTGTCGGCGCGGGTGGCCCGCTACGCCTGGACGGATCACTACGCCCCGTTGCGGGCGGCGCTGCGGGCCATTGCCCTTCGGTTGCGGGCCGACGGTTGGAAGGCGGTGGCGTTCGCCGATGACAACACGGTGGTCGACCGCGAGGTGGCGTACGAAGCCGGGATTGGCTGGTTCGGGAAGAACGCCAACCTCTTGCTCCCCGGAAAGGGGAGTTGGTACGTGTTGGGTTGCGTCATCACGGACGCGTCACTCCCCCCGACCGTCACCCCGGTGGCCGACGGATGCGGGCCATGCCGCCGCTGCCTCGACGGGTGCCCGACCGGGGCCATCGTCGCTCCCGGCGTCGTGGATGCCGCCCGCTGCCTCGCCTGGCTCGTGCAGAAGCCCGGGGTGTTCCCACTCGAGTTCCGTCGGGCCCTCGGCGACCGGATCTACGGCTGCGACGACTGCCAGGAGGTGTGCCCCGTGAACCGCCGAGCCCCGGTCGACGACGGGTGCGATACCGCCATCGTGGCGTGGATTCCGGTCGTCGAACTGCTCGGCCTGAGCGACGCCGAGATCCTCGATCGGCACGGTCGCTGGTACCTCCACGACCGCCAGCCTCGGTGGGTGCGCCGCAACGCCCTCGTGGTGCTGGGCAACGTGGGAAGTGGCGCTGATCCTGCGGTGGCCGATGTCCTGCAGCGCTATCTCGGCGACGCCGACCCCATTCTGCGGGCCCATGCCGTGTGGGCGGCCCGCGCCCTCGGCCTCCACGACCTTCTCCCGCGCTCGGACGGGGACCCACTCGTTGACGCGGAGCTCACTCGGCCATGAAGCATCTCCTCGTCACGAACGACTTCCCGCCGAAGATCGGCGGAATCCAGTCGCTGCTGTGGGAGTGGTGGCGCCGGCTGCCCCCCGACCGCTTTGCGGTGCTGACCACCCCGTACGAGGGGGCGGCAGCGTGGGACGCCGAGCAACCCTTCGAAGTGCGACGAGTTCGCGAACCCGTGCTGTTGCCCCATCCGTTGACGATTCGCCGCATCGACGACATGGCCCGGGCGGTCGGCGCCGAACTCGTGGTGCTCGATCCCGCCGTCCCGCTCGGCCTCGTCGGCCCGCGCCTGCGACTCCCGTATTCGGTCATCCTTCACGGCGCGGAGGTCACGGTGCCGGGGCGACTTCCGGCGTCGAAGCAGTTGCTGTCGATGGTGCTGCGAGGCGCCACGAGTGTGATTGCCGCCGGTGGCTATCCGGCGGCCGAGGCCGAACGGGCAGCGGGCCGTTCGTTGCCCATCACGGTGGTTCCTCCGGGCGTGGACACGGAGCGCTTCGTGCCCCTCGATGAGCGGGGGCGCCGCGAGGCGCGCCAACGACTCGGGCTGCCGTCCGCTGGGCCTCTGGTGGTCGGGCTGAGCCGACTCGTTCCGCGTAAGGGTTTCGACACGGTGATCCGAGCGGTTGCCACGCTCGTGCCCCGCTTCCCCGAGTTGACGTTGGCGTTGGCGGGCGGCGGGCGCGATGGAGATCGGCTCCACCGACTCGCGGCCGAGGTCGGCGCGCCCGTGAGGTTCCTCGGCCGCGTGGCCAACGAGGATCTTCCGGCGCTGTACGGATGCGGCGACGTGTTCGCCATGGTGTGCCGGAACCGGTGGGGCGGCCTCGAACAGGAGGGGTTCGGCATCGTGTTCGTGGAGGCCGCCGCCGCCGGGGTGCCGCAGGTCGCCGGTCGTTCCGGGGGCTCGCACGAGGCGGTGGTCGATGGCGAGACCGGATTCGTGATCGACGCACCGACGGACAGTGCCCAGGTGGCCGCCGCCATTGGCCGGTTGCTCGACGACCCAGCGTTGCGCCACCGGATGGGCGCAGAGGCGCGGGAACGGGCCGTCGCCGAATTCTCGTACGACGTGCTCGCCGAACGCTTGGGTAGGGCGCTCGGGGCGGTGCCGTGACGGGAGCCAGGAGCCCCTGGAATCATGAGCAGGTGACATGATGAGCAGGCCATGTTGACTGTTGCTGATCCCGTGCCCGGCCGGGTGCTCGTGCGGGCCGACGTCGTCGGCACGGTGGTGATCGTCATCGCCGGTGTCGCCGGGCTGATGTCCAGCGATCTTGCCAGGACGGTGCTGACGCCGGTGTCGTTCGCGCTCGCTGCTGTTGGCATCGTGACGTTTCTCTGGTCATACGCCAGCGCCATCGAGCGAAGTAGGACTGCTGAGATCGCGGTGTCCCAGTTGTACGTCGTGGCCGGCGAGGTGGCGCCGCCTGGCGTGAAGCGGGCGCTGCGGTGGGCGCTCTGGGCACAGATCGCGGTCGCAGTCGGCGTGATGGTCGTCGGTTTCTCTCGGACGAAGCCGCAGGAGTTCAACTGGGCCGCGACGGTGATCGTGGTTCCGCTGTTCGGTCTAGGGATGAACGGAATGTGGGTTGCCCGCCACGGCACGTTCGGGCCGCGTATCCTGACCCCACGATCGCGACGGCGGTCGGCACCGATCCCCGATCCAACACCCGAGATGGAGCAGGATTCTCCTCATGGTTGACCAGGCGTTGCAGAGCATCACGATCGCCGCTTCGCCGGAGCGGTGCTTCGCGGTCGCCACTGACTTCGAGCGCTACCCCGAGTGGGCCAAGGATGTGAAGGAAGCGACGGTCCTGTCGCGTGACGATCAGGGCCGAGCCGTCGAGGTGGAGTACCGCACGTCGGCACTCGGTCGCAGCACCCACTACACGCTGGCGTACGACTACTCGGCTGCGCCGGCGTCGATGTCGTGGCGCATGGTCGAAGGCGACATCATGCGGGCGCTCGACGGGGCATACACGTTCGAACCAGCGAGCAGCGACAACGAGTCCACCGATGTCACGTACGCGCTCTCGATCGAACTCGTCGTGCCGCTTCCGGGCTTCGTGAAGCGCCGGGCCGAGGTCCGGATCCTCAATAGCGTGCGCGAACTCAAAGTCCGGGTCGAGCAACCGTGACCCCCGCACCGCCGTTCGGTACGGCATCCGGCGTGGGCGAGTGACCCGCCGAGCAGGTATCGACGTCGGCGGAACGAAGTTCCTCGGTGTCATTCTCGACGATGACGGCACCGTGGTTCATGAAGCGCGCCGGCCAACGCCGCACGGGGCTGACGCGGTCATCGATGGGCTCGTCGAGTTTGCGCAGGAGTTGGGGGAATGGGAAACCCTCGGAATCGGGGTTCCTGGCCTCGTGACACGAGATGGGGTGCTGCGCGCCGCGCCGAACCTCGTGAGCGTCCGTGAGCTCGAGGTCGGCCCCCGGGTGGGGGCCGGGCTCGGGCGACCGGTGAGCGTCGACAACGACGCCACCTGCGCGGCCGTCGCGGAGTGGCGCTTGGGTGCCGCCATGGGCATTGACGACATGGTCATGGTCACCCTCGGCACGGGCATCGGCGGGGGCATCATCGCCAGCGGGCAGTTGCAGCGGGGAACGAACGGATTCGCCGGAGAGATCGGCCACATCGTGGTGGATCCGGACGGGCCGCCATGTCCGTGTGGTCGCCGAGGGTGCTGGGAGCGTTACGCATCAGGCACCGGACTGGCCCAACTCGCTCGGGAGGCGGCGGTCGGGCGGCGGGTCGACCGAGTGGTCGAACTCGCCGGGGGGGACCCTGAACTCGTGCGAGGTGAGCACGTCCAGATCGCCGCCCGCGAAGGCGACGAGCGTGCCCTCGCGGTCATCGACACGTTCGGGCGGTGGGTGGCAATCGGACTCGTGAACCTCGCCAACGTGCTCGATCCAGCCATGTTCGTGCTGGGCGGGGGCCTGGCGGCATCCGGCGACCTCTACCTCGGGCCGATCAGCAAGTGGTTCCGGGAGTTGCTCTATGCGCCGGAACTCCGCCCGCACCCTGCGCTGGTTTTCGCCCACCTTGGCGAGCGGGCGGGCGCTGTCGGCGCGGCGTTGCTACCCGGGGCACACCGCTAACCGATCGTCAGCACTCGCCACGATCCACGGCTGGCGGTTCGCCCCCGATGGTCAGCGCGTCGATTTCGGTAGCCGACACGGCGTAGGACTCGTTGTCGGATGCCTTGGACGCCGCAAAGACCACGGCCACCACCCGCCCGTCCGCGCCGACGACGGGGGCACCAGAGTCTCCGCCCACCACTGCGATGTCCAAAATGGCCCCTGCCCGCACGACAGTCGTACCTTCGACGATGTCGTTGAAGCGGATCGTTGTCACCGCGGTCACGTGGGCGCTGTCCGAGACGACCACGCCATCGCGCCAGCGAACGACTGTGACGGCCTCCCCGGTCACGGGAGCACGCCGAGGCGGCAGGTCACGCGCTCTTGGGTCGACGGCCAACGCCCCGAGGTCAGTGCGGAGGTCGAGGGCGATCACGTTCGCCGCCCGGCCGTCGACTGCGACCACGCCATCGCCGGCGAGTGGGTGGGCGACCGTCACGATGAGACCACCCGCCACGCCGAACCCGGTCGCGATTTGGGGCGCCAGACCACAGCCCGCCACCGTCACGCGGACGACCGACAGTGGACGCACGAGGTCCCCGGATCCGCCGCACGCACCCACGAGCGCGACGGCGAACGCCAACGGAACGAGTGCTCCCGATCTCATTGCGGTCGGGGCACGGCTGTCGTGCGGCGGGTGACCAGCGTCGGCACCAGTGCCTCGTGGCGAGCGGTGGTGCGCTCGCCGACGATCCGCTCCTGTACGAGTCGCAGCGCCAGGTCGCCGATCTCGAAACGGGGCTGATCGATCGTGGTGAGGCTGACGTGACGCAGACCGGCGACGAACGAGTTGTCGTAGCCGATGACGGATATGGCCGAGGGAACTGGGTGTCCAGCCGCCTCGAGTGTGGCTATGGCGCCGAGTGCCACGAGGTCGTTGGCGGCCAGCACGGCGGTGGGGAGGTGGCGGCGCCGCAGCAGAGTCTCGGCGCCGCGTCCGCCGGAGTCCTCGGTGAAGTCTCCGCTGATCACATCGGGCGGGCCAAGGTCGAGGTCCTGCATCGTCCGGATGTAGGCCGCCCGCCGGTGGACGGCGCCGGCCCCTCGGCCACCGTCGATGTGGACGATGGCCCGGTGGCCGAGGTGCGCGAGGTGTTGGACGGCGAGGCCTACCCCGATCGAGTCGTCCGTCATCACGGAATCCACGTTTTTGCCATTCACGCGCCGACCGATGACCGCGACGGGGGTGTGGGCGGCGGCCGCCGTCACCGCCGACGACGGGAGGCGGGGGCTCGTCAGGACCATCCCGTCGACCCGATGTTCGAGCATGATGTCGATGGCGACCTGCTCGCCGGCGTCACGTTGGCGGCTCGTGGTGAGGAGAAGCCGGTAGCCGAGCGCCTCGGCGGCGTGTTGGAGCCCGTCGTAGATCTCGGCGAAGAACGGGTTGTGGAGGTCGTTCAGCAGGACGCCGATGGTGGCGCTGCCCTTGCTGGCGAGTTGGCGGGCTACCGCGTTCGGCCGATAGCCGAGCTGCCGGGCAGCCTCGGCGATGCGCTCGCTGCTCGCCGCGCTCACGCGTGGACTGCCCCGCAACGCCAGCGAGACAAGAGCCCGCGAGACGCCAGCCAGCCGGGCCACGTCCTCCATCGTCGGATGCCCGGCACGGCCGGATGTGGTGCTGCTCATAGCGGAACCGCATCCATCGAGGTGACTTTACACAGCTGTTAGAGCGCTCTACTGTGGGCGCCGTGATTCGACTTGCTGGTGCTCCGATCTCGTGGGGGGTGTGCGAGGTTCCTGGTTGGGGCCGGATGCT
>JBKJJS010000285.1:0-2937 GCA_046597895.1 Ilumatobacteraceae bacterium
GGGTCCCAGACCGCAGCGCCCGTGGATACTCGCAGCCAGGTTCGCTGCCGGTGCGTCGAGGACGTGGTCGCGGAGGCGGAAGCGGTTGATGGCGGCTGCCCCGGGCGTCCTGCGGTCCCAGCCGGCCTCGACGCGCACGGTGGTCGGCACGACGGCGTCCACGATGGTTCCGCGGCGGCGTCGCGCTACCGCGCCGGCGAGGTGAGCGACGACTGTGCGGTGCTTTGCGTGTGTCGAGTCCGTGAGAGCTTGGACGGCCTCGTTGTCGAGGACGACCGTCCTCACGCAGACACCGCGAGCTGCGCTTCTGCCCACAACAGCACGTCATCAGCGTCAGCGTCCGGGTGACGTTCGACCACGGCAGACGCAGCGGCGGCGAGCAGGTCGGGCCGCTCCGCGAGCGGAGAGCCGTCCTGGACAGCGAGGGCGTGGGCGGTCTCGGCCAGGCTCGGCCGCGCTTCGGGGTGCTCGCGGTAGTGGAGGTGCAGCGCCGTCTCCATGGCGAGGGTCTCGAGGCTCTGACGGAGCGCAGCGGCCGCCATCGAGGTCGCCGATGGAGCAGCGCTGAAGTGCTCCACGGCGAGCGCGGCGGCGTCGCGCAAGGAGACCGACAGCCGCATGGAGGTGTTCACGGTCTCCGCATCGTCCGTGTCGAGGAGCCGGTTGAGTTCGTCGAGGGCCGCAAGGTCATCCATGACCGACATTGTACCACGCCTCGGTGGTACTGCCGCGACCCTGATCAAGGCCAGCCGTGTCGAACTCGCCGACTCCGCACTCCAAGCTCCCCAGGCCGGCTTCGCTGACACTGACTTCTACACCCCGACTCCCGACGAGCGTGATATCCAGCCACGATCAGGTTCGTGCCAGCTGATCACTCTCAGTGTTCAAATGGCCGTCGGTGAGCAGAAGTAGATGGCCGCCAGTGGGCAGATTCGGGCGTTGGACGGGAACACACAAGCCCTACCACGACGACTCGGTGTCGACGTCGAGTTGCACCAGCTCGACAGCCCCGTCGGGTGTCAATGGCCAAGTTGTTGTCCTCGGTGGTGGCCATCGGGAGTCCTCGCTGGTGGCCATCGAAAGTCCTCGGGGGTCATGGCTCCTTTCGGGTGGTGCGGTGGGTGAGTCGGTAGCTGTCGCCGGTGGTGGTGATGATGTGGGCGTGGTGGCAGAGCCGGTCGAGCAGGCTGACGGCGGTGGGTTGGTCGGGTAGGAAGCGGCCCCAGTCGTTGAACGGCGAGTGGGAGCCGATGGCGAGGGAGCGGTGTTCGTAGGCGGCGGCGACGAGTCGGAACAGCAGTTGGCAGCCGGTGTGGTCGAGCGGCGCGAAGCCGATCTCGTCGATGATGATCAGGTCGTTGCGGCAGACGGTCTCGATGGCTTTGCCGACGGTGTTGTCGGCGACCGCTCGGTAGAGGTGCTCGACGAGGTCGACAGCGGTGAAGTAGCGGACCTTGTAGCCGGCGGTCACCGCGGTCTGGCCGAGGCCGATGAGGTAGTGGGTTTTGCCGGTGCCGGCGGGGCCGACGAGGCACAGGTTCTCGGTGTGGTGGATCCATTCGAGCGTGATCAGGTAGTCGTGGGAGACACGCGGGATCGAGGACTGGTCGAGGCGGAACTCGTCGAGGGTTTTGTCGACGGGGAACCGGGCGGCTGCCATCCGGTTGCGGGTGTTCGACGCGTCACGGGACGCGATCTCGGCTTCGACGAGGACCCGGAGAACTTCTTCGGGTGCCCAGCGTTGAGTCTTGGCGGTGGCGAGGACCTCGGGTGCTTCACGGCGGATCGCGGACAGCTTCAACCGTTTCAGGGCGGCTTCGATATCGGCTGCGAGGGGGATCGGTGTTCGGGTGCTCATGCGAGGTTCTCGATCCGGTAGGCGTCGAACGATCGGACTTCACCAGCCGGGAGGGCGACAACGACGTTGTCGCCCCCGGCGGCGGGTTCGGGCAGGGCGGTCCCGATCGCCAGGATTGAGCGGATATCAGCGGCACGGAACCGCCCGAACCGTGCCGCCCGGGCGAGGGCTTTGGCGACGGCCTCGGGGCCGTACGCGGGCAGGATGTCCTCGACGATCTCGATGATCTCTTTCGGCAGCATCGTCATCCCCGCGGCGGCGCCTTGGCGGATGAAGTCCTCCGCGGGTTGACCCAGAGCAAGGAACGCCCGCTCGGCATCGGTACGCGCCCGGGGCCCACGCGGCGGCGCCTTGCGTGGTGTCGGATAGTGCTCGTCGAGCACCGCTGCTTCACCGGGTGCGAGCTGGACATGGTCGGCTACGAGGTCCCCGTCCAAGTCGTAGATCCGGACCTTGCCATCGAAGGTGACTGCTTCGACCTGGTAACCGACGAGACGGTGCGGGACCGAATATCGGGCTGACGCGACCCGGATCGTCGACAACTTGTCGACCTTGCGAACCTCGCAACGCCCGATCCGTGGACGCAACATCGGCAACTCCCGTAACAGCACCCGTTCCTCGACGAGGCGCACCGTCGGGACCGCGCACGTCTCGGTATGGACACGGGCGTTGACCTCCGTGCACCACGCCTGGCAGGCGTCGTTCAACACGGCCAGATCATCACTGTCGGGCAACACCAGGTCGGTCTTGGCGTACCCGACCAGATTCTCGACGATGCCCTTGGATTCCGGGTCGGCCGGATGACAAAAATCGGGGGCGAACCGGTAGTGCGTCGCGAACCTGACGTAGTCCGGTGTCGGGATCACCACGTTGGCGACAGTGCCGCCCTTCAGACACCCCATCCGATCAGCGAGCACCTTGGCCGGGACACCACCCAACGTGTCGAAGCAGTCAGCGAGCATCGCCAATGTGGTCGCCGCGGTCTCGTCCCGAGCGACTCGCACGAACCGGACACGAGACCAGGCCAGCACCGCGCAGAACACCTTCAACCCCGACGGGAGCAATCCCCAGTCGATCAC
>JBKJJS010000432.1:0-3997 GCA_046597895.1 Ilumatobacteraceae bacterium
CCGCACGACATCGACTTCGCCGCCCAGGTACCCCATGGGGCGGTCCGCCTCTACGTGATGGGAGAGCGCGGGGCCAACCGCGACGAGGCGACACCGGAGGAGATCGCCGAGATGGGCGAGCTGGTGCGCCAGGCCGTGGACGCCGGTGCCCTCGGCTTCACCACGTCGCGCACGCTCAACCACCGCACCAGCCGGGGCGAGCCGACACCCACGCTCACGGCGTCGGCCGACGAACTTGCCGGTATCGCCCGCGGTCTCGGCGAGGTGGGTCGCGGTGTGCTCCAGGTGGTGTCGGACTACATCGATGTGGACGCCGAGTTCGACACGTTCCGGCGCATGGTCAGCGAGTCCGGCCGGCCGTTGTCGCTCTCCCTCGCCCAAGGCGCGCGGGGCGGGGACACGTATCAGCGGGTGCTCGACTTCGCCGCCACGACATCAGCGCAAGGCGTTCAGGTGCGGGCCCAGGTGGCGGCCAGGGCCATCGGCGTGATCCTCGGGTTGCGCTGCACGCTCCACCCGTTCGTCACGAACCGCGCCTACCGCGACCTACTCGACCTCCCGTTCGCCGAGCGAGTGCTGGCCATGCGCGATCCGGTGGTGAAGGAGCGGATCCTCGGCGCTCATGTCACCAAGGGCGACCGGATGATCGACCGGTATGGCTCGATGTTCGAGTTCACCGATCCGCCTGATTACGAGCCTGACCCGTCGACGAGCGTCGCGGCGCGGGCCGCCCGCGATGGCCGCGAACCGGCCGACCTCGCGTACGACCTCTTGGTCGCCGATGGCGGCGACGCGTTCATCTACTTGCCGATTCTGAACTATGGCGAGGGGAACCTCGACGCGGTCGGCACGATGCTCCGGCATCCGAACGCGCTGCCGGGTCTGAGCGACGGCGGTGCGCATGTCGGCACCATCTGCGACGGGAGTTTCCCGACCACCCTGCTCACATGGTGGTGCCGCGACCGCCCGCACGGCCAACTCCCGATCGAGTACGTGGTGCAACGCCAGAGCCGCGACACCGCCACCTGGATGGGCCTGCAGGACCGCGGCGTCCTGGCCCCGGGCTACCGCGCCGACCTCAACGTCATCGACTTCGACTCGCTACGTCTCCACCGCCCGGAGATGCACTACGACCTGCCGGCGGGTGGCAAGCGCCTGCTCCAGCGGGCCAGCGGGTACCGGCACACGTTCGTCGGCGGCGTCGAGACCTACCGCAATGGGGAGGCCACCGGCGAGCGCCCAGGCCGCCTCGTGCGCGGCGAACAAGCGCTGCCCGCCGGAATCGACGGTTGACGAGGAGAGCCCGGAGGGAAAAGATGTCGGCCTACCCAAAAAGGAGAACACGACATGACTCTCAAGCGATACGTGATCGAACGCGACCTCCCCAATATCGGTGCGGCCTCGGGCCAAGACCTTTCTGGCGCGGCGGCGACCTCCAACTCGGCGCTCGCCCAACTCGCCCCCCGGGTCCAGTGGGAGCACAGCTATGTCACGGGCAACAAGACGTTCTGCATCTACCTCGCCGAGAACGAGGAAGCGATCCATGAGCACTCCCGCATCTCCGGATTCCCGGCAACGACCATCACTGAAGTGACAGGCATCATCGATCCGACCACCGGCGCATAGTCGACGGCCGGCGCAGCCCGCTGGACCGGCTCACGTCACGGCGATGGCAGTTGGCGGGATCGTCAACGCCAAGACCGAACCGATGACGATTGCCACAGCCACGACGGGACACACGATCTGCAACCAGATGGGCGGCGGCGGCAGCGGCGGCGGCAGCGGCGGCGTACCCCGACGGTCACTGACGGCTACCGGGGTTGGATGGTGAAGCCTCGGTAGCCGTCAGTGACCACGTCGTCGCAGATCACGCGATAGGGCCCGACACCGCCGACGTACGGCAGGAATACCCGGGGCTTGCCCGGCACGTTCGCACCCATGTACCACGAGTTCGCCAGTGGGTAGAGCGTCGTGTTCGCCACATCGTTGACGTGATCCACCCACTCGTCCTGAGCCTCGAGGTCGGCCTCGATGGTCGCCTGGCCGAGCGTGCGCAGGTGGGCAATGCAGTCGCTGATCCAGTCGACGTGCTGCTCGATCGACACCATCATGTTGCTGAGTACCGACGGGCTACCGGGACCGGTGACCGTGAAGAAGTTCGGGAATCCGTGCACGCCAAGACCCAGGTAGGTGCGCGGTCCCGCCGCCCAGGCCTCCTTCAGCGTCAGGCCGTCCTTGCCCTGGATGTCCACCGAGACGAGGGTGCCGGTCATGGCATCGAAGCCGGTGGCGAACACGATGCTGTCGAACTCAAACTCCTCGGCGGACGTCCTGATTCCCGTTGGGGTGATGGCCGTGAGCGGTGTCGCCCGAAGGTCGACGAGGCGGACGTTGTCCCGGTTGTAGGTCTCGTAGTAGTCGGTATCGATACAGATGCGCTTCGTACCGATCGGGTAGTCCGTCGGGCAGAGGATCTCCGCGACGACGGGGTCCTTCACGGTGGCGCGGATCTTCTGGCGGACGAACTCGGCGGTGGTGTCGTTGGCGGCTTTGTCCATCATGATGTCCGCGTATGACGTGAGTAAGTAGTAGAGCCCGCCGTGCTGCCACCCAGCCTCATACTTCCCCTCGCGCTCCTCGGCCGGCGCGTCGAGCGTCAACACCTCGGTCACCGTCAGCGCCACCCCACCCGCCGATTCACGCTGCTGCTGGCGGATCTCGGGGTAACGGGCTTTCACCTCGGCGACCACCGACGGGTCCAGCACCTTGTTGCGGGCCGGGATGCTGTAGTTGGGGGTGCGCTGGAACACGGTGAGCTGGTCGGCCTGGGCGGCGATACTCGGCATGGACTGAATCGCCGACGACCCCGTCCCGATGACGCCGACACGCTGACCGGTGAAGTCCACTCCCTCGTGGGGCCAGTGACCGGTGTGGTACGTCGCACCTGTGAACGAGTCGATGCCGGCCACCTCGGGCAGCTTGGACGTCGACAGACAACCGCTTGCCATCACGTAGAACTGCGCCGTGACCCGGCTGCCCCTGTCAGTGGTGATCACCCACCGACGGACGTCGTCATCCCACACCGCGCTCGCGACGCGGGTGTCGAACTGGATGTCAGGCCGCAGGTCGAAGCGGTCGGCGACGTGGTTGGCATAGCGGAGGATCTCCGGCTGGGTGGCGTACCGCTCGCTCCACTCCCACTCCTGCTCGAGTTCGGGCGAGAACGAGTACGAGTAGTCGAGGCTCTCGATATCGCAGCGGGCACCGGGATAGCGGTTCCAGTACCAGGTGCCCCCGACCCCGCTGCCGGCCTCGTACACACGGTGGCTGAATCCGAGCCCGCGCAGCTTGTGGATCAGATACATGCCGGCAAATCCGGCACCCACCGTCACGACGTCGTAGTCAGCATCCGCTTCGTTGGTCATGTCGTCTCCCGAGTCGAGTACCCCGGCGTCAACCTACTGACCCGGCGCGCCCCGATAGCACCCCATGAAGTACGGGACGGAGCCATCATCCCCACAGGCGGCGAGGAACACAGCGGCGATCATGGTGACCGGAATGGCGCGACGGAGAACACTCCGGGAGCACATGGTTCCAATAATTCCGACGGGGCCCGGCGGCGGCGTGAGGGACCGAGCAAAGCTCAAGGTCCGATGGGGCGACCAGACGAGGGGCGGTCGAATGCTCCGTCACGGTACTTGGAAGACTCGATCGGCATCGGCTCGTCGAGGGAAGTGGCATCGCCGTGGTGCACGCACACCCGGTGCAAGATGCGCCACTCGGCGCCCCGCTTCTGATACCGGTCGAGGTAGCGGCCGTACCACACGTCGATCTGGCCGTTGTCGGCCCGGCACAGGTGCGTGACGTTGTACAACTCACCCCGAGCATGGATGCGGTCGTCGTCGAGGGCGATCTGGTGGTTGTAGATCGAGTGCATCGTCCACTTCCACCGCAGGTGCGCCGTCATGCAGTACTCCGAGAACTCGTGGGCGTTGCC
>JBKJJS010000006.1:0-4065 GCA_046597895.1 Ilumatobacteraceae bacterium
CCCACGTCGTCACCCCGCAACGGGCCCGCCGCTCCTCCTCGTCGGCGACGGTGATCGGCCGCTCGAGGACTCGGGCGTACGAGCCGACGACCCGGTCGAGTTGAGCGGCCGTCAACGTCGTGGCCAGCTCCAACAACAACTCCTCGTTGTCGGCGGTGGCGACCCGGCACACCGCCCGCACCTTCGAATACGACAACCGCCCCTCACCGAACGCAGCGGCGATCAACGGCACCGACGCCAACGCCCGCGCCACCCGGGCGTGCTCGCGCGCCGTGCGCCCGTCGAGACCGCAGTAGTGACCCAACCACGCGGCCAACGACGCCAAACCGTCGGACGCCCACCCCTCCAGCTCGTCGAACTCGCCCACCCACTCGAACCACCGAGCCTGGAACGCCGCCAGATCGGCCGCACCCCCGATGATCCGCCCCCGCAACTCGTCGACCGTCGTTCCCACACCCTGGATCGCGTACATGCAGACAGTGGAACACGCACCTGAGACAAGAAGCATCTACGAACACGACCGGAGGTCTCCGTCGTGGACGACCTTCGAACGCCTGGTCTGCCGACTGGCGGCGGAGCCACAGCTTCGACCACCCGAGCCTGCACCTCTACGTCGGCGTTGTTCGGATCCGGAGGCCCGCTCCGACGGACGTCGGCCCGTTCCAACGCGAGAGCGCCTTCTCCGGAACGGCTTGCGGCTGGCCTGGAACAGCGCCGAGCGAGTGGGACCTGGGTCCGACCAACCGGCGCTGAGCCCGTCCAGCTGAGATCAGGCGCGGTAGGCGTCGCGGCGATGGTCGATGTCCAACACGCGGACCACGTGGCGCTCCTCGTCGATCTCGTAGCGCACCCGGTACTCGCCGCGACGGGCCCTCCACAGCCCGGCGAACGGGGCCCGCAAGGGCGACCCGACCCGTGTGGGCGCCTGCCGGAGGGGCCCGTCGATGAACTCCCACGCGGCGAAGGCGGCCGGCGGCGGAAGTATTTCGGTGAGCGAGCGGCGGGCACCGGGAGACAGGACGAGGTCGTAGCGCTGTGGTTCAACCATCGCCGGATTCGCGACGAGCGGCCATCAGCTCCGCCATCTCGTCTCCGGACGTGCCGCGGCCGTCGTCGAGGTCCTGGCGTGCGTCGAGGACCCGTCGAATCGCCTCCCCGTCGCCGAGGAGCTCGAGGGTGGCCTCCAACGACTCGAGATCCTCAGCCGACATCAGCACGAGGTACGAACGACCGTTCTTGGTGATCGTCACCCGCTCGTGGGTGCGGTGCACCTCGTCGGCGATCTGGGAGAGCCGGGCTTTGGCCTCGGACAACGGTACCGTACTCATGGCGCCGAATTGTAGTCTATGCGTCTTGGGCCATCGCCACGCGATCGACACGTGGTCGGCCACCGCCGTTCGTGTCAACCCCATCGTTCCCGAGCAACTGTTGGCCAGAAAGGCCCCGCGCCGGGCGGCCGAGTCGGCTCGGCTATCAAGCCAGGCGCATCCCGGTCGTTCGCGCGATGGCATCGAAGTCGCGGTCGGCATGGAGCACGGCCAGTCCCGACCGAAGCGCCACCTCCGCGACCAGGCAGTCGGTGAGCGAGCGCACCGTCGCCCCCTGCGCCCGGCACTGACGCCAGATGGCCGCCGCCCGCTCCCAAGAGCGGAGACCGTCGACGGCGATGACCTCACAACCGAGCAGAAGCCGGCGAAGCGTACGCAGATGGGCGGCGTCCCGAGCTCCTGCGAGCACCTCGCCGATGACGGGCTCGGTCGTGGCCAGGGGTGCGGACGTCTCGATGAGCTGCCGGACCCGGAGATGGACCGGGCTTCCCGTCGCCCGCAGATACTCGACCCACGCCGAGGTGTCGACGAGGATCACCTGGGGACGCCGGCGCGCATCTGATCGAGATCGCCCTCCCACCCAGAGCCCTCAGCGGCAAGGGCCTCCGCCCGATCCAGCGGCTCCTCGACGAGCGAGCGCAACGCAAAGTCGACGGCCTCCCGCTTGGTCCGAAGGCGGTAGCGCTGCATCACCGCGTCGATTGTCGCATCGTCGATCTCGATGTTCGTCCGCGTCATACACCACGCTACACCTCAATACACACAATCGACTACCAGAACGATCGACTACCAGAACGATCGACATCAGAACGAGAACCAGCCGGCGCTCGCCGGACGTGGTTCCACGGCCGCTGCGTCGCCGGCGGAGGTCTCCGTCAACGGACGAGCGCGAGCAGCGCGATGACGAAGTAGTCCGGAGCGATCGAGACCAACCATTGTCAATCCTCGTCGATCGCACCACAACCCAGGGCACGCGGCATCCGTCTTGTCATGTACAATCGTACATGTGAGTTCCATAGTGGGTGCCGCACTGCGACAGGCCAGGATCGACGGCGGTCTCTCCCAGGACGACCTCGCCCGCCGCGCCGGCGTCGACCAACCCATGGTCTCCAGGTACGAGCACGCCCAGCGAGACCCGAGCTGGGAGACCTTCCACCGCCTGATAAGAGCCGCAGGTGCGGTGCCCGAACTTCGCGTCGAGCCGCTGGCAGACGGCGCCATCACCCTCGACGATCTCGGGGGTCACCTTGCCGCCGAGAACGACGACCGCCGCCGGCGCCGGCTCGTCCTCGACTTCATCGGACGCTTCGGCGACACCCCGCCCGAGCATCGACGGGCCCTCGTCGTCGATCGACCGGTCACGACGGGCGAACCACCGTGGGACGCCTTGGTCGGAGCCATCGCCGAGCACCTGGCCTTCCATGAGGCGTTCGACCCGCCCGAGTGGTGCGCCGAGCCCGACCGCTTCCTGGATCGTCCGTGGCATTGGGTCGATCTTCCGTCGGTCCGTCGTCGGGCGCTCACCGGTGCGCCGACGGCGTTCCGCCGCCGCAACGTGTGGGTCGACCGCATCGACCTGGATCGCCGGTGACCGAGCCCCTGCTGAGCCGACGCCGAATGCTCGATGCGTTCGGCCGGCTCGGTGACCACCTCGCCGCCGACGGGGTCGTGGCCGACATCCACATCGTCGGTGGCGCCGTGATGGTGACCGAATACGGAGCGAGGGACTCGACCGCCGATGTCGACGCCTTTGACTTCACACCGCACGGCGCGGTCGAACGAGCCGCCGCGCTCGTCGCCGTCGAGATGGGCCTGCCACGGTCGTGGCTGAACCAGCAGGCCAGCGGGTTCGTGCCCCGCGGGGCGGATTGGCGGCGCAGCCGCAGCTTCGACCACCCGAACCTCCACCTCTACGTGATCGCCCCGGAACATTTGCTGGCGATGAAGGTCCGCGCCGGACGCCCCACTGACGCCGACGACATCGCCACCCTGTGCACGATCATCGACATCACCGACGTGGCCGCCGTCGAATCGATGGTGCGAGCGGCCTACCCCGACGAGCCACGGCCAGATCGAGGACTGGAGCTTGCAGCCGATGTCCTGCGGGCCGGCCGCTCGGGTGACAAGGGCACCGCCTGAAGAGACCCCGCCAGCCGATCGCCGTTGGGCACCGCCTTCGGTCCTATGGAGTTGTCAAGGTGCGATCGGGGTTGCCGGTGGACGACGCAGCTCGGCGGCTACGGCCGTGAAGCAGGTCCCCTTGGTGGTGCAATCCGATGGCGCCGGCGGGCCGGCCCGGGGGTCAGGCCGTCCGCCGGACGGGGGTGGGTGGATCACCGGGATGATCGGGATCGGATGGGGGCACGAACCGCCGCCGCCCCGCCCCGGCCACGAGTTGCCAGTTGTCGACCGTCTTTCTTCGGTGGCATTCGCTGCAGAGGGGGTCGAGCTCGTCGAGTCGGGTGCGGTGGGTGTTGGCCCACCCGAGACGGTGATCGATCTGGAGGAACCCGTCGTTGTCGCACGCCACGTTGGTGCAGCCCTGCACCTGCCACTCGAGGGCCGACGCCATGGCGTCGATGGCCCGCCGCCCGAGGCTGGTCACGTTCACCACGTCGACACCCCGCGTGATCACCACCTTGACCACGGCGTCGGGCCACAACTCTCGGACGGTCGCCACCGGCACCGGCCCGACCCCGGCGATGTCGCACGTCTCGTCGCCCTCGGCCGCGCCCCG
>JBKJJS010000149.1:0-11675 GCA_046597895.1 Ilumatobacteraceae bacterium
CTGAGCGTTCGCTCGTCGGGCTCCTCCATCTCACCGGCGATCCACGCCATCGTCGCTCCGCTCGTGAACGTGTACGCCACGCCCCAGAGCGCTTGGGCGGCCAACACACCAGGGAATGACGCCACGGAGCCTTCGAACAGGATCGCCGCTCCCATACCAACGTGACCGATCACGATCGAGACCTTCCGGCTGTAGAGATCGGCGACGATGCTGGTCGGGATCTCGAACAGAAAGACGGCCGCTTCCATGACGGTCCCGACGATGATGAGTTGGAACGGGTCGAGCCCGGCGACGCGGAGTCGGTACAACGTCGTGATCGAGAACGCCAGCGTCATCGCTGACGATGTGACGACGCTCAGCACGATGTACACGCGCTTGGCTTCGACCCCCATCCGTCAACTCTCGCAGCCGTGTCAGGCGTGACACGCCCCGATTTCCGGTCCTCGGTAGTGTCATTGCTCGTGGAGAGCCGCCCGGGACCGCGTGAGGCGCTCGCGGCGTTGCTTGAAGCGGCCCGCGACGGATCTCTCGACGCCGTCTGCGAGGAGCATGGCGTCAGGGTGATGTCAGCGTTCGGGAGCGCGGCGCGGCCCGGTTCGAAGCCTGGAGATCCGGGTGACCTCGACATCGGTGTCAGTTTCCTCGAACCCGTTCGGCCACCCCGCCTCGCGCTGTGGTCGGCGCTAGTGGACCTCGCCGGCTACGAGGGAATCGACCTCGTAGTGCTCGATGTCGACGACCCTGTCCTACGTTCGGAGGCGCTCACCGGAATCGGCCTCTACGAGCACGCCAAGGGCGCATTCGGTGAGGCCCAGATTGCCGCGCTCGGCGAGCGCCGGGATACCGCCCACCTCCGTCGCCTGAACCTGGAACTGATGGCCCGATGATCCCGATATCGCCCGACCCGGGGGTTGTCGAGCGGCGCCTCGCGCTCCAGCGCGACCTTCTGCGCGAACTCCAGGCGATCGGCGAGATCGATGCCGACCGGCTACGGGCTGACCCGGTGGTGAGAGCAGCCGTCGAGCGGATGATGCAGGTGATGGTCGACCTCGCCCTCGATATCAACGCTCACGTCGCATCGAGTGTGTTGGGCCGGGCTCCGGCGAGCGGGCGGGAGTCGTTCGACCTGATGGTTGAGGCCAAGGTGCTTCCGGCCGAGTTGGCGCAGCGTCTCAAGCCCTCAGTCGGGCTCCGCAACGTGCTGGTGCACCTGTACGCCGACATCGACCTTGGCATCGTCGCCGATGCCGCTGGTGAGCTGGGCGAAGGCTTTGCCGAGTACGTCCGTACTGTGGCCCGATGGCTCCTGGATCGTTGACCATCTCCCGTCGCGGGCTTTCACCACCAGCGCTCAGCGCACTTCGATGAAGATGCACTCCCCTGGGCACTCCTCGGCGGCGTTCACGACCTGCTGGTGCAGGCGATCCGGGACGAAGGCCATGCTCCTCGATCCACCCGGGTCGTTCAGCACCTCGGCCGCCTCCTTCACATAGGCGATTCCGTCTTCCAGCAGGGTGAACACGTCAGGGCAGTGGTCTTCGCACAGCCCATCGCCGGTACAGAGGTCCTGGTCGATCCACACCCGCATCCACCCGAACGGTACCGGCAAGGCGACCGTTAGCGTTCCCGCAGTGCAACCGCCGATCGCCGAGCAACGCTCGCACACCTGGGAGCGTCCGACCGGACCGACCGAGGACCCGTACGCCTGGCTGCGAGACCGGGACGACCCCGCCACGATCTCCTACCTCGAAGCCGAGAACGAGTACTGCGCCAAGTGGTTCGCACCCCACTCCGACCTGCGCGAGACCATCTTCGACGAGATCAAATCACGCGTGCAGGAGACCGACGTGTCCGCACCGACCCGCAAGGGTGGGTGGTGGTACGTATCGCGCAGTGTCAAGGGCCAGTCGTACGGGATCCACTGCCGAGGAACCACGGCGGAGTCCGCCGCGGAGCAGGTGCTGCTTGACGAGAACCTGGAGGCGACCGGCCACGACTACTTCCACATCGGCGCCTTCGACGTCAGCCCGTCACAACGGCTCCTGGCCTGGTCCCACGACCTCGACGGCGGCGAGGAGTACGTCCTACGGGTGCGTGACCTCGTCACCGGCGCCGAACTCCCCGATCGGATCGAGCGCACGTACTACGGCACCGCGTGGTCGGCCGACGACCAGCACGTGTTCTACACCGTTCCCGATGAGGCGATGCGTCCGTATCAGGTGTGGCGCCATCACCTCGGCACGGAGCAGACCGACGACGCCCTCGTCTACGAGGAGCCGGACGAGCAGTTCGCCGTCCACCTCGGCCTCACCCGCAGCGGCGAATGGATCGTGATCTCCTCCCAGTCGATCGAATCCTCCGAGGTTCGCCTGATACCGGCCGCCGCGCCGCAGACCGACCCGGTCGTCGTACGGGCGAGGGAGCCGAAGCACGAGTACTCCATCGACCATTGGGGGGACCAGTTCGTCGTCCTCACCAACCGCGATGCCGAGGACTTCCGCGTCATGACGGCCCCGATCACCGCGCCGGCGGAGTGGTCCGAACTTGTCGCCCACCGGTCGGGGCGGCGGATCACGGACGTCGAGCCATTCGCCGGTCACCTCGTGCTGCACGAGTGGTCCGATGCCCAACCCCAGTTACGGGTGTTGTTCAGAGATGGCACGGAGCGAGTCATCGACACCGGCGGGGTGCCGTGCGACATCGAACTCGGCTCCAACCCCGAGTACGAGACGCCGACGGTGCGCTTCGAGTACCAGTCGCTCGTCACGCCGCGCTCGGTCTACGACGAGGATGTCCACACGGGTGTTCGCCAACTCCTCAAGCAGACACCGGTACCCGGCGTCGACCTGACCGAGTATGAGACGGAACGCACCTGGGCCACCGCGCCCGATGGGGCCCGTGTCCCGATCGACGTCGTGTGGCGGCGAGGCACACCCCGCGACGGCACCGCGCCGGCGCTGCTCTACGGCTACGGCTCGTACGAGATCTCGATGCCGCCGTGGTTCGCCGTCAGCCGCCTCTCGTTGCTCGATCGTGGCTGGATCTGGGCGGTCGTCCACCCGCGCGGTGGCGGGGAACTCGGTCGACGTTGGTATCTGGACGGCAAGCTCCTGAAGAAGCGGACGACGTTCACGGACTTCATCGCCGCCGCCGAACACCTCGTCGCCGAGCGCCGCGCCGCTCCCGGCCGGGTGGCCATCCAGGGCGGGTCGGCCGGCGGGCTGCTCGTGGGGGCCTGCGTGACGATGCGACCCGAGCTGTTCGCCACCGTCGTGGCCGAGGTGCCGTTCGTCGACGTCGTCACCACGATGAGCGACCCGTCACTCCCCCTCACCATCACGGAGTGGGACGAGTGGGGCGACCCGCGCTCGGAGCCGTTCGCCAGCTACATGCTCAGCTACTCGCCGTACGACAACACCGTCGCGGCCGCCTATCCGGCGATGTACGTCACGGCCGGTTTGAACGACCCCCGCGTGAGCTACCACGAGCCGACGAAGTGGGTCGCGCAACTGCGCCGCGTCACGACCAGCGACCGCCCAATTGTGTACAAGGTGGAAATGGGCGCCGGCCACGCCGGACCATCGGGCCGCTACGACGCCTGGCGAGACACCGCGCAACTGCTCACGTTCCTGCTCGCGAACGTGTGAAGGCCCGACTCACATCGGCTGAATGCTCGAGACCTTGCCTCGGAAGAACACCATGGCGTCCGGCACATCCGGCTCGTGGTGGAGTTCCTCCACTCGGCCGAGTACGAACCAGTGGTCGCCCATCTCGTAGACGTGCTCCACCGAGCAGTCGATCCATCCGATGACGCCGGGCAGGATCGGTGAACCGCTGGGTGCGGGAGTCCACTCCACGCCGTCATACCGACCCCCACTCTCCCTGGCAAAGCGCCAGCACAGCTCCCCTTGGTCGGGCGCGAGAATGTTGACGCAGAACGCTCCGGTCGGCGCGATCTCGGGCCAGCTCTTCGATGACAGCCCCGGGAGAAAGCCGACCAGCGGCGGGTCGAGCGACACGGATGCGAACGAGCCGATCGTGAGTCCTCCTGGCTCGCCGGACGGGCTGAGCCCCGTCACGATCGTGACGCCCGTCGGGAAGTGACCGAGGACCTGGCGGAAGCGAACGGAATCGATGAAAGCCACACGGGCACGTTACGCGCCGTAGCGCTACTTGGTCAGCTCCACGGAGAGTCCCTCGCGGGCGGCCATGACTTCGAGCCCGAACTTGGCGCCCGCACGGCGCGAGCACGTGAGGAGCTCGTCGACATCATCGTCGTGACGGGTGGGGTCATGATGGAAGAGCGCAAGGCGCTTCGCTCGCGCGCTGCCGGCCACCCAGACGGCGTAGTCCACCGTGCAGTGGCCCCAGGTCCGCTTCAACTCGAACTCGCTCGGCGTGTACTGGGCATCGTGGATCACGAGGTCGGCGTCCTCGACGAGGTCGCGCGCCCCCTGGCTCATCGAGAACGAGCCGTCCATGGGCTGCTGGTGGTCCGACAAGTAGGCCACCGAGACCCCATTCCACTCGACACGGAACCCGAGGGTGTTGCCGACGTGCGGGATCAACCTCGCCCTCACCTGGTAGCCACCTATGGCGAAGTCGGCATCGGAGATGTCGTGGAACCGGATCTCGCCGGGGAGCTGGTCCAGCGTGACCGGGAAATGCGGTGGCGCCATGAAGTGGTTCATGGCCTGCTCGACGCTGCTGCCGTCCTCCTGGGCGGGACCGTAGATATCGAATCGGGCTCCGTCGCGCAGGATTGGCACGAAGAACGGAAGGCCCTGGGTGTGGTCCCAGTGGAGGTGGCTCAGCAGGCACGTACCGCGGAACGACCCGTCGTGGGGCTGGTCCCGGCCGAAGTACCGCAGGCCGGTCCCGAGGTCGAACACGAGGGGATCCTCACCGGGCGCGGCAATCGAGACGCACGACGTGTTGCCGCCGTACCGCCTGATGTCATCACCATGACACGGCGTCGAACCACGGACTCCGTGAAATGTGACAGTGAGCTTCGATTCCCCACGAACACAGAACAACCTATTGGCCTCGACGAGCCATTGTCGAGTGGAGCCAGTGTGACAACGGTCGCATCGCTTCGATACGGTCGCTGGGCATGGGGACAGCACCGGCATTGCCCGACGGCCTCGTGATCGTCGTCAAGCAGGATTGTGCGACCTGTCGGATGGTCGTGCCCGTCCTCGCTCAACTCGCAAGTGCGTCGGCCATCTCGATCTACGTCCAGGACGACCCGGCGTTTCTCGGAGATCTCGTCTGCACGATGGATGATTCCCTGGCGCTGAGCTGGCATCACGAGATCGAGACCGTCCCGACCCTTATTCGGGTGAAGAACGGCGAGGAGACTGATCGCACCGTCGGGTGGATGCGCCAGGACTGGGAACGTATCGCCGGACTGTCCGGGCTCGGTCCGGACCTACCAGCGTTCCGCCCAGGGTGTGGCTCGCTGTCCGTCGATCCGAATCTTGTCGACGGGCTGCGCGCCAAGTACTCCGGATCGACGCTCCGGGCCCGCCGCATCGAGTTCGCCACTCTCGAGGACGAGATGGAAGCCCTCTACGACCGAGGATGGACGGACGGCCTCCCCGTAGTGCCCCCCACCGAGTCGCGGGTCCTGCGCATGCTCGAGGGTACGAGTCACGCCCCGGACGAGATCGTGGCAATCGTGCCTCCTGACCTCGTCGAGGTCACCGTGGAGAAGGTCGCCATCAACGCCGTGATGGCGGGCTGCAAGCCGGAGTACCTGCCATGGGTGCTTACCGCGGTGCAGGCGGCGTGCACCGACGAGTTCAACGTCCACGGTGTTCTCGCCACGACCATGCCCGTCAGCCCCGTGATCGTGTGCAACGGCCCCGGCACCCGGGCGATCGGCATGAACAGCGGCGTCAACGTGCTCGGTCAGGGGAACCGGGCCGCCATGACGATCGGCCGGGCCGTGCAACTCGTGATCCGCAATGTCGGCGGCGGCCGCCCGGGTGGTGTCGACCGTGCCACGCACGGCAACCCGGGGAAGCTGTCGTTCTGCTTCGCCGAGGACGAGGTCGGTTCACCGTGGACACCGCTGGCAGTGGCTCGCGGCCTCGAGGGGCCGACCGACGCCATCACTCTTTTCGCCGGAGAGGGCCCGAAGGTGATCGTCGACCAACTCTCCCGGACGCCGGAGTCGTTGGCAGGTTCGCTTGCCGGCGCGCTACGGGCCATGCACCATCCGAAGCTGGTCCTCGGGTTCGATGTCATCCTCGTCGTCGGCCCCGAGCACGCCCGGGTCTTCGCCGAAGCAGGCTGGGATCGCCAACAGGTCGTCAGCGAGTTGCTCGCCCGACTGCAGATGGACGGCAATGACATCGTGCGGGGCGCCGGAGGCATCGCCGAGGGCGTCCCGGAGTCCATGCGGGGTCACACATTGCCGAAGTTCCGCAAGGATGGGATCCTGTTGGTGCATGCTGGTGGCGGAGCTGGCCTGTTCTCGATGATGATTGGTGGCTGGGTAACGGGAGCGACGGGCAGTCAGCCCGTCACCCGAGAAGTGAGCTGGAGGTGAGGTTATGACCACAACGATTTTGGACCCGACCGGTGAGCGGACCGTGGCCGGCCGCCAACTGCTCGACCGACCGGCCACGTTGGCCGGGCTGAGCGTCGGGCTGCTCGACATCTCCAAGCCGCGGGGCGACATCTTCCTGAATCGGCTCGAGGAACTCCTCACCGAAGCGGGGGCTGACGTGAAGCGGTTCCGCAAGCCCACGTTCACGAAGCCTGCCCCGGTCGACCTGCGCCATGAGATCGCCACCCAATGTCACGTCGTGATCGAAGCGCTCGCCGATTGAGGCAGTTGCACGTCGTGCAGTGTGCACGACATCAGTGATCTCGAATCCCGTGGCGTCGTCGGAGTCTTCATCGCGTCTGCCGAATTCGTGCAGGCCTCCGAGGCCCAGGCGACCGCGCTCGGATTCCCGGCGGCCCGCGTGTTCGTTCCGCACCCGATCCAGGACCGGACCGACGACGAAATGGTGCTCTACGCCGAGAAGGCGTTCGACGAGATTCTCGGCGCCGTCACGTCACACTGAGCTGGACCTTGACCGTGGGCAGGCCCGGTCGTATGGTGCCACTCGTTGCTGTAACCCCAGCGGCGAGAAGGGGGAACTGACCATGGCTCAGTCCGACTACTACCTCAAGATTGAGGGTGTGCCAGGTGAGAGTTCTGTACGCCCGGGCTCGATCCAGATCGAGAGTTGGAGTTTCGGCGCTTCGAACCACGGTTCGATGGCCCAGGGCGGAGGGGGCGGGGCTGGCAAGGTTTCGTTCCAGGACATGCACTTCACGTGCCGCTCCACCTCGGCCTCGCCGGTGCTGAAGTCGGCGTGCGCGACCGGTAAGCACTTCCAGAAGGTCGAGCTGCTGGCCCGGCTGCCCGACAGCCCCGACGCTGGCGGCGCGAGTCCTAGCTACCTCAAGATTGTGCTCGAGAACGTCATGGTCTCGGGTTATCAGGTCGCCGCCGGCGACGTGAACGGCGACGGTGAGCCCGACATCATCACCGTCATGGACAGCGTGTCGCTCAACTTCAAGATCAACAGCTTCTTCGACATCTTCACCGAATGAGTTGATGCGCCGACGAGTCAACCAGTGGGAAGCAGCAGCCCGCGGGCCACGAGTTGGCGTACCGCTTCCGCGATGGTCGCGGCGACCTCCGGCGACGGTACTTCCTCAGCCACCGACGCGATTGCCGCACGCAGTGAGCGCGTGCCGTCCAGGGCGGCCAGCAGCTCCATGGCTCCGCTGTCGATGGATCCTCCGAAACGGAACCCAGTCACGCGCTTGAACGCCACCGACTCCGTGGCCCACTCCCCATCACGCCACGTCAACTGCTGAACGGCGCGGGCCTCGGGCGCAATGACGAGCGTGGCGTCGAGCAGTTGACCGGCGTCCCGGTCGGCGAGCCACGTCTGAAGGTCGAACAGACGCACCACGTCATCGCCCGTTCCGGTGCCGAAGGCATCCGTGATGTCATCGAAACGTGACCACGTCGCAGCGCCAGAACGTTTGCGCATCGTGACGAGACCGAAGCCGATGCCATCGGCATCCATCGACTCGTAGAAGCGCATCCAGGCGGCGAAGCGACGTTCGAACTCGTCGTCGTCGGCCATCATCGCCGAGATCCACGTCGCGGCGTACTCGTCGGGGCGATCGGACGACACCCGCATCACCCACACATCACACCCACTCCCCTCGAACCACGAGCCCACCCGGTCCCACCAAGGCTCGCCGCGCACAGAGATCCAGTTCGCCAGGAACTGGCAGTAACCGCCTTCGTTCAGGAAGTCGGGAGCTCTGGTGGCGAGTTCGCGACACAGCCCGTCGCCCTCTCGCTCGGTCGAGAGGAATTGATGCGTGATGTCCGGGCCGACGACGAACGGTGGGTTGGACACAATCAGATCGAATGTCTCGCCGTTCACCGGCGCGAACAGATCACCCTGGCGCACATCGATGTGTTCGAGGTCGTTGAGGGCGATGTTCAAGTGCGCCATCCAGACCGCTCGCTCGTTGAGATCGGTGGCCACGACCCGCTCGCTGTGCGCGGCGGCCAGGAGGGCGTGATACCCGCCGCCCGACGCGAGATCAAGCGTCGCCCGACTCGGGCGACGCACCGTCAGGCTGGCGAGCCCGAGCGTGCTCGGGCTCATGCCCATCACGAAGTCGTCGGCGACACTCCCCTGGCCGGGACGCGCCGCGATGTCGGCAGCGAGTAGGAACTCCCCGAAGGCCCGAATTCCCAGCGCCGCCCTTACTTGACCCCCAACGCGTTCGAGCACACCGAGCGAACACCACTCGTCCACCGTCGTCGGCGCCACGATTGCCGCGAGCGTCACTTCGTCGACCCGGTTACCGATCACGAAGAGACGAATCAGCGTGTCGAGAGGACGACCAGCGGCAGTTCGCTGCATCATCGGGCCGAGCCGGGCGAAGTTGAGGACCGACGCGGTCGCGGCGCCGAGGGTGCTGACCACGTTCCGTTCGGTGTAGTCGTGTCGCCGAAAGACCTCGGCGATCCGCTGGCACAACGCATGATCGATCAAGGGCCGCATCGCCATCGCCGGATGCTACGCCTACTGGTCCGCCGCCCGGCCGGGTTCACCCTTGACCGGTGGCGGGTCCGGTCGTATGGTGCACTTCGTTGCTGTACCGCAGCGACATGTAGGGGAGCGACGAGAAGGGGGGGTGGTCCCTGATGGCAGACCTCACGGTGTACGACACCGAACACACACCCGACACCACTGAACTTGTCGGGGCGGCCGGTGCCTCCCGCCGAGATGCGTTACGCAACGGACTCGTTGCCGCTGGCCTCGTCGCCACCGCCGCAGGGGTCGGTAACCGCACTCGTTCCGCCGGCCCTGCGCAACCCGGCGTCCACACACTCAGTCTGACCACCGACGACCTCCACACCGATGCTGACGGAGTCCTCGTCCCAGGGACACCGGCCACGGCATACGCCACCCTCCAGGCTACCGACGGCGCCCCGGTCGGCCGGTTCTTTGCGACGCACACCGCCATCGACAACACCATTGATGACGCCACCCTCGCCCAGGAGACGCACACGTTCGTCCTCGGCGACGCCACCATCATCGGAGCCGGCGTCTCCACGATCGACGACGATCAACATGACACGTTCGCGATCATCGGCGGCACGGGCCGCTACCTCGGCGCCCGCGGCGAATACACCGCAATCCAGCATCACGGCGACTTCGGCGGCGACAGCACCGCCACCTACGACATGACGATCATCGTCGACCATCGAACCACCAAGGGGAACTGACCATGGCCAGCGACTACCTCCTCGAACTCGATGGGGTCAAGGGCGAGAGCAAAGACGAACGCCACCCCGGCACCATCGAACTCCTCAGCTGGAGTTTCGGAGCCTCGAACCCCACCCGCCGACTGCGCGGCAAGGTCGTCTTCCAGGACTTCCACTTCAGGGCGTACTCGTCGTCAGCGTCCGAACAACTGCTCCTGCGACTGAATCAGAACACGACCTACATGAAGCACGCCACCCTGTGGGGCACCGAGTTCGACGAGACCGGCCAGCAGGTCGACACGTGGATCTTCAAAATGACCGACTGCCTCGTGTCGAGCTTTGCGGTTGGGATCAACGAGGACGGCTTCGAGGGCGCGAGCGGCGGGCCGGGCGCCCCTACACCGCAGTCCGTCGATGTGGTGGCAATGCGGGTCGGCGGCTGGGACCTGAAGAAGAACACCAAAGTCTGACTTCGCCCGCTACGGGAGGCGCACCGCTCCATCGTCGATGACGACGAGGCGTTCGGCGACGAGCGCATCGAGCAACTGCTCGGCCCGCTCGGAGTTCCGAGCCATCACTTCGGCCAGTCTCGACCGTTCGAGGGGAGCGTCCCCGAGCGCTCGCAGAAGCAGGCCGCGGGCCTGTCGGTCCGAGCCTGCGAACGGCGCCTGACGCCGACTCACCCCGGCCGAGCCGACCGCCGGATCCGAGGCCACGTGACCCGCTCGATCCCAGGTACACGAGTCGCGGATCGGACAGTCATCGCACTGCGGCGTAGGGCGGCACACCACGGCCCCGAGGTCCATCAGGGCCTGGTTCCACGTCCACGAGTCGTGTGCCGGCACTAGCCGATCCGCCCGCTCCTGCGCCTCCCGGAGCCCAAGTGGGCGGCCCGCCACTCGCGCCAACACTCTCGCGATGTTCGTATCGACCACGGCGGTGTCGGCCTCGAACGCAAAGGCCAGCACCGCCCGCGCCGTGTAGGCACCGACACCGGGGAGTGCCAGTAGCCCGTCGAGGGTCGAAGGGAATCGACCAAGGGATGTGATCACACCGGCTGCCGCGTGCAGGTTGCGGGCTCGCCGTGGATAGCCGAGTCCTTGCCACAGGCGCAGCACGTCGCCCAACGTCGACGAGGCGCACGCCGCCGGGGTAGGAAAGGCCTCGAGGAACCGATGCCACGCCGGGATTACCCGCGCCACCTGGGTCTGCTGCAACATCACCTCGCTGACGAGTACGGACCACGGATCTCTCGTGCGCCGCCACGGCAGGTCGCGCAGGCGCGGCGCACCCCAGGCGAGAACCGAGATCGTGACCTGGCTGTCGGGGTCGATGGGAGCGGTCGTCTCAGGCTGACCAGACATCTTGGCCGTCGTAGGGACGGCGTCGACCAGGCCCGAACTCGCGCTTCCACACCATGACCCGGCGGCGGAAGTAGCAGACCTCCTGGCCGTCCTGGTTGAAGCCCTTCGTCTCCACCGAGACGATTCCCCGGTCGTTCTTGGACTTCGATTCCTGCACGTCGAGCACACGCGTCTCGGCGTGGATGGTGTCGCCGTGGAACGTCGGGAACTTGTGCTGGAGCGTCTCCACCTCGAGGTTGGCGATGGCCGCCCCACTCACGTCCGGCACACTCATCCCGAGCACCAACGAGTAGACGAGGTTGCCGACGACCACGTTGCGGCCCTGCACGCTCTCCTTGGCAAACCAGTCGTTGGTATGCAGCGGGTGATGGTTCATCGTGATCATGCAGAAGAGGTGATCGTCGTACTCGGTGATCGTCTTCCCGGGCCAGTGCTTGTAGACGTCGCCTACCTCGAAGTCCTCGAAGTAGCGACCGAAGGGGCGATCATGCGTCGTCATGCGGCAG
>JBKJJS010000030.1:0-3308 GCA_046597895.1 Ilumatobacteraceae bacterium
CGAAGCGATCGAGCTTGTTGACCTGGCGGGGCTTACCGCCGGCGCGCCGCGGTGGCGCGAGCTCCTTGTGACCCTCGATGTAGATGCACCAATCCGGGCAGCTCCGAGCGCACAACATGCACGCCGTGCAGTTGTCCTCGCGGAGCGCGATCACCCCGCGGGCGCGCGTCGGCGGTGCTTCCTTCTCCCGTGGGTATTGGACGGTGTTGGAACCGATCGACGGCGCTGGCATCAACGACTTGATCCCGCGCTTCGGGAACAGCGTGCGGGCCGCCGTTTTCGCGGTGACGCCGAGACCCTTGATGAGGCCGGGAACCTGCGGCTTGGGAGGCATCAGAACGCCACCTTCAAGACGGCGGTGACGGCGATATTGGCGAGGGCCAACGGGATCAGCACCTTCCATGCGAACTTCTGCAACTGGTCCTCGCGGAAGCGGGGGTACGAGAACCGGGCCCACATGATGAGGAAGGCCACCAACATCATCTTCGTGATCATCACGACGGGGCCGACGACGTTCATCCAGTTGTCGACGCTGCCGAGGTCGTTGGAGTCCCAGCCGAACCACGAGAACGGGATACCCCAGCCGCCGAGGAACATCACACTGGCAATGAGCGAGAACACCCCGGCCGTGGCGAACTCGGCGATGAAGAAGATCAGGAAGCGGAAGCCGGAGTACTCAGTCATGTACCCGGCGACAAGTTCGGACTCGGCGATCGGCATATCGAACGGGGCCTGCGTGAGTTCAGCCTGCACGGCGATCATGAAAATCAGGAACCCGAAGAACTGCGTGAGGATGAAGGGGTTACCGAGACCGTCCCACCCGAAGATCGAGCCGGCGTTCTGCTCCACCACGATCGACTGGAGGTTCATCGTCTCGGCCTGGATCACCACGCCGACCACGGCAAGGACCATCGGCAACTCGTAGGCGATGAGCTGGCCGGCCGCCCGTAGTCCACCGAGGAGCGAGTACTTGTTGGCGCTCGCCCAGCCGGCCATGAGGATGCCGAGCACGCTGATGGAACTCACGGCGAGCACGTACAACACGCCGTTCTCGAAGTCCGTGAAGATGGCGTCCGGGCCGAACGGCACGGCGACGACGAGAAGGAATGTCGACAGCAATACCACGAGCGGCGCGGCCTTGAAGATGAACCGATCGGCCCGTTTCGGGTAGAGGTCCTCCTTCTGTAGCCACTTGCCGACTTCGGCGACGAGTTGCAGCGAGCCGTACGGCCCCGCTTCCATCGGCCCGAGGCGGCTCTGCATGAACGACATCATCTTGAACAAGAAGATGTAGACGATGGTGCCCGCCGGCAACAGCACGGCGACAGCCCCGAACAGGGCGCGCAACAACGACTGTGCCCAGTACGGAACGTCGGCGGCGAGAATCGCACTCATCATCGATCGATGTCTCCGAGGATGAAGTAGAGCGACGCCAGGATCGTGATGATGTCGGGCACGAGCACGCCCTTCAGGAGCCACGGAGCGATCGAGATGTTGTTGAAGCTCGCCGAGCGGATCTTCACTCTGAACGGGCCGATGTCACCCTTGGAGATGACGTAGTAGCCCATCTCGCCGAGCGGGTTCTCCGTGGAAACCCACGCCTCGCCCTCCGGTACCTTGATGATGCGGGGGACCTTGGCCATGACCGGCCCGCTCGGGACGGAATCGCACAACTGGTCCACGATCTTCGTGGCCTCGCGGACCTCCTGGAGCCGCACCCAGCAACGGGCGAAACAGTCACCGTCGGGGTGGGTCCAGACCTTCCAGTCCACCGTGTTCCACGCCATGGGCAGGGTCTGATCGCGGCGTAGATCCCAGTCGATGCCGCTGGCCCGGGCGTTGGCGCCGGACATGCCGTACTGGAGCGCCACGTCCTTCGGGATGATGCCGATACCGCGGGTACGGGCCTGGAATATCTCGTTGCCGAAGAGCAGATCTTCCATCTCGTCGCAGAACGTGCGCAGCTTGTGCATCGTTGCTCTGGTGTCGTCGAGCCAGCCCTTGGGCAGGTCGTCCTTGAGCCCACCGATGCGGTCGAAGTTCGGGTGGAACCTTCCACCGGTCGCCGATTCGATGAGGTTGAGGACGTACTCCCGATCGCGGAACGCCATGAACACCGGGGTGATGGCGCCGAGCTGCACCCCGAGATCGCCGAGGAACAACCCGACATTGGCGATGCGACTCAGCTCGAACAGGATCGTGCGGATGTACTGGGCGCGAGGGGGCGCCTCGACCTCCATCAGCTTCTCGGCGGCGAGGATGAACGGCACCTCATTGGCGAAGCTGCCCAGCCAGTCGATGCGGTTGATGAGCGTGGTGACCTGCGGGAACGTGCGAACCTCGGTGAGCTTCTCGTAGCCGCGGTGCATGTATCCGGCGACCGGCTCGGCCCAGACGACCTGCTCACCGTCCAGGCGGGCGATGATCCGCAGCGTGCCGTGGGTGGCCGGGTGCTGGGGGCCGATGTTGAGGGTCATGCCCTCCGTCTCGAGTTCCACGTTCACGCGGGCGTCAGCGGCCTGCCCGGCGATGTACGCGAGTTGCCGGCGTTCGTCGATCATGCTCATGGCGCGTCACCGCTCGCTTCAGCGGCCTCGTCGTCGCCCGCCGCCGCGCCGGGCATGGGCTCGACATCCACGATGCCGGGCCACGGCTTCACCATGCGGGCCAGCAGCGGAAAATCCTTGCGCAGCGGGAACCCTTCGAACTCCGTCGGCAGATAGATGTGGCGTAGGTCGGGGTGACCGGCAAACGTGATACCGAACATCTCCCAGGTCTCGCGCTCGTGCCAATTGGCACCGGCGTAGACCGGAGTCCACGACGGCATGTCGAGCGTGTCCGGCACATCGGATTTCAGCGTGATGCCGACATGAGCGGTGCTGGACACCACGCGCGCCAGCAACTGGAATCGGGTCTCGCCACCGGCGTAGCCCTGGCGGATGGTGGGGTCACGTTCGGGTGGCGGCTCGGTGGGATCGTCCTCGCCCTTGCCGTAGGGCGATGGCATCCAGTCCATCGCCGACAAGAAGCAGAAGTAGTCCATGCCCAGTTGGTCGCGCAGGGCGATGCCGGCGTCGCGCCAGGCGTCCGACCGGATACGGACCCACACGTCGTCGCCCGGCTTCAGGTAGGAGTCCACCAACGCGTCACCGATGACGGAGCGAAGCCCGTCGATGAGCGCTTCGCGAACGTGATCTGACGCCAGTTCGGCCACGGCTTCACCCGGTGACGACAACGGACTCACCCCTTGTGGCCTCGGGCGCAACCGCCTTGTTCTTCGCCTGATCCTTCGCCTGGTCCTTCGCCGG
>JBKJJS010000344.1:0-3023 GCA_046597895.1 Ilumatobacteraceae bacterium
CTTCGAGTACGAAGCGGCCATCGCCAGCCGCCTTCGGGCAGGCTGACGAGAACCGACGCGCCACGCTGGTTGAGTACCGTTCGTGCCATGGCCGATGACCCACGCATCCAGACCGTCCGTGACATCTTTGCAGCGTGGTCCAGCGGCGACGCCGATGCGCCCGAACGCTTCTTTCATCCCGACGCGGTCCTCGATGACATCGAGGGAGGGGCCCATCACGGTTGGCCCGATATCCGGGCGTTCTTCGCCGCTGGACTCGTCCACTGGCCGGACCTCGTGCTGGTCCCCGAGCGATTCTGGATCAACGACGGCGGGGTGGCACTCACGTGGACCATGAGCGCGACCATCCACGACGAGCGGTTCGGAGCACGGCACCAGGGGAAGCAGTGGCACTCCCCCGGCATGTCGTTCATCGACTTCGACGGCGACAGGGTTCGCCTCGAAGTCGACTACCACACGCGCTCCCAGGTGATGAAGAGCCTTGAGGCATAGGAAGTGATGGGCCGCGTCTGCGTCGTCGGAAGCGCAAATCTGGACCTCGTCGCGCGTGTGTCCCGACTGCCCGCGCCGGGCGAAACCTTGACGGGCTATGACTTTTTCGAGGCGGCCGGTGGCAAGGGGTTGAACCAGGCAGTGGCGGCCGCGAGGGCTGGCGCCGTCGTGGCGTTCGTCGGGGCAGTTGGCGGCGACGACGCCGGCCGAGCGCTGCTCCGAGTGATGGACGCCGATGGCCTGGACTCCGCTCACGTGCTCACGATGGCCGACACACCAACAGGCCGGGCGCTCATCGGTGTGGCCGATGACGGTGCCAACTCAATCATCGTCGTGCCGGGGGCCAATGGGCGAGTCGACGCCGCTGCGGTGTCCGCCGCCGCCGCCGCCCTTCGAGGGGCCGACGTCGTCCTGCTCCAGCACGAGATCCCCGAAGACGGCGTGAAGGAGGCGCTGATGCTGGCCCGGAGCGCCGGTGCGATGACGATCTTGAATCCGGCCCCGGCCCGACCGCTCCGGGCGGACGTGCTGGCGCTCGTCGATGTGCTGGTGCCCAACGAGCACGAGTACGGCCTCTTGGGCGATGTCTCGACCGTGAGGACGGTCATCGTCACCGAGGGTGCGAAGGGTTCCAGGGTAATTCAGGTTGGCGCCGAGTGGCGGGTACCGGCGTTCCAAGTCAATGCGGTCGACACCGTCGCTGCGGGAGACGCGTTCTGCGGTGCCCTCGCCGCAGCACTGGCGGCGGGGCTCGCGTTGGAGGCCGCACTCCTCAGGGCGACAGCCGCCGGAGCACTTGCCACCACGCGCGTCGGTGCGGTGCCCTCGCTCCCCACGGCCGCCGAGATCGACACACTCATCGCCCGAGAATGAGCGCGGCCCACCCATCGAGTCTCAACTCCCGTTGAACGGTGAGCGGAGCAAGAGACGCCACGACATCGGCGGTCCGCCCGTCCGAAGACTCTTCAGCCAGGATTCCGCTCACGATGAGCGAACGCCCCGCCAACCGCCGCAAGTCGGGAGCCAACTCGATCAGCGTCGGAGCAAGGATGTTGGCCAGGACGATGTCGAACGGCGTGCGCTGGGTGGCGAGCGGCTCAAAGGTCACCGCCACCTGATATCCGACCCCATTGTGCGCGGCATTGGTGGCGACGACCGCGGCGCAGGCCGGAAGGATGTCGACGCCGAGCGACTCGGAGGCCCCGAGTTTCACTGCCGCGATGGCGAGCACCCCACTTCCGGTTCCGATATCGAGGACCCGATCGCCGACTCGAAGCACCTCACGTAGCGCCCGAATGCAGAGCACCGTCGATGGATGATTCCCGAGCCCAAACGTAGGGCCGGGCTCGATGGCGATCCGGATGTCCTGCGGGCCGGTCGGCGGAGCGCACCACGCCGGGTAGACGACGATGCGCTCATCGATCACGGTCGGTTCCGCAAACTCCCGCCACGTATCCGACACCGACGGATCGGTCTCCTCGAAAGCCCACGGCCAGCGCAGCACCCGCAGCAGCACCCGCAGAGACCGCCGGTCCTCCCCGAGGGCGACCCGCAACTCCACCCCGCCGTCCGGCCCCTCCCGTTCCTCGATGGCGGCCGCCCCGAGCCGCCACAGCACGTCGGAGGCCAGTTCCGCCTCTGCGGACGGGACCGACACGACGACGTTCAACGAGCGGTGAGACGTCATCCGATCCGGCGCAACCCATCCCGGTAGACCCGGGTGCGCTCGACGTAGCTCTTTGCTCCCTCGCGGATCGCTTCGAGGCGGGCCTTGCCCTCCTTGACCACCGCCGGCGTCCCAACAGCGAGGCCGCCGGAGGGGACCTCCATGCCGTTCAGCAGGACCGAGTTGGCAGCGACGATCGAGCGGGTGTGGACATGAACGCGATGCAGCACGATCGCGCCGACCCCGATGAGACACTCGTCGTCGATCGTGCAGCCTTCGAGATGCACGAGATGACCGATGACGCAGTCGTCACCCACCCGCGTCGGCCACTCCTCGGTCGTGTGGAGCACCGAGCCATCCTGGATCGATGTACGTGCGCCGATCACGATGCTGCTGCCATCACCGCGCAGCACGGCGCACGGCCAGATCGAGCTCTGGGGTCCGATCGTGACGTCGCCGATGATCACGGCCTCGGGGTGGACGAAGGCATCAGCATGAATGGTGGGAACGAGCGCTCCGAGGGCGTAGACAGGCACGCCCAGACCGTACGCGACGGACGCGAACTCCCGGAAAGCGAGCACGGCGGTAGGGGTGGACCGGCGCGACCGCTACGGTTGTCTCTCATGCCCCGCAGGATCGAGATCGAGTTGACAAGCGCGCGCCCAGACGGCGCGTGGACATGGCGGGCCGCCGGCGCACGCGAGCCGAAAGGCATCCTCGCCGGGTCGATGCTGCCTGACCGCTGCGCCGTCGGCGACGTGCTGAAAGTGGAAGCAGACTTCGACGTCGAGGGGATCACCGTGGTCGCCGTCGTGGGGGTGGCGCGCTCGCGCAAGGAGCCGACGCGAATCGAACTCATTCCAAC
>JBKJJS010000202.1:0-3623 GCA_046597895.1 Ilumatobacteraceae bacterium
ATGGAGTCTCCTCCAGGGGGGTTTAAGCCCCCCGCGTCTGCCAATTCCGCCACCCGGGCGCCCCCCGAGGTTACGGCGCGGATGCCCCTGCTGCGGACTGCTCGGCAGGCGACTACGGTGCAGGCCATGAGCGAAGGTTCCGACCGTCTGACCACCATGATCCAGGGCTTCGATGCCAGGGTCCAAGCCGCCAGCGCCGACAGCTGGACGAATCAGTCGCCGTGTGACGACTGGAAGGCCCGAGACGTCGTCCTCCACGTCTCCAACAACCTCATCAACGTAGCCGCAGGGCTCACCGACAGCGCGCCGCAACCCGTCGGAGACGACGAGGACACGGTGGCGGCCTGGACCCGCGCCAGCCAGGGCATCATCGGCGCTATGGCCACGGGGGACATGAACAAGATGTTGCCGAGCCCGATGGGGCCGATGCCGGCCGAGATGTTCATCGGGCGGATGATCTCCACCGATGTCCTCGTCCACACCTGGGATCTTGCCCGCGCCGTTGGCGGTGACGACCGCCTTGACCAAGAAGCGGTCGGCCACGCCTACGAAGGCCTCAAGCCGATGGACGCCATGATCCACATGCCCGGTGTCTTCGGGCCCAAGCTTGACGCTCCTGCCGGCGCCGACACCCAGGCGGAGTTCTTGAGCTTCCTCGGCCGCCAGGTCTAACCCTTCCGCCGCCGAGCGACGCCCCCCGAGTCAGGCCACCCGGGCCATCGGCGGATTGGCCGCCGCCACCTCGAACCCCAACGCTGCCCACATTGCGCCACGCACCCGCAACGCGTCATGCCCGGACGACTGGTTCGCCACGATGACCCCCTCGATCATGTCTGCCGCGACCGCCACGAACGGCCGGCCCTTGACGCGCACGGCGACAACGGCACCTGCCGTGGTCCGTCGGATGGTGCGATCGACCGGCAACCGCGGTGGGCTCTTGAACGTGGGCACCTTCAAGTCCCGCGCCCGAGCACCTCTGGCGATGGTGCGGGCCGCCTCGGCGAACTGGGTGAGGGTCATGGTGTCCATGTCCCGACAATGACAGGTGGGTGTGACGGAGTTCTGGGCTCCCCGCTGCCGCCGTGGAAACGTCGGGAATCCGTACCCTGAGAGACCCCCTTCGTACGATGGCTCCATGACTCTGAACCCGGCCCAGCAGGAGGTCGTCGCGCTGCTCGGTAAGGGTGGCGAGCGCCCCGAACTCCCGCCAACGCTCGCCGCCGACCTGTTGGCGGCCATCACCGACGATCTCGCCGCGCCCCACGCCAAGATGCCACCGGACACGAAGGCCTGGGTGGCCAAACACGCGCTCGCCACCATCCACGGCTGCGAGGCCAATGCCGTGGCCGAGCGAGCCGAGGAGTTCCGGTGGACCCCGGCGGCGGCGCGCGGCGTGGTGTCCCACAAGGCCATCGAGTTGACCATCAACTGGCAGGGCGAGACCCACCCGGCCACCATGGTCGACGAAGCGCTCGCCCGGCTCATCGACACCGAGCGATCGATCGCCGACTACCTCGGTGGGCTCGGCCAAGCCGAGCGGGCTGAACTACGGGGCATGGCCGTCGATCGGGTCACGAAGTTCGCTGATTGCTTTCCGCCCTTGTCCCCCAAGTGGCGTCCGGTGACCGAGAGTTCGGTGAGGGTGGAGTTGTTCGGTGGCCGCATCACGCTCGCCGGCAAGACCGACCTCACGCTCGGGTACCCCGGCGACAAGGTCATCATCGACCTGAAGTCCGGTGGCGTCTCCGGAACCCATCGGGAAGACCTGCGCTTCTACGCACTCATCGAGACGCTGCGAATGGGCGTCGCGCCTCGCAAGGTCGCCACGTACTACCTTGACTCGGCGCGGGCGCACGTCGAGGATGTGTCGGAAGGGTTGCTGTGGGCCGCACTGCGCCGGACCGTTGACGGCGTCGCCCGTATCCTCGAGCTCGAGCGCAAGGTTCGGCCGCCCGATGTGCGACCAGGGCCCACCTGCCGATGGTGTCCCCTCAACGACACATGCGTCCAGGGAAAGGAGCACCTCGCCAAGCTCGACGATCCCGACAGCATCAGCCCTTGGTGACCACCCGTCAGGATCGGGTGTGAATCACACACTCATGAGGGCCAGCGGCACGCCGTGACCAGCCGACTCCCGCACGCCGGCGATGAACCGGCCAGGTTGCACTGCGGGCTTCGGGAGCGCGACCACCGCAGGGCCGAGCAGGGCACACGCCGCGTGGATGTCTTCGACGTTGACCACGAGTCCCCACCAGCGGGCGGACCCGTCGGGAACCTGGGGTGATTGGACGACCTCCAGGATGACTTCGCCGAGACGGAAAAAGCCCTGACGCACCTCGCCCGCCTCACGAACACGTTTCAGCGGCGCCCCGGTAGCGGCCGTCACCGCCGCACATGTGCGCTCGAGGTCCGGGGTCATCAACACCACATGGTCAAAGCGGACAGCCCCGAGTTCGTGGTTCGACGGACTCGACCGTTCGGGGGCCAGCGCCTCGTGAACGGGCGCGCCGTCAATGTCAGGAACGGCGAGGTCGAGCACTCCGACACTACGTAACCCAGATTCAACAGTCGGCTCGACCCGAAGGCCGACTGTTCCGATCGTGGTGGAGTACTGCGAGAACCGCAGGCCGAGGGCGGCCCACGGTGCGACGGCTCCCCCGACGACGAACTCGACGATGTAGGTCAGCCGCGTCCCATGTTCGGGCGCTTGCCGTGATTCGCCTTCGAGCGGCGCATCTTCGCCTTGGCCTTCTTCGTTCTCTTCGACATAGGTCGCAAGCCTACGGTCCGGCTCCTAGGTTTCACCCACGGCTCAGGCGAGAGGACCGAGCAATCGCCTCGTGACTTCCACTGGGTCCCGTGTCTCCAGGCGTCGGGCCAGCGGAACCAACCACCTGAAGGGAGTCGTTGGGCGTGTGACGAGACCGGCCAGGGCCGTGACCAGGTCGTCGAGTTCAGCGATGTCGGCGGTTCGCGTGGCCGGATCTCCGTAGTGCAGCCCGACAGCCGTGCGCCAGGCCTGGTCCCGTGCCGCGCGAAGACTGAAGTTGAACAGGTGCCCACCACCCATTGCGGCAACACGCCCAACCCACCGCGTCACTCGGTCCAGGTCCCCGAGGAGGTCACGGTAGGTCTCTTCCAGCACCATGTTGATCGCATCGAAGTCCGGCTTGATCTCCGCCAGGTCGCCGTCGTTCGTCAGGTCCACCACGACGAGCGACAAGTCGTAGTTGACGTGGGCGTTGATGCCGAGGAGCAGCTGCTGAACCACGAGCATCCGCTGGTCGCCAGCGACCTCGAAGCTGGCCCGCCAGCAGTCCGACGCGGCACCCGGCGCGAGACGGGCGTCGAGGTAGCGCGCCGCAAACCGCTCGACGAACCGGGCCATGCGGGCGTCGTCATCGAACTCGCCGTTGGCCGCCTTGTCCATCACTCGCTGCGTCACGCGGGCGTACATGGCCGGGAAGTACCCCGACGCGTCCGCCGAGGACCGTGCGGCCGCCCGCAGCGCTTCGAGAGTGTCGTCGAGCATGACCCGGACACTACGAGGTGCTACCACCACCAACGGTGGTGTGGTGGTGCGGTTGCCCGGGGGGCTCCGCCGTGCCACAAATTGTCTATGG
>JBKJJS010000223.1:0-48471 GCA_046597895.1 Ilumatobacteraceae bacterium
CTCGTCTACCACCCGATGGAGACCGCGCTGCTGAAGGCGGTGGTTGCCCGAGGGGCCCGCCCCGTTGGTGGTCTCGGGATGCTCGTGCATCAGGCCGCTCGTCAGTTCCATCTCTGGACTGCGCTCGAAGCCCCCGTGGCGGCCATGCGTCGCGCCGCTGAGGCGGAACTCGTGCGGCGGGCCAACCGCTAACGTCGGGCTATGACCGACACTGCGTCAAGGACTGTCGACGGCATCGAACTGGGCGACATCGAATTCTGGGCGAGACCCCTCGTAGAACGTGATGCGGCGTTCGCTCGACTGCGTGCCGAGTGCCCTCTCGGATTTCACGAGGAGTTGAGCCTCCTGGAAGGGCAGCCCCCTGGGCCTGGCTTCTGGTCAGTGGTGCGCCACGAGGACCTCCGAGAGGTGAACCGGCGCTCCAAGACGTTCAGCTCGGCCAGTGGAATCGTGCTCGGCGAGCAGGACCCTATGACCCTCGAGTTCTTCGGTTCGATGATCGTGATGGACGATCCGCGTCACGCCAAATTCCGCCTCCTCGTCCAGAAGGGTTTCACGCCGCGGGAGGTGGCCAAGGTCGAGCAGAGCGTGCGCACCCGGTCGGCACAGCTCGTGAAGGACGTGCTCGACCGTAAGGGCGAAACCTTCGACTTCGTCAAGCAGTTCGCCGCGCCGTTGCCGCTGCAGGTGATCTGCGACATGCTCGGCATCCCCGAGGCCGACGAGCAGCAGGTGTTCGACTGGACGAATGTGATCCTCGGCGTCGGTGATCCGGAATTCGGCGGGAGCATCCAGGAACTCTTCGATGCGGCCTCGGGGATGTACCAGTACGCGTTGGCTCTCGGGCAGGACCGCCTCGACAGCCCGAAGGACGACCTCACGTCGATTCTGATGCACGCCGAGGTGGATGGTCAGCGGCTGTCGGTCAGCGAGTACGGATCGTTCTTCATCCTCCTCGCCGTGGCCGGCAACGAGACGACTCGTAACGCCATCAGTCATGGGATGGTGCAACTCAGCAAGCACCCCGACCAGTACCGCGCGTGGCAGGCCGACTTCCCTGGGTTGGCCCACAACGCCATCGAGGAGATCGTGCGGTACGCCAGTCCCGTCATCCATATGCGCCGACGCGCGCTCGAAGACACCGTGCTGGCCGGCCAGGAGATCGCCGAGGGTGACAAGGTGGTCATGTGGTACTACTCGGCGAACCGTGACGAGAAGGTGTTCGATCGTCCGCACGAGTTCGACATCTTCCGCCCGGAGGCCAAGGAGCAGGTCGGTTATGGCGCCGGCGGTCCGCATTTCTGCCTCGGCGCCAACCTGGCGCGGCGCGAGATCAGCCTGATGTTCGAAGAGATCTTCACCCACCTGCCGAGCCTCGAGATCGTCGGTGCTCCGGATCACCTCGTCTCGGCCTTCATCAACGGCATCAAGCGGGTGCCCTGCACGTTTTGAGTCGACCGTGCCGCGGGTGTGCCGCGGGTGTGCCGCGGGTGTGCCGCCCGATCGACGGGCCGGTGTGCGAATATCGTCGACCGTGGAAGTCCAGGCGGGCGAGACCGTTGACGAGGAGTCCGGCTCGAACGAGCTGAGCGAGCCCGAGGGCTCGCCGGAACCCTCCACCTGGGACGCCACGAAGGTCGTGCTGTTCGAGCATCGCCACAAGATCGTGCTGGGCGCCCTGATGTGGTTGTGGTGGCTGACCTTCTATCGGCTCGGCGCGCTTCGCCACGACCGGTACGGGACATTCGGGTTCGACCTGGCGATTTTCGACCAGGCGTCCTGGCTGGTGTCCCAGTTCAAAGATCCGTTCATGACCGTGCGCGGCCTCGACGTGTTCGGTCACCACGGCAACTTCGTGTTCTACCTGTTCGCCCCGTTCTACTGGCTTGGCGCCGGCCCCCATTTCCTTCTCGCCGCCCAACTGGCCTCGCAGTTGGCCGGCGTGGCGGGCATCTATCTGCTGGCGAGGGACCGGCTCGAAGGCAACCGGTGGATCGCCGCGATGCTCGCCAGTTCGATGATGTTGCACCCCACGATGCAATTCCTGGCGTGGGAGTTCTTCCACCCCGAGTCGTTCGCCATCGGCCCGATCATCCTCGCCTACTGGGCGGGCCGCCAGGAACGCTGGAGGTTGTTCTGGGCAATGGCCATTCTCGCGATGGCGTGCAAGGAGGACGTCACCTTCGTCTTCATCATGCTCGGAATCTTGATGATGTTCCGCAAGCAGGTCCGAGTCGGCGCATGGGTGTCGGGCGTGGCCATCGCCTGGTACCTCGCCGTCACCAAGCTCATCATCCCGTGGCGCAACCCTGCCGGCCCGTTCTACGAGGAGCACTTCTTCAGCAACTACGGCGGCTCGATCGGGAGCGTGGTCAAGACCGTCATCCGCCACCCGAGCCGTCTCTGGCGAGACCTCAACGAAGCGGGCCGGGTCGACTTCTACGTGAAGATGTGGGCGCCCGTGGCATTCGTGTGTTTCCTGTCACCGCAGACGATGCTGTTGGCGCTGCCGATGATCATGGTCATCGTGCTGGCCAGCATCCCATGGGTGCAGGACTACCGGTACCACTACATGGCGATCCCGTTGGCCATCACGTTCATCGCCACCGTCGAGGCCATCGCCGCGGTGCGCAACCGGTCGCGGCGCAACTTTCTTGTCGGCGCCGTCCTCACTGCATCGCTGTTCGGTAGTGCCATGTGGGGCGTATCACCCTTCTCCCGTCACTGGGATGACGGCTACTGGCCGCGGGCACAGGGGGAGAGCTACATGGAAGTCCTACTCGGCCTTCAGCAAGACAACGCACTGTGGCCGAAGGTGGCAGCGAAGAACACCGCGGTTGGTCTGGTGCCTTCCAACGGCTCTGTGAGCGCCAGCTACAACGTGGTCCCACACGTCTCTGGACGGGCCTACGCCTACGAATGGCCGAACCCCTGGATCGGGACGAACTGGGGAATCTGCAACGACAACCTGGACGATCCGGCCACCGTCGATTGGATCATCGTGGATCGAGACTTGTTCGGCGACCAGGCCCAGCCGGATTTGCTGAATCGCTTGCTGGAGACGGAGTTCGAGATTCGTTACGAGCGCGACAACGTGGTGCTCGCCGAGCGGGTGCAGCCGCCGAGTGGGCCGCCACCCCTCGTGCTCACCGAGTGCGGCTGACAACGTGGCCGGCCCCGAGCGGGCCGCGCCGGTAGCCTTGAGTGGTGCTCCGGTACCTCACCGCTGGTGAATCTCACGGCAAGGCTCTCGTCGTCATCGTCGAGGGGCTACCTGCCGGGTTGCCTATCCTCGTCGAAGAGGTCCAGGCCGAGATGGCCCGCCGCCGCCTGGGGTTCGGGCGTGGGCCACGGCAGCGCTTCGAGATGGACAACCTCACGTTGCTCGGCGGCGTCCGGCACGGGCGCACGCTCGGCTCGCCTGTCGCGATCGAGATCGAGAACTCCGAGTGGACCAAGTCCGACAAGTGGCACGAGGAAATGTCACCCGCTCCCGGCTTCACCAAGGATCCACTCACCCAGGTGCGGCCCGGCCATGCCGACCTGGCCGGGATGCAGAAGTACGGCTTCACGGATGCCCGCGACGTCCTCGAGCGGGCCAGCGCCAGGGAGACCGCGGCACGCGTCGCGGCTGGGTGCCTCGCCAAGAAGTTGTTGGCATCGATCGGCGTGCAGATCCTCAGCCACGTCATCCAGATGGGACCGGCCCGGGCGAAGGCGGGTTCCCGGCCGATGCCGGCTGATCTCGTCGTGGTCGATGCGTCACCGGTGCGGTGCTTCGACAAGGTGACCGAGGAAGCGATGATCGAGGAGATCGAGGCGGCGGCCAAGGTGGGCGACTCGCTCGGTGGCATCGTCGAGGTGCTGGCGTACGGCGTACCGGTGGGTCTCGGTAGCCACGTCCACTGGGACCGCAAGCTCGACGGAATGCTGGCGCAGGCCATCATGAGCATCCAAGCGGTCAAAGGTGTGGAGATCGACGACGGCTTCGAGGTGGCAGCGCGGCGGGGGAGCGAAGCCCATGACCCCATCGTGTGGGACGCGGCGGCCAAGCAGTACCGGAGGGAGTCGTCGTTGGCCGGCGGCACCGAAGGCGGTATGACGACAGGTGAGGTGGTCGTCGTGCGGGCGGCGATGAAGCCGTTGGCTACGTTGAACCGGCCAACGCTGAAGACCGTCGACGTCGTGACGAAGCAGGAGACCGTGAGCTTCAAGGAACGGACCGATGTCACGGCGGTGCCGGCCATGGGTGTGGTGGCCGAGACGATGGTGGCGCTGGTGTTGGCCGCCGAAGCCCAACGCAAGTTCGGCGGAGACTCGCTCGACGAGTTCGTCCGCAACGCCGACGCCTTCCGCGCCGGGTTGGCGTGAGTGGGGGCGTTCGTCCGTGACCGGACGGGCTTCGTCGCTCGACGACCAGCACCTCGTGCTCGTGGGCATGATGGGGGCGGGCAAGACCACGGTCGGGCGCATCGTCGCCGACCGCCTACACCGGCCTCTCTTCGACAGCGACGCGGTGATCGAGGCGCGCACCGGCCGGACGGTGCGTGAGATCTTTGCCGACGATGGTGAGGCGGCGTTCCGTGATCTGGAGTCGTCCGTGCTGATCGAGGCGCTGGACTTGGCCACGCCTGCGGTGATTGCCGCCGCCGGCGGGGTGGTGCTGCGCGAGGAGAACCGGGTGGCGCTGAAGGAGGCGAGGGCGAGGGTGGTGTGGTTGTGCGCTGACCCCGGTCTCCTGGCCGAGCGGGTGACGGCCGGTGGTCATCGGCCCCTCCTGGACGACGACCCGGCCGCCATGCTCAGACGCATGTGGGACGAGCGGGAACCCCTGTATCGATCCGTGGCTGATGCCATCGTCGGGGTGGACGGGCGCACTGTGCACGAGGTCGTGGAGGCGGTGCTGCGATGACGAGCACCATCCGCGTCACGGTGCCCTTGGGCGACCGGAGCTACGACGTTCTCGTCGGCCGCGGTGTCGTCCACGAGATGGCGGCTGTTGTGCCCACAGGGATACGGCGCGTTGCGGTGGTGACGCAGGCGGGCAACCCGATGGTGTCTGCCGTGGAGTTCGGAGTGCCGCACGAGACATTTTTGATCCCACAGGGGGAGGCAGCGAAGAATCTCTCGACCATCGAGACGCTGTGCCGTGGCTTCGTCGAAATGGGCCTCAATCGGGGCGACTGCGTCGTCGGGGTCGGGGGTGGACTCGTCACCGATGTGGCGGGCTTCGCCGCCGCGGTGTACCACCGGGGCGTGGCTGTCGTGCATGTGGCCACCACCCTGCTGGCGATGGTGGACGCGGCCATCGGTGGCAAGACCGGTGTGAACCTGCCGGAAGGCAAGAACCTCGTTGGCTCGTTCTGGCAGCCGAGTGGGGTGGTGTGCGACCTGGACGCGTTGGACACGCTCCCGGCCAGGGAGACCCGCTGCGGTATGGGGGAAATGGCGAAGTACCACTTCCTGACCGGCGACGATCTGCTGGCGTTGCCGCTGGGGGAGCGCATCGCCCGCTGTGTGGCCATCAAGGCCGAGATCGTGGCCGGCGATGAGCGTGAGACCGGGCGGCGGGCCCTTCTCAACTATGGCCACACGCTGGCCCACGCCTTGGAGATCGCCACCGATCACGAACTGGCACACGGCGAGGCGGTGGCGATCGGTTTGTGCTACGCCGCCCGGGTCGCCCGCGAGTTGGGTCGGATCGCTGACGAGCGGGTGACCGAGCACGATCGAGTCGTAGGGGAGGCGTACGGGTTGTCCACCGGGTTGCCGGCGGGACTCGACGCGTCGTCACTGATCGACCTGATGGCCCGCGACAAGAAGGCCATCGACGGGCTCACGTTCGTGCTCGACGGGCCTCGTGGGGTCGAGACCGTCGCCGGCGTGCCCGATGGAGTGTTGCGGGCGGCGCTGTCGCAGATGCCGGCCGCTGACGATGGTCGAACGAAGGTGGGATGATGCCCGAATGAGCGAGAGCGATGCGACTGGGCCGATCGTGCTGCTGCTGCACGGAGCCAACCTGAATCTGCTCGGCCAGCGCGAGCCAGAGGTGTACGGGACGGCGACGCTGGAGGACTACATCGTCGCCACTCGGGCCGCGGCGTCGCCGTTCGGACTGGCCGTCGAGGCGTTCCAGACGAATCATGAAGGCGAGCTCGTCGACGCCATCCACGGGGCACGGGGCCGATGCGCGGCGATCCTCATCAACCCGGGTGCATTCACGCACTACGCCTGGAGTCTCCACGATGCCCTCGCCGCCTTCGAGGGACCGGTGGTCGAGGTGCACATCTCCAACCCGAACGCCCGCGAGCCCTGGCGCCACACGAGCGTGATCGCCCCGGTGGCCACGGGCAGCATCATGGGTCTCGGCATTCAGGGCTATGAGCTCGCCGTGCAGGCGCTCGCGCGCCGACTCGGGTGCTGACTCCGAGCGCATGCAGTTCGCCCGACCGAGGGCAGACCTATCCGGCTCGGTAGGCTCCCTGAGCCCGTAGCGCTGCCCTGAGGATCGATTCATGCCTGCCATCAGTACCAACGACTTCAAAACCGGCATCGCCCTCGAACTCGAGAAAGGTTTGTGGACCATTGTCGACTTCCAGCATGTGAAGCCTGGCAAGGGTGGTGCGTTCGTGCGCAGCAAGCTGAAGAACGTGCGAACGGGCCAGGTCGTCGACCGTACGTTCAACGCCGGCATCCGGGTCGAGCAAGCGGTCATCGACAAACGGGACATGCAGTTTCTCTACCGCGATGGCGACGAATACGTGTTCATGGACACCGAGACATATGACCAGATGCAGGTCGCCCCGTCGGCACTCGGTGATGCCGAGAACTACCTGATCGAGAACGCCATCGCCGTGCTCGCGATGTACCAGGGTGAAATCGTGCAGGTCGAGATCCCGGCCTCGGTTGAACTCACCATCACCGAGACCGAGCCGGGCATTCAGGGAGACCGGGTCTCCGGCGCTCGTAAGCCCGCCACGCTGCAGACAGGCAAGGTCATCCAAGTGCCGTTGTTCATCAACATCGGCGAGCGGATCAAGGTCGACACCCGCACCGGCGAATACATGACCCGCGTCTGACGTGAGCCAACGCCACCGCGGTAAGGGCCGCCGACCCGCCGGCGAGGACGAACGTTCCGACGCTCGCGAGCGCTCACTGACGATCCTCTACGAAGCGCACACGAAGGGGCTGACCCCGAGGGAAGCCGTGGCGGCGCACGTGATTCGACCCGACGAGCTCACCCTTGAGATTCTCGAAGGCATCGAGGATCACCGCGAGGAACTCGACGCGCTCATTACCGATCACGCCCGCAACTGGTCCATCGAGCGTATGCCGATCCTCGATGTCAATATCTTGCGCATCGGACTGTTCGAGTTGAAGTACCGACCCGACGTGCCGACCGCGGTGATCATCGACGAGGCCGTCAAGCTGGCGAAGCGCTTCTCCACCGACGACAGCGGCAAGTTCGTGAATGGCATGCTCTCCAACATGCTTCCCCTGCTCCGCGGCTGAAGCTTGCCGCAGCGGTCACGGTCGTCGCAGGGAGGCCACACTCTGGCGGACCCGGACGAGGAAGTCACGGACTCCCCAGCGGGTGACCAAGAACATCGACTCGGCGATGATGCGGCCAGACATCTTGGAGACGCCGAACTCGCGATCCACGAACGTGATGGGGTGTTCCTCCACAGTGAACCCACCCCGCACGAGCCGTCGTACGAACTCCGTCAGCATGGCGTATCCCTCGGCGGTGGTGCTCGCTGGATCGATGGCGGCGAGCGCGGTGGCACGGTACGCCCGGAAGCCGGACGTGCAGTCGCGGACGGGGAGTCGGAGGATGAACGCGGTGTAGCGATTGCCCCACCGTGAAAGAAGTCGGCGTCGCCGTGGCCAATTCTTCGTACCGCCGCCCGCGACGTACCGAGATCCGACCACGGCGTCGGCGCCGGCTTCGATGCGGGCGATCAGGGCAGGGATCACGCCCGGGTCGTGCGAGAAGTCGACATCCATGGAGACGATGACGTCGTAACCCTCGTCCAATCCGATGGCGAAACCGTTGCGGTAGGCCGACCCGAGCCCCGCTTTGCCCTCCCGGTGGAGCACCTTGATCTGGTCGAGTTCGGCGGCGCTGGCCTCGGCGAGGGCACCGGTGCCGTCGGGGCTGCTGTCGTCCACGATCAGCACGTCGGCGCCCGGCACGGACGCCCGCACGGCGGCAAGGAACCGGGTGATGTTCTCTGCTTCCTGATAGGTGGGGGCAACGACCAGGACGCGCACGGGCGGCAACGCTACCGGTAAGACGCGCGGTGAGACTCGGCAGCGGGTATGGTGCTCGCCGACCGTCAAACGGGTTCTGTGAGGCCCGAACGGAGGAGCGATGTGCGGTGACTGCAACCGAATCGAACGACGCGCCCCCCGTCGCGGGCGTGTTTCATGAGCGGACCACGAAGGTCGTGCTGTCGGGCGACGACATTCGCCGCGCGTTGACCCGCATCGCCCATGAGATCATCGAACGTAACCGCGGCCTCGACGGCGTGATCCTGGTCGGCATGCAGCGGGGCGGCACATGGGTGGCCGAGCGCCTCGCCGAGATCATTGCGACCATCGAGCCGGGTTCGTCAATGCCCATCGGTGCACTCGACCCTACGTTCCACCGCGACGACATCGGGATGCGTCCAGTCGTGGCCGGCGCGGCCAGCCGTATCCCGGTTCCGCTCGACGGGGCGGTGGTCGTACTCGTCGACGATGTCCTGTTCACGGGGCGCACGGTAAGAGCGGCGCTGGAAGCGCTGAACGACTACGGACGCCCCCGATCCGTGCAGCTCGCCGTCGTCGTGGATCGGGGCCACCGCGAGCTGCCGATCCGTCCCGACTATGTGGGGAAGAACCTGCCGACCTCGAGGGACGAAGAGGTCAGTGTCACGCCAGACGCGGTCGTCATCGCCAGCGGACCCACTCACGCGGGAGCTGACCTGTGAAGCACCTTCGTTCCATCGAGGAACTCGACGCCGGCACGCTCGCGACGCTGCTCGATCTCGTTGACTCCATGGCGGAGATCAACGCGAGGCCGATCCCGAAGGTGCCAGCGCTACGGGGTCGCACCGTGGTGAACCTCTTCTTCGAGGACTCGACTCGTACCCGGCTCAGCTTCGAGACGGCAGCCAAGCGCCTCTCCGCGGACACGATGACCTTCTCCGTCTCGACCTCGAGTGTGAATAAGGGCGAGAGTCTGCGCGACACGATCGAGACGGTCAGCGCCATGGGCGTCGACGCCTTCGTAGTGCGCCACAAGGCCGCCGGAGTGCCATGGCAGCTGAGTCGGTGGACCGAGGCCAGCATCATCAACGCCGGCGATGGGTGGCATCAGCACCCCACACAGGCCCTGCTGGACGCCTACACGATCCGCACCGCGCTCAATCGCCACTCTGGATTCGACGGGCTACACATCGCCATCGTGGGCGATGTCAAGCACAGCCGGGTGGCCCGCAGCGATGTCCAGGCCTTCGCGATGCTCGGAGCCCGCGTGACGCTCGTGGCGCCCTCGACTCTGTTGCCGGCGAGCCTCGAAGGGTGGCCCGTCGATGTCTGTCACGACCTCGATGAGATAGTCGGCAAGGTGGATGTCCTCTACCTCCTGCGGATGCAGTTGGAGCGTCAGGAGCAGGCGCTCGTGCCCTCGCTACGGGAGTACAGCGAGCGCTTCGGATTGACATCGGCGCGCGCAGCACGTCTCCAGAGCCACGCGCTCGTGATGCACCCCGGCCCGATGAACCGGGGAGTCGAGATGGTCGTCGACCCATCCGAACTACCGGGCAACGTGATTATCGAACAGGTGACGAATGGGGTGGCGGTGCGCATGGCGGTGCTGTTCCACCTGCTCGGCTCCGGCACGGAATTAGGAGCACACGCGTGAACGAGCTCGTCATCAAGGGTGCCACGGTGATCGATTCCACCGGTGTGCGCACGGCCGATGTCGGCATTGCCTCCGGCCTCGTGGCAGAGATCGGGCCATCGGTACACGGCGAGCGCACGCTCGACGCGAGCGGGTGCATCGTCTCGCCGGGCTTCGTCGACCTGCACGTGCACCTGCGTCAGCCGGGCCGGGAGGAGGCCGAGACGGTGGAGACGGGTTCGCGTGGGGCCGCTCTTGGTGGATTCACCGCGGTGGTCGCCATGCCGAACACGGAACCGCCGCACGACACGCTGAGCGTCGTCGAACAGGTGCGGCGTTGGGGGCAGGAGGCTGGGTTGTGCGAGGTGCTGCCGTCGGGCTGCATCACGATGGGCAGGGCGGGGGAGCGGTTGGCCCCCATGGGGGAACTGGCGGCGGCGGGTGTGCGGATCTTCACCGACGATGGCAACGGGGTGCAGGACCCGCTTCTTATGCGCAGGGCGATGGAATACTCGCTTGACCTCGATGTGGTGCTGGCCCAGCACTGCGAGGTGGCCAGCCTCACCGCGGGTGCCGTGATGCACGAGGGCTGCTGCTCCTCGCGGCTCGGCCTCCCGGGCTGGCCCGCCATCGCCGAGGAGTTGATGGTATTCAGGGACATCGAGTTGGCCCGGCTCACCGGCGCACGGGTGCACTTCTTGCACCTCTCGACCGCCCGGTCGGTCGACCTTGTGCGGGCGGCCAAGGCCGATGGCCTACGGGTCACCGCGGAGGCGGCGCCGCACCACTTCACTCTGACCGACGAGATGCTGGCGACGTTCGATGCGACGTACAAGGTGAACCCTCCGCTGCGGACGGCCGCCGACATCGCCGCCATCAAGACGGGGCTTCGGGACGGCACCATCGACGCCATCGCCACCGACCACGCGCCGCACCTCGCCGCCTCGAAGGAGCAGCCGCTCGACACCGCGCCGCCGGGCATGCTCGGCTTGGAGACTGCACTCGGATTGGCCATCGGGGAGTTGGACCTCGACCTGCCGGACATCGTCGCCCTGTTGTCCTGGCGGCCCGCGGCGATCGCCGGCGTGGCCGATCGTCACGGTGGCCCGATCCGTGCCGGCTCGCCAGCGAACCTCACGGTGTTCGACCCCGACCTCACTTGGACCGTCACGCCGGCCCGCGTGGCATCGCGGAGTCGCAACACGCCGTATATAGGGCGAACGCTGCGGGGCAAGGTGCGCCACACCATCCTTGGTGGGCAGGCGGTCGTCGTCGACGGGGAGGCTCAGCGGTGAATGTCCGTTCACTATTGTCGATGATGATGCAAGGATCGCTCCATGGCTGACCTCACGGATGCGCTGCTCGTCCTCGCTGACGGCTCCGTCTTCGAGGGCGAACTCATTGGCACAGTGCCGCCCGGGGGGGTAGCGAGCGGAGAGGTTGTCTTCAACACCGTGCTGTCCGGATATCAGGAAGTGCTCACCGACCCGAGTTACGCCGGCCAGATCATCACGTTCACGTACCCGCACATCGGCAACTACGGCGTGAACGCCACGGACTTCGAGTCCATTCGCCCGTTCTGCCGGGGCGTCATCGTGCGTGATCTGGCGCGGCGCCACAGCAACCATCGGGCCGACGGCTCGCTGGGCGCCCTGCTCGCCCGCTTCGGCGTGCCAGGCATCGCCGGCATCGACACCCGTCGTCTCACAAGGCTCATACGAGATACCGGAGCCTTGCCAGGCGCATTTGGTACCGCGGGGGAGTCAGTACTGCTGGCCGCCGCCCAGGCGGAGCCCGGTACGGATGGCATCGATCTCGTCGCCGCCGTGACGACCGAGGTCCCCTACGTGGTGGAGGGCGTCGGGGATCGAACGATCGTGGCGTACGACTTCGGGATCAAGCACACGATTCTGCGTCACCTTGCCCGCCTCGGCCGGGTAGAGGTCGTTCCCGCCTCTACGAGTGCCGCCGACGTGCTCGCCCGGCGGCCGGACGGTGTGTTCCTGTCCAACGGACCTGGCGATCCGGCCATGGTTGGCTACGCCACGAATGCCATCGCCGAACTCGTCGGTGAGGTGCCGGTATTCGGCATTTGCCTGGGCCACCAACTTCTCAGCCGCGCGCTCGGTGGTGCGACGTACAAGCTCCCGTTCGGACACCACGGCGGGAACCACCCGGTCCGTCACGAGGCCAGCGGCCGTGTCGAGATCACCAGCCAGAACCACAACTTCTGTGTCGATCCGGCATCGCTTGGCGGTCACGTCGAAGTCACCCACATCAACCTGAACGACTTGACGAACGAAGGCATGCGGGTGCTGAACCGGAAGGCATTCAGCGTGCAGTACCACCCAGAGGCCGGTCCCGGACCCCACGACGCCGAGTACCTGTTCGCCGACTTCGACCGGCTGATGGGCGGCGACGGTCGGCTGGCCGACCGACCCTACGGATACCACCCAGCCGGCCTGCCGACACCAGTCGGAGCTCTCGAGCGGGGGGCGGGCTGATGCCGAGGCGCACCGACCTCGAATCTATTCTGATCATCGGATCCGGGCCCATCGTCATTGGGCAGGCGTGCGAGTTCGACTACTCGGGAACTCAGGCCTGCCGCGTGCTGCGCGCCGAGGGCTACCGGGTGATCCTGGCCAATTCGAACCCTGCCACGATCATGACGGACCCTGACTTCGCCGATCGTACGTACATCGAGCCGCTCACCCCAGAGGTGCTCGCCATGATCATCGAGCGGGAGCGACCGGACGCCGTGTTGCCGACCCTCGGCGGCCAAACCGGACTCAATCTCGCAATGGCGCTGTACGGGCGGGGCCTCGTCGGGGTGCCCGGCACTCCGGAGTTGATCGGGGCGAACGCCGAGGCCATCGCCACTGCCGAGGACCGCGAGAAGTTCAAGGTCGCCATGATAGAAGTGGGGCTGGCGGTACCGGCATCCGGGGTCGCGCACTCGATGATGGATGCCAGCGCGGTGCTTGAGGAACTTGGGCTGCCGCTCATCATTCGGCCCGCCTACATCCTCGGCGGTCGCGGGACTGGTATCGCCGAGACGACGGACGAATTCTTCCGCCTCGCCGTCAACGGTCTTGCCGCCAGCCCGATCAACGAGATCCTCATCGAGCGTTCGATCAAGGGCTGGAAGGAGTACGAGCTCGAGGTCATGCGGGACCACAAGGACAACTGCGTGGTCATCTGCTCGATCGAAAACTTTGATCCGATGGGAGTCCACACGGGTGATTCGATCACGGTCGCCCCGGCCCAGACGTTGAGTGATGTCGAGTATCAGGAGATGCGCGACGCGGCGTTTCGTTGCATGCGCCGGGTCGGCGTCGAGACCGGCGGTTCGAACGTGCAGTTCGCCGTCGATCCCCGCACCGGGCAGCAAGTGATCATCGAGATGAACCCGCGCGTCTCACGGTCGAGCGCACTGGCGTCGAAGGCCACCGGCTTCCCGATCGCCAAGATCGCCGCCAAGCTCGCCGTCGGCTACACGCTGGATGAGATCCCCAACGACATCACGAGGATGACCCCGGCGAGCTTCGAGCCGACCATCGACTACGTGGTCACGAAGATTCCCCGGTGGGCGTTCGAGAAGCTGCCGGGGACGTCCGGAGTCCTCGGAACGCAGATGCAGAGCGTTGGCGAAGCCATGGCCATCGGCAGGACGTTCCCCGAGAGCTTGCAGAAGGCGTTGCGCTCGCTGGAACAGGGCCGGTTCGGGCTGAATTGCGACCCCGGCGAGGAGCAGTTCAGCGGTCGGACGGACGACGAGCTGATCGCGGCCTGCGCCATCCCGACACCCGATCGTGTCTTCCAGTTGGGTGAGCTGCTGCGGCGCGGCATCAGCATCGAGCGAATCTACGAGGCATGCGCCGTCGACCCGTGGTTCCTCGACCAGATGGCGATGATCACCGAGGAGCGGGCGGTGTTGGGCGACGTCGGGGTGGCCGGCATGACGCCCCGCGCATGGCGCAGGGCTAAGCGGCTCGGGTTCTCGGATGCCCAGTTGGCGTACCTCTGGAGTGGGTCGGAAGACGCCGTGCGGGCGGCCCGATTGGCCGCCGGCGTCGTCGCGACGTATAAGACCGTCGACACGTGCTCGGCCGAGTTCGACGCACACACGCCGTACCACTACTCGACGTACGAAGACGAGAACGAGGTTGCTCCATCCACTCGGCCCAAGGTCGTGATCCTCGGCTCGGGCCCGAACCGCATCGGCCAGGGCATCGAGTTCGACTACTGCTGCGTCCACGCTTCGTTCGCGCTCCGCGACGCCGGCTTCGAGACCGTGATGGTCAATTGCAACCCCGAGACCGTCTCGACGGACTACGACACGAGCGACCGCCTGTACTTCGAGCCGCTCACGAAGGAGGACGTCCTCAACGTCATCGCGGCCGAAACGGCGTCGTCGGGTGGTGTACCCCCGAAGGTGATCGTGTCGCTCGGCGGTCAGACGCCCCTGAAGCTGAGCGGCCAGATCCCGGTGGAACTCGTGGCGGGTACGTCGCCGGCGTCCATCGACCTCGCCGAGGACCGCGAAAAGTGGAACGTGTTGTGCCGGGAGCTGCATATTCCTCAGCCCCCAGGGGGCACGGCACTCTCGCTCGAGCAGGCGCTCGTCATCACCCGCCAGATCGGTTACCCGGTGTTGGTCCGCCCGAGTTACGTGCTGGGCGGCCGGGCGATGCAGATCGTCGAGGACGACGATGGCCTGGCCGCCGCTATGGCCGAACTGTCGGGCCTCGGGACACTCGGTCGGGAAGGGGGCCTCTCGGCCGAACGACCCGTACTCGTCGACCGCTTCCTCGACGACGCCACCGAGGTGGATGTCGATGCCATCAGGGATCACACGGGCGCCGTGCTCATCGGCGGCGTCATGGAGCATGTCGAGGCGGCGGGCGTCCACTCCGGCGACTCCGCCTGCGCCATTCCGCCCCAGACGCTGGCCCCGTGGGTGGTGGAAGTCATCGAGAGTTACACCACGGCGATCGCCGATGCACTCGACGTGAGGGGCCTCATCAACGTGCAGTTCGCAGTGCAGGGCTACACGGTGTACGTCATCGAGGCGAACCCGAGGGCGAGCCGCACCGTCCCATTCGTGGCGAAGGCCACTGGTGTGCCCTTGGCGAAGGTGGCGACACGGGTGATGCTCGGTGCCACGCTCGCCGAGTTGCGTGCTGAGGGGCTGCTCCGCCCGCCGGTCTCGGGAGGGCACGTGTCCGTGAAGGAGGCGGTGCTGCCGTTCAGCCGGTTCCCGGAGGTGGACACGGCGCTCGGCCCCGAGATGCGCTCGACGGGCGAAGTAATGGGGATCGACACGAACTTCGGGCGGGCGTTCTTCAAGGCGGAAACGGCGGCCGGCACGCTGCTCCCCGAAACCGGGATGGTGTTCCTCTCCCTGAACGATGCCGACAAGCCGGCCGGCATCGTCGTCGCCAAGCGGTTCAAGTCCCTCGGCCTACAGATCGCCGCGACGTACGGGACGGCCGAGTACCTGGGCCGGTTCGGGGTTCAGATCGATCAACCGGTGGCGAAGATCGGCGAGGCCAAACGCGACGAGGACGACCCGACCGCCGTCGACCTCATCGAGGCAGGGAAGGTGACGTTCGTGGTGAACACGCCGCGGGGGAGCGGGCCACGAAGTGACGGCATGTACATCCGGATCGCCGCCAACGTAAACGGCGTCAGCGCAGTGACCACCGTCGATGCTGCGCTCGCCGCGGCCGAAGGGCTGGCCGAGAACGCCAGACGGTCCATCTCCGTGAAGAGCCTGCAGGAATACCACGACTCGTGAGGCGGACCCGGTCGTCGGACCGTGACGTGGATCTGTGCACCACCGTCGGTTCCGTAGTGCTGCCGAACCCATTGATGACGGCGTCTGGCACCGCAGGACACGGCGCGGAGTTGTCCGAATACCTGGACCTGGCGCGGTTGGGTGCTCACGTGGTGAAGTCCCTCGCGGCATTCGAGTGGAGCGGCAATCCGGCGCCGCGCGTGCATCCGACCACGGCCGGCATGATCAACGCCGTCGGCCTGCAGGGGCCTGGCGTGGCCGCCTGGCGACGCGACGCGCTGCCGGCGTTGCAGCGTGCCGGGGCACGGACGGTGGTCAGCATCTGGGGGCGTAGTGTCGAGGAGTACGCCGCCGCTGCCGCCGCCCTTGTGGGGGTCGATTCCGGGGTCGTCGCCGTCGAGGTGAACTTGTCATGCCCGAACCTCGAAGGTCGCCGTGGCATCTTCGCCCACGATGCCGAATTGTCGGCTGAGGTCGTGGCGGCCACTGCGGTGTGTGGACTCCCGCGGTGGGCGAAGTTGTCGCCCAACACGGACCGCATCGCCGACGTTGCCGGCGCTGTCCGCGATGCCGGAGCAGAGGCCGTCACGCTCATCAACACTGTTCTCGCCATGGTGATCGATCCCGATACCGGGCGGGCCGTACTCGGCAATGGCGGAGGCGGACTCTCGGGCCCGGCCATCCACCCGGTGGCCGTGCGGGCGGTGTTCGACGTCAGGGCCGCTCACCCGGATCTCCCGATCGTGGGAGTCGGTGGTGTCACCACGGGCCGGCACGCCGCTGAACTGTTGATGGCCGGGGCGAATGCTGTGCAGGTGGGCACGGCGACATTTGCCGACCCGCTCGCCGTCCTTCGGGTCCTCGGCGAGCTGCGTACGTGGGCGGCTGACAAGAACATCGGGCGGCTCGCCGACATCAGTGGTGTCGCTCACCGCGGAGGATGGCCGTGATCACCATCCACGAACAGCTTCGGGCTTCGTGGGCGCGGTCTGGTTCGCTCCTGTGTGTCGGCCTCGATCCCGAGCCCGCTCGGTTCCCCGCGTCGTTCGTGGGCCGCGCCGACTGCACGTTCGAGTTCTGCCGGGAGATCGTGGACGCCACGAAGGATCTCGTGTGCGCGTTCAAGCCACAGATCGCCTACTTCTCGGCACTCGGCGCCGAACGGGCTCTCGAACAACTGATCAGCCACATCCGTACGGCGGCTCCTGACGTGCCCGTCATCCTCGACGCCAAGCGGGGCGACATCGGCCCGACGGCCGTGCAGTACGCCAAGGAGGCGTTCGACCGGTACGGCGCCGACGCCGTCACCGTCAATCCGTACTTGGGCTTCGACACGTTGGAGCCGTTCATCGAGCGGGGAAGCGTGTTCGTGCTCTGCCGCACCTCCAACCCCGGCAGCGGCGACCTCCAGGCGCTCGTGGTCGACGGCGAGCCGCTCTACCGCCGCGTGGCGCGCCAACTGACCGCGCAGTGGGGTGACAGCGGCCGCCTTGGTCTCGTCGTGGGTGCCACCCATCCCATGGAACTCGCCGAGGTTCGCTCGATTATCGGGCGGGTCCCACTGCTCGTGCCGGGCGTTGGAGCGCAGGGGGCAGAAGCGTCGAGCATCTCGTCGGCGACGACGGCCGAAGGTGGTGTCGTCGTCAACTCCTCGCGGGCGGTGCTCTACGGCGGCACCGGGGCGGACTTTGCCACCGTTGCTCGGGGGGTGGCGATGACGACGAGAGACGCACTCCATGCGAGTTGGGTCCGTCCAGCCGAGTAGATGCTCCGTGACATGGGTCACGCAGAGGGGGGCGGTGCCACGTTTCCGCAGGTCGGCAGCGGTACCGTGGGGGACATGGCAACTCCCCCGGTTCTCGATCCCGCCCAGCGCGCTGCTGCGCTCGCCAAGGCCGCTGAGGCCCGCTCTGCTCGCGCCGAACTGAAGAACAAGCTGAAGATGGGTTCTGTCACGCTGAGCGAGGTGCTGGCGAGAGCCGACACCGACAGCGTCGTCGGCAAGCTGAAGGTGCTCGCACTCCTCGAGTCGCTGCCCGGCCTCGGCAAGGTGAAGGCCCGCCGCATCATGGAGGAGATCGGCATTGCCGACACCCGTCGGGTGCAGGGTCTCGGCAAGCAGCAGCGTCAGTCGCTGCTCGACAAGCTCGGCTGACTCCTCCGTCGTGTGGGCTCCCCTGATCGTCATCGTCTCGGGGCCCGGCGGGGTGGGCAAGGGCACGATCGTCTCGGCCCTCGTCGCGCGGGATCCTGGGCTCTGGCTCAGCCGATCGTGGACGACGCGTCCTCAACGCCACTTGGAGCCGGATGGTGCGTATGTCTTCGCCGATCGTCCGCAGTTTGAGGCCCATCGAGCTGCGGGCGGATTCCTCGAGTGGACCGACTTCCTCGGTAATTACTACGGCACTCCGCTTCCGGAGCCACCGCCGGGCCGCGATGTGGTACTCGAGATCGAACTCCAGGGAGCCAAGCAGGTGCGCGCCCGCCACCCGGACGCCCTGCTCATTTTCGTGATCCCGCCCTCCCGTGAGGAACAGCAGGCCCGCCTCACCGGCCGAGGGGACGCACCCGACAAGGTGTTGGACCGACTGCGCAAGGCCGAAGACGAAGAGCCGGAGGGTCGGATGCTCGCCGACCACGTCGTGGTGAACGACGATCTTGATCGCACTATCGCCGAGATGGCAGGGATCATCGAACGCGAACGCCTCGTCCGCTCGGGATGACCTCACGTCGCTCTCGGAGATCCCAGGGGAACGCGCCTTCGAGACGCTAGAATCCACCGGCTACCCCTCCTGTCCAGGTCGAAGAGGTCGAGGTCCTCACCAGCGATGGCTCGTACGAATGATTCGATGATCAACCCACCGATCGAGGAACTGCTCAACCGCGTGGACTCGAAGTTCAGCTTGGTGACCTTGGCCGCCCGTAGGGCGCGTCAGATCAACTCGTACTTCAACCACCTGGGTGAGGGGCTAGGCACCATGGTGCCCCCGCAGGTGAGTTCTGTGGCACGCAAGCCGCTCTCCATCGGGTTCGAGGAGATTGCCGCCGACAAGATCGTGCCGATCCCGCTCCCGGGCCCCGCTGAGGAAGCCGACGACGCCTCCGCTGGCCTCGACGAGGTCACGGCCTGACGCTCCAATGGGAGTGCTCGCCGGTACGCGCATCGTCCTCGGGGTAACCGGAGGCATCGCGGCCTACAAAGCCGTCGAGGTGTGCCGCCGACTCGTTGATGCCGGTGTTCACGTGACGCCGATCATGACAAAGGGTGCCGAGCACTTCGTCGGGCGTACCACGCTCTCGGCGCTGGCATCCGAGCCCGTGCAGACGAGCTTGTGGGACGAGGACTCGCCGATTCCTCACACGACGCTCGGCCAGACCGCTGACCTGATCGTCGTCGTGCCCGCCACTGCCCGGCTCCTGGGGGCGTATGCCGCCGGCATCTCCTCCGACCTGCTGACGGCCACCCTGCTGGCGACGCGGGCACCCGTCGTCGTCTGCCCCGCGATGCACACCGAGATGTGGGAGCACCCTGCCGTCCAAGACAACGTGGCACTCCTGCGTCGACGAGGCGTCCATGTAGTGGACCCGGACTCCGGTCGCCTCGCCGGAGGCGACATAGGTCACGGACGTCTTGCGTCCCCGGATCGCATCGTCGCCGCCATCGAGCGGGTGCTCACTCCCGCTCGCCTGGCCGGCCGGATCGTGCTGGTGACTGCGGGCGGTACTCGTGAACCGATCGATGCCGTGCGTGTCATCGCCAATCGGTCGTCCGGCAAGCAGGGGTATGCCGTTGCCGCCGAGGCGGCAAGTCGCGGCGCTCGGGTGGTGTTGGTGTCCACGGTCGACCTGCCGGTGCCGCATGGCGAGGTCGAATTGGTAGAGGTCGAGACTGCGTCGCAGATGGAGGCGGCGGTCACGACGCACGCTCCGTCGGCGGCCATCGTGGTGATGGCGGCCGCGGTTGCCGACTTTCGACCGGTGAGTGCGGCGCTCGGCAAGCTCAAGAAGGACGGCGGAATGCCTCCCATCGTCTTGGAGCCGACCCCCGACATTCTCTGTGGGCTCGGTGCGGTCAAGCCCCGTGGTCAGGTACTGGTCGGCTTCGCCGCCGAGACTGACGACCTCCTCGCCAACGCCGAGGGCAAGCTTCGGCGCAAGAACCTGGACCTCGTCGTCGCCAACGATGTCGGAGCACCTGGTGTCGGCTTCCAGCACGACACGAACGCCGTCACCATTGTGCGGCGCCTCGGAGAGCCACTCGTGGTGGCGCTCACCGACAAGCGGGAGGTCGCGCGCGTGATCTTGGACGCTGCCCAGGCCATACTCGATGGGGTGCCCGGACCCGACGAGCTACCAACACTCGATCCACCAGCCGCCACGCCCTCGCCAGGAGCGCCTTCATGAGTAAGTACTCGTTCACATCGGAATCGGTCACCGAGGGCCACCCGGACAAGATGGCCGACCAGATCTCCGACGCCGTACTCGACGCCATCCTTACCGAGGATCCATCGGGTCGCGTGGCGTGTGAGACGTTGCTCACGACCGGGCTGTGCGTGGTAGCGGGCGAGATCACGACGAGCGCGTATGTGGATATCCCGAAGTTGGCGCGCGAGACCATCAAGGCCATCGGCTACGACAACGCGCTCTTCGGCTTCGACGGGAACACGTGCGGTGTCATCGTCTCCATCGACGAGCAGAGCCCCGACATTGCCCAAGGCGTGGAGCTCTCCGAGGAGACAAGGGGTGGTCGCAGTGGCGAGGACATCTTGAACGCTCAGGGTGCCGGGGATCAGGGAATGATGTTCGGCTACGCCTGTGACGAAACGCCTGACCTGATGCCGCTCCCCATCTGGTTGGCCCACCGTCTCGCCGAGCGCCTTTCGGAGGTCCGCAAGAGCGGGTCCATCCCGTACCTGCGGCCGGACGGTAAGACCCAGGTGACGTTCGACTACGAGGACGGCCGGCCGGTGCGGTTGCGGACCGTGCTCGTCTCCACCCAGCACGCCCCGGGCATCGACCGGGACACCATGATCCGGCCGGACCTCATCGAACAGGTCATTCGTCCGATGGTGCCCGAGCAGTTTGCTGATGACGACTACGCCGTCTACGTCAACCCGACCGGCCTGTTCGAAAAGGGTGGACCGCACGCCGACACCGGCCTCACCGGGCGCAAGATCATCGTCGACACTTACGGGGGCATGGGGCGCCACGGCGGGGGGGCGTTCAGCGGCAAGGATCCGTCGAAGGTCGACCGGTCGGCGGCGTACGCGGCCCGCTGGGTGGCCAAGCATGTCGTGGCGTCAGGGGCGGCGAGTCGGTGCGAGTTGCAGGTGGCGTACGCCATCGGGATGGCCCAGCCCGTGTCGGTGCTCGTGGAGACGTTCGGCACCGAGAAGGTGCCGGTGGACACCATCGAGCACGCGGTGCGGGAAGTGTTCGATCTCCGGCCGGCGGCGATCGTGCGCAACCTCGACCTGAAGCGGCCGATCTACCGCAAGACCGCGGCGTACGGGCACTTCGGGCGCTCGTTGCCGGAGTTCACGTGGGAGCACCTCAGTCTCCTCGACTCGTTCACGACCGCCGTCGGGATGTGAGCGAGCGGGCGGTCACCGCCCGTGTGGTCCCTGACCTGACGGGGCTCGACAAACAGTTCGACTACCTCGTCCCACCCGAGTTGGTCCCTCACGTGCGCGTCGGGTCGATCGTGAGAGTGCCGCTAGGCCCGCGTCGCGTTCGCGCCTGGGTGGTTGCCCTCGAATCCCCTGGAGCGAAGGTCGACACGGTTCAGTTGAAGCCCATCGCCGCTGTCGTCGGTTGGGGCCCAGCGGCGGAACTCGTGGCGCTGGCCGAGTGGGCGAGGTGGCGGTGGGCAGGACGGATGCGTCCGTTTCTTTTGGCCGCGTCACCTCCGAGGGTCGTGAAGCGTCCCCTGCAACCCCGCCGCCGTCAGCGCGGCACCCCGAGTACACCGACACCGGACGGTGGTGTCGTGCGGGTCCCGCCGGCCGGCGACGTCCTGCCGGTGGTGCTGGCGGCCGCCGAGCAAGGACCGCTGATCGTCTGCACACCGGCGGCGGAGGGGGCTGGGCTCCTGGCGGCCCAGCTCCGGGGCGCCGGGCTCACGGTCGCGGTGCTGCCGGGAGAATGGGCGGCGGCGGCGGGTGGTGTCGACGTGGTGGTCGGGCCCCGGAATGTCGTCTGGGCGCCGTGCCCGGACCTTGCTGGTGTCGTCGTGCTGGACGAGCACGACGAGGCGCTGCAGGATGAGCGCTCCCCTACGTGGCACGCGCGTGACGTAGCCATCGAGCGGGCCCGCCGGGCCGGGGTGCCGTGTTGGCTCGTGTCACCAGTCCCGACGTTGGAAGCGTTGGCATGGGCTGGCGTCCGCGTCGCCCGTCCGAGTCGGCTCGACGAGCGGTCCGGGTGGCCCCTCATCGAGGTGGTGGATCGGACCCGCGACGATCCGGCGGTGACATCGCTCGTCACGCGGCAGGTGCTGGATGTTGCACGCGACTCGCGTCAGCGGGTGGTCTGCGTTCTCAACACCAAGGGCCGGGCCCGCCGGCTCATGTGCCGGGCGTGTAGAGCAAACGCTGCCTGTGCCACCTGTGGTGCTGCCGTCGTGCAGGACCGGTCCGGCCGCTTGGTCTGCGCCCGTTGCGCCGCGGTGCGTCCGGTCGTATGTCAGCTCTGTGGGTCCACCCGGCTCATCGGTCTGGGCGCAGGTGTGGCGCGTGTCCGAGACGAACTGGAGGCGGCGGTCCGCCGCCCTGTCGTGGAAGTGTCGTCCGACGTCGGCAGCGCCGCACTCGGCACCGCCCCCGATGGGGCGGTGTTGATCGGAACGGAGGCCGTGCTCCACCGCGCGCACGACGCCACCGTGGTGGTCTTCCTGGACTTCGACGACGAACTGCTGGCACCAAGGTTTCGCGCTGCTGAGGAAGCGATGACCCTTCTGGTGCGCGCCGCACGCCTGGTCGGCGGTCGCGGCGGCGGCGGGCGGATCCTGATCCAGACGCACTCGCCACGCCACGAGGTGATCGACGCCGCCTTGCATGCCGACCCTGCTCGTCTCGTTCCGCCGGAGTTGGCACGCCGGACCTTGCTGGGCCTGCCCCCTGTCCGGGCGTTGGCGGCGGTGTCGGGTGCCGCGGGCGGCGACTGGTTGGCCCCGGATGCGAGCGGACTCGAGATCGCCGGCCCGGCTGACGGCCGTTGGCTGGTGCGGGCGGCATCCTGGGGCGACATGGCCGATGGGCTGCAGGCGCTCGGGCCGCGGCCGAAGGGTGTCAGGGTCGAGGTGGACCCGCACCGCCTTTAGCGGTCGGACGTGTGTTTGCGGTCAGGCGGGTACGGACTGCTTGGCGGTGAACGTGAGCTGGAGGGCCTTCAAGCCGTGCAACACGTAGCTCGGTTCATAGTCGAATCGCACGTCGTCGGCGAAGGCGATGTCATCGAGTCGCTCGAGCAGCGTCTCGATGGCGATCCTGCCCTCGGCTCGCGCCAAGGCGGCGCCGAGGCAGTAGTGCTCCCCGTGACCGAAGGAGAGCTGCTTCATGGCGTTCTTGCGGCAGGGGTCAACGGATTCGGCATCCGGGAACTGGGTCTCGTCGTAGTTGCCAGAGGCGTACACCAGCATCAGATGGGACCCGGCCGGGATCGGTACGCCGCCGACCTCGGTGTCCTGCAACGCGGTGCGCCACAGTCCTTGAACGGGAGCCTCGAGACGCAACGCCTCCTCGACGTAGCCGGCGATGAGGGATGGGTCGTCGCGCAGGCGTGCCATGAGATCGGGCTGCTCGCACAGGATCCGCATCGACGAGGCGAGAAGCTTCGTGGTGGTTTCGTTGCCGGCCACGAGGAACTGGTTGAACATGCCGAGCATCTCGTTGTCGGACAGTGGTTGACCGTCGAGCTCGGCATAGACGACGTCCGAGATGAGGTCATCGCGGCGTTCCGCTCGGCGCTCGGCGATCTTCTGGCTGAAGTAGGTGAAGAACTCGCCTTGGCTGAGGACCAACTGCTTCAGTTGCTGCTTGCTCATGTCGTGGTTGCCGATGGCGGCGACCGAATCGTCGGACCACTTCTTGAACTTCGGCAGGTCGTCATCGTCCACGCCGAGACACTCGGCGATGATGGTGAGGGGGAGCAGCACGCCGAACTCTGCGACGAGTTCGACCTCGCCGCGCTCGATGAACGCGTCGACAAGCTCGTTGGCGACTTCGCGTATGCGGGGTTCGATACCCTTGACCTTCGGAGGGGTGAACGCGCGGTTGACGAGCTTGCGTTGACGCCCGTGGTCCGGCGGGTCGGCTCCGAGCAGCACCCGCACCTGGCCGCCGCGCTGCGCCATCATTTGGGCACCGAACTCCGGATCCTCCTGGGCCAGCGTCATCAGGGTCTCCATCATCTGGCGAGCCAGCACGGGCCCGGTGGGCATGATCGACGAGAAGATCATCGGGTTCCGCGAGATGTGGGCGATGTCGTCGTAGCGGGACACGACGAACGATTCGATCTCCGGAACGAACGTGACGGGAGCGTCCTCACGGAGCTGCTCGAACAAGGGGTACGGACAACGCAACGCGTCGGGATCGAGATGAATCAGACGGGACAGATCCGGTTGGTTCGCCATGCGGCGCATCGTACGCGACAACTCATCCGCGAGTGAGTTCCGTCTACTGTCGACCGGAGGAGGTTCGAGGCGATGGCAGACGAGATGCTCAAGTTGAACGACTACCGGGACGTGTCCCAGGTCGGGATCGATCCGGGGAAGCGGGACCAACTCTTCGAGGCACAAACCGAAGCATGTGTGATGTGGAGCACGGCGGACGGTTGGCCGGTTGGCGTGCTGCACCGGTTCATCTGGGCGAACGACCGCTTCTGGATCACGTGTGCCAGTCAGCGCAAGCGGGTGCCGGCGCTCACGAGGCGTCCGAAGAGTTGCATCTCGATCTCGTCGGAGGGCACCTACCTGGGCGGTGACATCAACGTCGTGGCGAAGACGCTTGCGGTCGTCCACGATGTTGCCGAGAATTCTGAGCTCAAGGCATGGGTGTATCCGGCGATGGCCGCCCGTCAGCGGCGTGGTGACATCGAGGCGCAGAAAGAGTTCACGCGGCGCATCGACACGCCCGGTCGCACGATCATCGAGTTGATCCCGCAGTCGTGGATTACGTATGACGGGAACCGCTTGGAGTTGGCACTGCAGGGCAAGCCGTACGATCCCATGATGCGTAAGGCGTCCCGCAACATCCTCGTCGACCCATCGCTGGAGAACTGACCATGTCCCTTCCCGATCTCTTTCGCATCGACGGCTACGCGGCCGTGGTCACCGGGTCCGGTCAGGGCATCGGACGCGGCATCGCCGTCGGCCTCGCCGAGGCGGGTGCCGACGTCGTGATCACGGCCCGCCGTCAGGGCGATCTCGACGAGACCGCTCGGCTCATCGAGGCGGCGGGCCGCCGGGCGGTGACCGTCGCCGGGGACGTCCGCGAGCCCGGCATGAACGACCGCATCGCCGACGCTGCGGTCGAGCACTTCGGACGGCTGGACGCATGGGTCAACAATGTCGGTGGGTCCGACGACAAGGCGATGTACACGCTGGTCGACACGACGGAGGAGTACTGGCGGTCGATGATCGACCTCAATCTCACTGCGGCATTCCTCGGGGCCCAAGCGGCGGTGAAGCGGATGGTGAGCGGCGGTTCGATCGTGAACATCGCATCGGGCGCCGGAATGCGCGGCTCACCCCGAACCGGTGTCTACGCCGCGGCGAAGGCTGGGATGATCAACCTCACGCAGACCCTCGCCCTGGAGCTGGCGCCGATGATCCGCGTGAACACGGTGTCACCGGGGCAGGTGCCGACGGAAGCATTCGCGCTGGTCCTCGGTATGGAATCGGACAAGCTCAAGGAGCTCGCCGACGCCACCCCGATGAAGCGCCTCGGCACGCCAGAAGACATCGCCGCGGCGGTGCTGTACTTCGTCTCGCCGGCGGCGAGTTGGGTGACGGGGGAGAACTTGCTCGTGGGCGGCGGCCGCAAGGAACGAGGGGGAAACCGCGAAAAGTACGGATGATCGTCGTTGGCCCTACGGCGCGATGATGTGCAATGGCCCGGGAGCATCCACCGGCATGTGCGCCGCCGTCGCCGCCAGCTTGACGGAGTTCTCCCGCCCGATACGGGTGACGCTGAGAGGTCGCTGCCGCTCGCCTCGCCCGGGGCGCGGGCACCGAGCAACGCGTGCCCGCCGGTCGGTTCCACGAGCGGTCCGCTGACCGTGAGTCCTCGGACCGGGTTGCCGCTGTTGTCGACCTCCAGCGGGGGAATCCCGTAGAACGATGTCGCCGTCGTGAGGTCGGCCACTCGGATATAGGCGGGTCCGGTGCAGTTGGCGGTGAGTGGCCTGTGTGGTCGTGTCACTACGTTGAGTAGGGCGGCGGCCTCGCGACTCAGGCATGTGTGGGGTGACGAACACGCAAGAGTCGGTAGCCGGCACGGGACCGGATGCGTTCCGTGGGCCACCCGACATCGCAGAGCCACGTCGCCAAGGAGTCTGAACCGAGGTGCTTCTGGACGACGAGCATTGCCTCGCCATCGGGCAGGGTCAGCCGAGCGAGCCATAACGACAACAGGTCGTGGAGGGCGGCCTTGCCGACGCGGATCGGTGGGTTGGACCAGATGGTGTCGAACCTGATGTCAGTCGGCACCGAGGCAGGGGTGCAGGCCCGCACGTTCGTGGCGCCGGCGCGAGCGGCGTTGGCCGCAGTCAGCGCAAGGGCCCGCTCGTTCACATCCACCCCCCACACCGTGGCGCGAGGGGAGTGCATGGCCATGGTCACGGCGATGGCGCCCGACCCGCACCCGAGATCGAGAAGGTTGCCGAATTCCGGGAGGGGCAACTGCTCCGAGAGCAGCAGCCTGGTCCCGGCATCGAGCGAGCCGCGGGAAAAGACGCCTCGATCGGTCGTCATCGTGAAGCACACGTCGGGCAGCAGGACGTCGACATCGAGCGGATCCGACGCCACGTCAGGGTGTTCCTCGAAGTACTGCGAGCGGGACATAGGCGTCGGTAGCCTGGCATGCCATGGCACGCGAGATCCGAACGTACGGCGATCCGGTACTCACTGCTGCCGCCGCGGAGATCAAGGACGTCGACGAGAAGTTGGTACGTCTCGCCGATGAGATGCTCGATCTCATGTACGAAGCACCTGGCCTCGGCCTGGCCGCCCCTCAAATCGGCGTGCAGAAGCAGCTCTTCGTGTACGACCTCGACGGCGAGCCAGGCGCGCTGATCAACCCCACCATCAAGGAGAGTCGGGGGGAGTGGGTGTTCGACGAGGGGTGCCTGTCGATTCCCGGGCTCTACGTGGAGATTCTGCGTCCGAAGGAGGTCCTGCTCCACGGATGGGATCTTGACGGTCACGAGGTGGAGATCGAGGCCGACGAGTTGTTGGCCCGATTGTTCCAGCACGAGCTGGACCACCTGCACGGCGTGCTCATGTTCGACCGCATGACGCCAGAGCAGCGCAAGGAGGCGCTCATCGAGTACCGCCGCCTCCAGGAACAGCCGACTGCGGAACCCAAGAAGAAGCGGCTCCGGCTGCAGTGATGCCCTCGTGAGCGCCACGGCGTTGGCGCCGGTCCCCGAACACCCACATCGTCTCGTCTACCTCGGCACGCCAGAGATGGCCGTGCCGCCGTTGCGGGCACTGGTGGAGGCGGGTTTCGACATTCCCCTCGTCGTCACGAGGGCCGACGCACGGCGAGGCAGGGGGAGCGAGCGCACTCCTTCACCCGTGAAGGTCGCCGCAGCGCAGCTCGGGCTCGTCGTGAGCCACACGGTCGAAGACGCACTGGAGATGAACGCTGATCTCGGGGTCGTCGTCGCCTTCGGACAGCTCGTCCGCCGCCCCGTGCTGGAACGTCTCCCGATGGTGAACATCCATTTCTCGCTCCTACCCCGGTGGCGGGGAGCGGCTCCGGTCGAGCGGGCACTTCTCGCAGGGGATCCGCAGACGGGCACGTGTCTGATGATGCTCGAGGAGGGGCTCGACACCGGACCGGTGTTCGATGTCGTACGCGTGCCGATCGGGGAACGGACGACTGCGGCCGAGCTGAGGGAGTGCCTCGTGGCCGCCGGCACGGAGCAACTGCTCCGCCTCCTGCGGGCTGGGTTGCGCGACGCCGCGCCGCAACTCGGGGACGCGACGTACGCCGCAAAGATTACGTCGGAGGACTTGCGGATGGAGTGGTCGAGTCCGGCCGATGAACTGGACCGACTTGTTCGCCTCGGGGGAGCGTGGACGATGTTCAGGGGACGCCGAATGAGGGTCATCAGCGCTCAGCCGACCGTGGCGGTCGGGGCGATCGGGTCCATCGACCAACTCGTCGTGACATCGGGTCGAGGCGGGCTACGCCTCCTCGTTGTACAACCAGAAGGAAAGGCCGAAATGACCGCCGAGGCATGGGCCAACGGTGCCCGCCCGCTTCGAGGGGAGCGACTCGGTGGCTAGCACCGCACGATCGCTGGCCTACGAGACGCTTCGACGCATCGATCACGACGGCGCATACGCCAACGTGCTGTTACCCAACTCCCTGCGAACGAGTGCGCTGAGCGAGCGCGACCGTGGCTTCGCCACCGAGTTGGTCTACGGCACGACCCGTATGCGACGGGCCTGCGATGTACTGGTCGATCGATTCGTGGCGAAGGAGCCGTCCCCTGAGGTGCGCACGCTCTTGCGCATGGGGGCGTACCAACTCTTCTACCTGGGCGTGGCCCCGCACGCCGGCGTCGGCGAAACCGTGGAACTGGCGCCTGACAAGGTCAAGGGCTTCGTGAACGCAGTGCTGCGCCGGGTCGCGGCGACTCCGATGAAGCGGTGGCCGTCAGAGGCAGCCCGGTTGTCGTACCCGGATTGGATCGTGTCCAGGTTAGTGGCCGAACTCGGCGAGGGGGATGCGTTCGCAGCCCTCGAGCGCATGAACGAGGCACCACCCGTGACCACCCGTGACGATGGCTACGTTCAGGATCTGGCCAGCCAATGGGTGGGTTCGCTCGTGGAAGCCCAGGCCGGGGACCGCGTGGTCGACCTGTGCGCCGCCCCCGGGGGCAAGGCCACCGCGCTGGCGGGAGCCGGAGCGCGAGTCGTGGCGTGTGACCTCCAGATGCACCGGGCGCGACTCGTGGTCGGCAACGGGCGTCGGCTGGGCCTGTCGGTGCCGGTGGTGGTGGCCGACGCCACGGCCCCTCCGTTCGCCAACGGTGCGTTCGATCGCGTGCTGGTAGACGCTCCGTGCTCGGGCCTCGGAGCCCTACGCCGCCGCCCGGACGCCCGGTGGCGTATCACGGCCGCTGATATCGGCGAGCTTGCGGCATTGCAGGCACGCATGATCGAGGCGGCCGCCGCGCTCGTGCGACCCGGCGGACTCCTCGTGTACAGCGTCTGCACCTTGACGGCGGTGGAGTCGACCGACCATCCGGTCCCCGAGGGTTTCACAGCGATGGAGGCTCCAGGAGCGCCGTGGACGCCGTGCGGTGACGGTGCTCGCCTACTCCCGCAGGACGCCGATACCGACGGCATGATCATCCGGCGCTGGCGCCGCCGTGGTTAGTCGCGGAGGCGGCGACGCAGTTTCGCCCAGAGCTTGTCGAAGGCATCGGTGACATCCGTCGCCCGCCATCCGTACGCGTGGATGGGGCTGCGTTCAGCAATGGCCTGGTTGATGATCACCCGTTGTGGCACGGTCGGCTGCCAGACCGCTTTCTTGCCGACGGTGCGGGCCAACTCTTCATATCGACGGTCAGCTTCGGCCGACACCGCCGGCACTCTGTTGACGATCACCCCGGCCAGGTCCAGATCCGGGTTCGAAGTGTCCCACACATCGTCGACCATGTCCGCGACCGACACGATGCCTCGGAGCCCGAGGGCCGATGGCTCCACGACGATCAGGGCGTGGTGGGCGGCGGTCAGTCCGTTCAGTGTGAGGTTCCCGAGCGACGGCGGGCAGTCGATGAGGATGGCGTCATAGTCGTCCACCACGGCGGCGAGGGCCGTTCGCAATCTCGTCCCTGGCTCCTTTCCGGAGCCATGATCCCGCGGCTGCAGACGGCGGGAAGATGCCACCACGTCAACACCCTCGCCCCAGCCGGACTCGGCCACCGCCCCGACCGTCGAACCCCTCGCCAACACTTCGGCGATGGAGATTTCGACCGTCAAAGGGTCGTGGCCGAGCACCCAGGTGCTGGACGCCTGCGGATCGAGGTCCACCACGAGAACCCGGTGTCCGGCGGCCTGGGCCGCCGACGCAAGGCCGAGCGTGATGGTCGTCTTGCCGACCCCACCCTTCTGGTTGACGAGGGCAACGGTCCGTCCCATGAAATGATGATGCCACGTCGGCCGTCGACGACCATTGCCGCGGCGGCGATCCCGTGAGAATGCGAGCCGTCGGGGTAGACTCACTCCCAATGTCAACTCTCTAATTCCAGGAGCCCTATCGTGAAGAAGGGTCGTCATCGCCGCTTCGAAGAGGCGCGAAAGTTGAAGCAAGCAGGTCCGGGAGCATTTGATCTCGGGCTCGGCGGAAGCGACAAAGGCCCTCGCACTGAAGAGGACGAGTACGCCGCGCTAGCGGAAAAGTACGGAGTCACCTTTGATGATGACGACACCGAGGATGACGAAGACTGAATCCTGAGTAGTGCGGTGCCGCCGTCCGGCAGCGCAGTCGTTGACAGTTCCATTACCCCACGGAAGCCTTGGTCCTGTCATGTCTGATCCCCTCCTCCGCAACATCGCTCTCATCGCGCACGTCGATCACGGCAAGACCACTCTGGTCGATGCCATGCTGCGCGCCACCGGGGTGTTCGCCGCGCACCAAGCCGTAGTCGACCGCGTCATGGACTCCAATGACCAGGAGCGCGAGCGGGGTATCACCATCCTGGCGAAGGCCGCTTCCGTGAGGTGGCGCGGCGTGAAGATCAACCTCGTCGACACCCCGGGCCACGCGGACTTCGGAGGTGAAGTCGAGCGGGCGCTCACGATGGTGGATGGCGTGCTCCTGCTCGTCGATGCCGCCGAGGGCCCCCTGCCGCAGACCCGTTACGTGCTACAGAAAGCGCTCGCTCTCGACCTGCCAGCCATCGTGGTTATCAACAAGGTGGACCGCCACGACGCCAGGGCCGACGAGGTTCTGGACGAGGTGTATCAGTTGTTCATCGACCTCGACGCCGGCGATCATCACATCGATTTCGAGATCATTTCCGCCGTCGCCCGTGAAGGACGAGCCATGCGGGGTATCGGGATGCCGGACGACTCGGCTGACCTCTCCGCACTGCTCGACACCATCGTCGAGCGCATCCCGGCACCGAGTGGTGACGCCGATCTCCCGCTTCAGGCGCTGGTGACGACGCTCGACGCATCGGAGTACCTCGGTCGCCTTGCGATCGGGCGCGTACACAACGGTGTGCTGCGCCGAGGCGAGACGGTGGCGCTCCTCGAGGAGGAGTTCGGGCTTGGGCAGCCCCCTTTGAAGCGGCGTCTGGCGCAACTCATGGAGTTTAACGGGGTCAGCAGGGCCGAGGTCGACGAGCTGTCGGCGGGCGACCTCTTCATCGTGGCCGGATTCCCCGAGGTCGAGATCGGTGACACCATCGCGTCGGCCGAGAACCCCGTCGCCCTGCCTCGTCTGGCCGTTGACGAGCCGGTGTTGCGGATGACGTTCGGTGTCAACACGTCACCGTTCGCCGGCAAGGACGGCAAGTTCCTCACGAGCCGGCATCTCCGTGATCGGCTGGAGCGGGAGGTTCTGGGCAACGTGTCGATTCGGCTCGAAGACACGGACTCACCCGACATCATGGAGGTCGCCGGTCGCGGGGAGTTGCAGTTGGCGGTGCTGATCGAGTCGATGCGCCGCGAGGGTTACGAACTGCAGGTGAGTCGGCCAGAAGTCATCACGAAGGAAGTCAACGGCAAGCGGTTCGAGCCGCTCGAGCGTGGGGTCTGTGACGTGCCCGACGAGCATGTCGGCACCGTCACGCAGGCCTTGGCCCCCCGCAAGGGTCGGGTGACGGACCTGCGCCCCGGCGACGCCGGTCGGACCATCGTCACCTTCGAGTGCCCGAGCCGCGGCCTCATCGGCTTCCGATCGATGCTGCTCACGGCCACCCGTGGGACCGCCCTGCTGCATCAGCACCACGCGGGATGGACCCCGTGGGCCGGAGAGCTGCCGCACCGCCTCGGCGGTTCGATGATCGGTGACCGCATCGGCATGGTGACCGCGTATGCCCTGGACAACCTTCAGCTGCGCGGCACGCTGTTCGTGGCTCCCGGGGATCAGACGTACGAGGGCATGGTGGTGGGGGAGAACTCCCGTGGTGACGAGATGGTGGTGAACGCCGTGCGGGCCAAGGAGAAGAACAACATCCGCACGCACAGCCACGACGACGCCGTGAAGTTGGCCGCCCCGATCATCCACACGCTGGAGACGGCGATCGAGTGGATCGGAGAGGACGAACTCGTCGAGGTCACGCCGAAGTACATCCGAATCCGCAAGCGCCACCTCGGCATGGAGGACCGCCGCCGCGCCGCCAAGCGCAACTGAGCAGCCCCCGACGGCTCACGAGAGTCAGAGTCGTCGGGCGTACTCCTCCGCTGCGTCACTTCCGATTCGGCGCAACTGGTTCGCCTTGAACGCTTCTCGCATCTTTGCTTTCGGGTGGATGAAGCCGGCCCCGATCACGGTCTCGCCCTCGCCGCACATGACGTAGCGCGAGATCCGCTGACCATGCGGTGAGAGGGCCTTCCATTGCTCATACGGCATGGAGCGCACGACCGCCTCGCTGCGGAACCACGGCGCGAAGTACTCGATGTTGGGCATCGACCGAATCTCGCGCGAGAGGTTTGGAGTGCCGCCGTGCCAGGTTCGCAGATCGCGGAAAATGGCCGAGCCGGCTGGCACGGGGCACACCGTACTGAGCTTCATCCACGCCGGCTCATCCACGAGATTGGGGATCGGTTGGCGCGAGTTCTGCGTCCCGGGGATCTGCCGGATGGGGCCGTTCTCGGTGGTCAGATCGCACATCGGGAAGTTGATGGTGACGGCCGGCACCGGTAATTCCCGCGTCGTGATCCGCCCCGATGGGTCGTATGGTTCCGTCCAGACATTGTCGGAGTGGAGGCCCTGGTATTCGATGGCGCCAGGCATGGCGAGATCGCCGCCACCGCCGATGAGGATGAAATTGGTGGAGCCGAAGATGGCCGTGAGGATCGGGGTGGTGGTTGGCATGTCCACGAGTTCGGCCCACTCGTCGACATGGAGCATGTGTCGCGAACCGGAACTGCTGCCGAGCGAGTAGCGGTGAGGAAGGCCGCCTGCTCCGCCGCCTGCCGCGCACGTGGGATCGACGGCCAGCATCTCGTCGAGCGCCCGGTCGGTCGCCTGTCGCATCCTGGTGAGTTGTGACGCGGAGAGGGCATCGCGTACGACGACGAAGCCGTCGCGGTAGAAGAGTTGAGTGGCTCGGGACACATCCTCAGGGGCAACGACTTCGAGGCCTCTGATGCCATTGCTCAGTTGCAGTCGCTCGCGCAACCGGACGACATCGGGGTCGGCGTACGCGCGGGTCCATGCAGCGCACGCTGGGTCACCGGCCGCCAGGTTGCGATGCTCGGGCGTGGTCTCGATGTCACTCTCGGGCGTGTCCAAGCCGAGGGGGTTGCTGTTGGTGCCCTGCGGCATCGCAGGACGGTGGGCCATGCCATTGGGTGGGACGCTGGCGTGCCACCCAAGGCGGCTGACCTGGATGTCGGACAGGTGGGCGATACCGGGGACGCTACCTCGGCACTCGCCGCACCGCGGGGTGGGGCAGCGGCGTCCCCGCCCGTCGCCGTTCGACGTGGGCCTGCAGTTGGCCGACGATGAGTGGGTAGATGTGGGGCTCGACGAGTTCGGCGATCTCGTCCCGCAGTTCCTCGTAGACCGGGCGGTGACCGACGAAGGCCTCGGGTTCGCTGGTACACCACCAGTGGAATCCGATACCCGCCTCACCCCAGTCGCGGCGCTTCCACTCCCGCAGCGTCGAGGTGACATGGCCGTGCTCGTCGGTGTGCTCCTCGAGACGCAACGGCAGCTGCCAGCACACGTCAGGCTTCCAGTCCATGGGTCTCTCCCCGGCGTCCAACGCCGCGGAGTGGAGCGCGCAGCCCGCGCCACGGGCGAAGCCCGGACGGTTCAAGAAGATGCACGCCCCATCCACCACTCGGGTCATACGTTCGCCCGAGTCCGGGTCGGAGCCCAGGAATCCACCTCGCGACGCGGACCGCCGGTACTGCCACTGGTCATCGGTGAGGCGCTCGACGGCGTCCTCGACCGTTGCCACGTCGGCATCGTCCAAGAAGTGGGCACCGTGCGAGCAACACCCTTGCTCGAGTGCCGTGGCGTCGTCCTCAAGCACCCCCTGACACCCCTGCCCGAAGATGCACGTCCACGACGACAGGAGAAATGTGGCGTCGATGACCCACGTACGGTCCTCGGTCGGATCGTCGAACGAGATCCACTCGTGGGGGTTGGCGCGTGCGGGTGCGCCTGGCGTACTGGACACGGCCTGTGAGGGTACCGGCGATAGGGTCGACGGACGGTGAACGAGGCACTGATTCTGGACCTACGGGTGGTGCTCGGGGCGGATCGCGTGCGCACCGGTTCGACGGAACTGGTGCTGTATGGCCGCGATGCGTCGAACATGACCGGTTCCACGTCGGTGGTGTGCCTCCCGACGTCAACCGCCGAGGTTCAGGCCTGTGTCCGCGCCGCCGCGAGTCACGGTGTTCCGTTTGTCGCCCGCGGTTCCGGCACAGGGTTGGCGGGCGGAGCCGTTCCGCTCGATGGCTCGCTGGTGATCGCCCTCTCGAAAATGGATCGCGTCCTGTCCGTCGATCCGGCGACACGCCAAGCCTGGGTCGAGCCGGGCGTACTCAATTTGGATCTGACGCGATTTGTCACCGGCGACGGCCTGCACTTTGCGCCCGATCCGTCCAGCCAGCAGAGCTGTTCGATCGGCGGCAACGTTGCCAATAACTCGGGTGGGCCGCACTGCCTCGCCGATGGAGTGACGAGTTCCCACGTTCTTGCGATCGAGGTCGTGCTCCCCGATGGATCGGTGACGATCCTTGGTGGAGAGGACCCTGAGCCTCCGGGCTACGACCTCCGGGGGGCGTTCGTGGGCAGCGAGGGCATGCTCGGCATCGCCACGAAGGTGTGTGTGAGGCTCAGCCAGAACAGCCCCGACGTGAGAACGTTGCTGATGGACTTCGAGCGCGTCGACGACGGCGCGAGAACGGTGAGTGCCATCATCGCTGGGGGAATTCTCCCGGCCGCCCTCGAGATGATGGACCAGTTGTGCATCCGCGCCGTTGAAGCGTTTGTTCATGCTGGGCTTCCGGTGGATGCCGCGGCCGTGCTGCTCGTCGAGGTGACCGGGCTCCCCTTTGGCCTCGATGAGGACGTGACGCGCATCATCGAGATCGGCCGGGCGAATGGCGCGGGGACAGTCCGCGTCGCCCAGGACGAGGCCGAACGACTGTTGCTGTGGAAGGGCCGCAAGTCCGCCTTCGGCGCCATTGCCCGCATCAAACCCAACTACTACCTGCACGACACGGTGGTGCCGCGCCACCGACTGCCCGAAGTACTCGAGAAGGTCTACGAGATCGCCCGACGACACGAGTTGCTGGTGCTCAACGTGTTCCACGCAGGGGATGGCAATCTCCACCCGTTGCTGGTGTTCGACAAGCGCGAACCAGGTGTGATGGAGCGGGTTCACAAGGCGGGCGAGGAAATCGTGGCGGTCTCGGTGGCGGTCGGCGGGGTGTTGTCCGGCGAGCACGGCATCGGTCTCGAGAAGCGGGACTACATGCACCTCATGTTCAGTCCCGACGATCTCGACGCTCAGGGCCGGCTACGTCGGGCTTTCGACCCGAGCGGGTTGGCCAATCCGCACAAGGTGCTCCCGAGTCCGGCGTCGTGCGGCGACGTCCAGCATGTCCCAGACGGCGCATGGATCTGAGCGTGGATCTCAACACGTTTGCCGAGGAGGTCGGCACCGCCGGACCCGTGACCATCGCTGGGCTTGGCACTCGTGGCGGCCCGGTGACGGGTGTGCGGGTCGTGGCCCCACCGGTCGGGATCGTGGAGTTCCTTCCCGAGGAGACGATCGTGCGGTGTGGGGCCGGGACGCCGATCGAATCGTTAGCCTCGACATTGGCGGAGGCAGGCCAGTACACGGCGCTTCCGGCCGGCGGCACGGTGGGTGGCGCGTTGGCGGTCGGGCAGAGTGACATCTATCGGCTCGGTCGGGGGCCGATGCGCGACACGCTGCTGCAGGCGAAGTACGTGAGCGCCGAGGGTCGCGTCGTGAAGGCCGGGGGACCGACGGTGAAGAATGTGAGCGGCTTCGACCTGTGTCGCCTTCTGGTCGGCTCACGCGGAACCCTTGGATTCGTTGGCGAAGTGATCCTTCGCACGCGGCCGCTCCCGCAGAGCCGACGGTGGTTCCGTTCCTCGTCGACCGACCCGTTTGCGCTGTTCGTCGATCTCTACCGGCCGACCTCCCTGCTCTGGGATGGCACCACCACGTGGGTGTGTCTCGAGGGGCATTCCGACGATGTGAAGGGACAGTCCACCCGGATCATCGGGGCGGTCGAGGTGGATGGCCCGCCCCCGCTGCCGACGGGAAGTCGCCGGTCCGTGGCGCCGGCCGCACTGCATCGAGCAACAGGCGAGTTCGTCGCCGAGATCGGTGTGGGCATCGTTCACCACGCGGAGGCGTGGACCGACCGGCCGTCGGTCGCCGCTGAGGTGACGGCGCTGCACCACCGGCTGTCGTCGCTGTTCGATCCGACCGGGCGGCTCAACCCGGGGGTCGACGTCTTGGCCCTACCGACGGGCCCGACAGCACCTACGGTGATGTGACCATGGACCTGCATCTCGTCGAGGACGAACTGAGCAGTTGTGTGGCCTGTGGACTCTGCCTACCTCACTGCCCGACGTTCCGGGTGACGGGGGAGGAGGTGCTGTCACCACGCGGGCGCATTGCCGCGATGCGCGCCGTGCAGTGGGAAGGACTCGAGCCCGGTGAGGACTTCGTGCACTCGATGGAGACGTGCGTCCAGTGCCGAGGATGTGAGACGGCGTGCCCGAGCGCCGTGCCGTTCGGCCGGCTCATGGAGACAACACGTCACGCGCTCGCCTCGGCGAAGCGGATCACGCCGTGGTGGCAACGAATCGGATTCCGGGTGCTCGGACGGCATCGACTTCTGCTCTCGGGGTCGACGGCGCTCGCCGCCGCCCAGCGGCTGAGGTTGATTCCCCGCCGACTTGGAATTCCCAGGCTGACAATTCGCCGAGGCGCGGCCGTGCAATCGAACGGGCGGGATGTCTGGCTGTTCACCGGCTGCGTGATGGACGCCTGGCAACGCTCGACTCACCGGTCGACGGCCACGGTCCTGTCCGCGGTTGGGGTGACGTACCAGGTCCCCGGATCCGGCGCGGCGTGTTGCGGCGCGCTGCACACCCACGCCGGATTGTCTGACACGGCCGCTCGGATGGCGCGCAGGGTGATGGCGGCGATGCCCGGCAATGCACCGATCGTGGTGAACTCCGCCGGTTGTGGAGCGGCGCTCAAGGACTACGGACGCGTACTCGGCACACCCGACGCGGCGGCGTTCGCAGCCCGGGTCTTTGATGCTCAGGAGTACGTCGCTGCTCGGGTGGAGCAATTGCAGCCCCAACAGCGACTCGGTCCGGTCATCGTCCAGGATCCCTGCCATCTTCGCCACGTGCAGCGCGCCCACCAGCACGTTCGCACCGTGCTCGGGGCCGTTGCCGAGGTCGTGGAACTGGATGACGAGGGGCTGTGTTGCGGTGCGGGCGGGGCCTATAGCGCGTTTCAGCCCCAACTGGCGGGTGATATTCGCACCAGGAAGTTGGCGTCGATCGAACGGGCGAGGGCGACGTCAGGGGCCACTGTCGTGGCGAGTGCCAACCCGGGCTGCGCGATGCATCTCGAGGCGGTTGGCGTACGCGTACGCCATCCGATGGATCTCGTGGCTGAGGCGTTGGGACGCGTTCCGTGAGCGCTGAGCGAGCGGAGCAGTTGGCGGCCCGACTCGACGAGATCGGCGAAGAGATCGCCGACCTCGCCATCGACGCGCTTCGCGAGGCGCTGCAGTCCGGCTCGGGGAGCCGCCCTGCGGCTGAGCGGGCGCTGACCCAGGCCCGTAGGGCCGTCGTGAAGGCAGCCACCGCTCTTCGCACAATGGAGTCCGCCGTCGCGGAGCCCGTGGCAACAGGGGCCGACGACGACTGACGGGTCGGGCTCGGCCAGCGTCAGACGAGCAGGAACTCAATTCCGAGGCGACGGTATGTACCCATCGCCCGCTCGTCGCGCGTGAGTAGGGGGAGGCCGGTGATCTGTGCCGACGCGGCGACGAGAGCGTCGTACACGGCACCTCCAGCGACGCCGGCTGACATCATGTCGTCGAAGGTGCGTTCGCACTGAGCGGAGTCGAGCCAAACCCGCACCGGGAAGTTGTGGTCGAGGATCCGGCGCGCCGTTGCCGCCGCGAGGCGGGAACGGCCCGGTAGCCGGGTGAGCACTGAGAAGGTCTCGAACAGTGCGTGGCCGGCGATGGCCGCCCGATGCGTCCGCACCGAGTTGACGCAGGCCTCATGGGCGACATGGTCCTCCATGATGGCGGCCAGGGCCACACTGGTATCGGTGACGGCCGTGGCATCACCGGTGGAGAGCGTCACGAAGGCCTCGAACGTCGTCGTCGGTCAGTGAGCCGTCCCCGAGAGCCGAGACGACCAGGAGACCGTCGACTTCGAGCACCGCGGGCTCGGGCACCGGCACACGATCGACCCGAATGCTCAACCCGTCGAAGGAGATGTCGACCTCACATCCCGGCGTCAGGCCGAGCTCGTCTCGCACGCCCTTCGGAATGACGATGCGCCCGCCACCATCTATGGTAGTGATCATGCCATCGATCCTACCATTGGTGTCTCAACAGGCAGCCGTGATCGAGTCTCAGACGGCCGTGATCGAGTCTCCGACGTGGATGGGGCCATCGACCACCACGCGTGCGTACGCACCGAGGTTCTGGTCGAGGTCGCGCACGATGTGACGCAAAATGGCCCTGTCGCCAGGAATGGCCTCGCTGACCTCACGCGTCGTCATCACACATCGTGGGCATCCGCCCAGGATCTCGATAGTCGCGGCACCGACCTGGAACTGGGTTCCAGCGGGCCACTGTAGCTCCGGATGACCGGGCTCGTCACCGGTGTCGATGACGAAGCTCGGTCGGAAGCGGCGGACGTCGACGACGGAGCCTGGGACGGCATGGCCGAGCGAGCGCAGCGCCGAGGTCGTCATCACCATGAGCGGATGGACGTCGAGGTAGGTGCCGGGAGGTGATTCGAACTCGAAGATGACGGGTGGGAATTGCGTCAGATCCGGGAGCGGTTCGTCGCCCTCGCGCCCGAACACCGCCCGTAGCTCGGCAATCATGTCGTCTGAGTCGGCCGGGCCGCGTCGATAGTGCTCCAGGTCGTCGGCAGGGCGCAGCGCCTCGAGCCGTACCGGTTGTCCGAGCGCGGCACTCACCTTGTCGTTCACCGTCGGATCTGACGTCAGCACGGTCGAACCGTCCGGCAGCGTGATCTCGGCCTCGCCCCCGGGCACACCCGTGTACCGCGCCGCACACTTCATCAATCCGCCCAGCTTTTTGGCACCGCGAATCCCGCCGCGCTCGAGGTCGCGCGTTGCCCAGCCGCGGTCGCCTTCAACGCCCCACTCGCCGAGGCGGGTTGACGGCACGGTCTCGCCGATCATCGACTTCACGGGATAGCGCCAGATTTCGCTCACGTGCATGGTCATCACGGTAGACGCCAGAACTCGTTCGCCAAACCAAGTCCATCCAAGATGGCCTGGTTCTGTTCACGGGAGTGCGGTCGCCACTCCGGCGACACACGGTCCCCCCACCAGGCGTGGGCGAGATCGCTCAACGTCGTCACCGGGATGGTCGCTCCGGGTGGGCGACCATCCAACCAGCGCTCGATGTGCTCCTCCGACCGGAAGAGGTTCATGGTGCTTCAGGTGAACACGATGTCATCCCACCAAGAGACGGCCGGAACAAGGCAGTGAAACAGAAGGCCCATATCACTCGGCTGCCCGTCGACCACCTCGAAGGCGATCGGGTCCTCACAGTCCGGACACGCCGATTCGATCCGACCATCGGCGTGGAGTGCAGCGCAGATGCCGATGGCGTCCCACGCACAGTTCCCGTACCACCAGCGCCCACGGGCGTTCACCCGAAACGCGGTAGGGGTCGCCGAGAATGGGTTCGCCATGCGGATCGCGGCGTTGCCGGGTTCCAGCACGAGGGCATGCATGTCGTGGAGTCGCCGCCAACTCGCTTCGACCTCGGCCTCCGGCGCGCTCATCGCTCGGCTGACGTCGGAGACCGTCGGACTACGTCCGAGTTCGACGAACAAACGATAGGTCGCATTGCGGATCACGCGGTCTGCCTCGTCCATCGACCGATCCTTGCAGAGCGACGCAGAGAATTATGGGCTGACCGGTGGGGGATGTCGCTCCGGGTGGCGCCGCCACGTGAACATCGAGACTGCCCCGAGAAAAATGGGCGGCACGAACGTGAGGACGCGGTAGAGCAGGACGGCCGCCACGACCTTGGCGTCGTCCCCGCCGAATCCGGTAAGCGCGCCGGCCATGGCGACGTCGATGATCCCGATTCCCCCTGGGGTGATGGGAACAGCCGACAGCAGACGCGTCACTGACCACGTGGCGAATGCCTCCGTCGCGCTGATCTCGGTACCGGCAATCCCGACCGCTCGAATCGCCACCAACAACACGAGGAACGTCGACAACACGCCGACCAGCGTCGTGATCGTGAGGGCGAGCCACTTCTTTCGCAGCAGTTCGTTGCTATCCCTACGGAAGCGCACCATGGTGTCGGCCATCGTCCGTCGGGTTGGCCTTCGCACGAGGCGGCGCAGCCCGTTCGCTGCTCCTTCCGCGACCTGCCCGATCACGCGGGCACCACTATCGCTGGCGACGAGAAGAAGAAAGCCGCTGAGAATGACGACGAACAGCACTCCGCCGACCTCGGCCGCCACGATGAGCGTGGCGTTACGGCCGCCTCCAAGTGTCAGCATCGTCAGCGCCAGAACGGGGAGCGCCAAGTTGATGAGGTGGTTCCACACTCCGGTGACCACCATGGCGCGGCTCGACGAACTGGCAGTGAAGCCCCATTCACGCATCATCTTGTATTGGAAGCCGATGCTCACTGCGCCCCCGAGCGGCGCCACGTTGGAAAGGGCCGTGCCCGTGAACTGCACTTCGAGCGCCTGGCGGAATCGGAGTCCTGGCAGGGCCACCATGAAATTCGGTGCATACGTGGCGAGGTTGAGCACCTCGGCACACAACAGGAGCACGAGATACGCCCACGACATCGCCGTGAGTTGGTGCCACACGTCGCCATAGTTAGCAAAGCGTGGGAGCACGAAGCCGAATACCACGATCAAGACCGCCACGCCGATGGCGAGGCCGATGATATTCCTCATCGGCACGCGGCGACGGTGCGGCGTGTTCGGTGGGTCTGGCGTCGGGATCACGACGCGTAGCCGTTGAGCGTGTCGATCAGCCGACGCAGATCCCCGAAACTGTGCCGACCGAACGCAAACCGGATCCGGGGCAGGTCCACTTGATCATGTTCTCGAACCTCGATGGGGAGCGGTCCGCTCGCCTCGATACGCCCGTTGGTGCACAGGTGTCCGAAGCGTTCGTTGAGCTCCGCCAATTGGTGAGGCGACGGGGTGTGGCGCAGGCGTACGACGAGTTGGTCGCGGACATAGCGCAGCGAGTCGTAGTTGGCGTAGAAGCCAGTGATCTCGCGGACGGCGACGTCACAATCGTCGGTGACGAGGAAGAGGCCTGTATCCGACGCACCGACGAGTCCCCGGCTGACGAGCTGACGCTCCATGAACTCCTGGGCGGCTTCCCAGTAGGGATCACCCGGCACGTCGAGGAGCACGATGGGCACGGGTAGCCCCTTGCCGGTCTGCGTGAGTGTGAGTAACTCGAACGTCTCGTCGAGTGTGCCGAAACCCCCGGGGAGGCAGACAAAGCCCTTCGACTCCTTGATGAGCATGAGTTTGCGGGTGAAGAAGTACTTCATCGAGACGAACTTCTTGTCACCGGCGATCACCGAGTTGGCTGATTGCTCGAACGGCAGCCGGATGGCGACACCGATGGAGCGGTCCCGGCCAGCGCCTTCCATCCCTGCTTCCATGATGCCGGGGCCGGCCCCCGTGATGACCATCCAGCCCTGCTCGGCGAGTCGGCGTGCGACGTCGCGTGCCTGGGCGTAGAGCGGGTCGTGGCGCTCGGTTCGGGCCGACCCGAACAGCGTGACCTTCGGTATCGACCGGAACGGTTGAAACAGCTCGAAGGCGGCGGCCATTTCCTGCACCGCGGCGGCGGCGATCTTCAGGTCGAGCGTGTCGACGTCGTCGCGCGCCATGGCGCCTACACCGTCGAGGAGATCCATGAACAGTGTGCGGTTGTGGGTGACGCCCATTGCATCCAAGAACGCCGTCGCCGCGCTCTGCGATCCCGCTCCGGCAGGCCAGTCTCGGGCGACATCAGCCATCTCGCTCAATTCACGGCCGTAGTTCGGTGGCTTTGGTCGTGAGCGCGTCGAGCAACTCCGTGAAACTCTTCTGAAACGACGAGACGCCCTCGCGCTCGAGCGTGGATGCAATGTCGTCGAGATCCAGGCCGACGGCTCGAAGTCCGTGCCACACGCGCTCAGCCTCGTCAATACCGACGTCGACCGTGCGTGCCAGCGTGCCGTGATCGACGAAGGCATCGATCGTGGCGTCCGGGAGGGTGTTTACCGTGTCCGGGCCGATCAGCTCATCGACGTAGAGCGTGTCTGGATAGGCCGGATTCTTCGTCGACGTCGATGCCCAGAGAGGTCGCTGCACCCGAGCCCCCATCGCGGCGAGGCGCTCCCAGCGAGGACCGCTGAACGTACGGGTGAAGAGTTGGTATGCCAGCTTCCCCTGGGCCACCGCGCCCTTGCCGCGCAGGGCCATCGCGGCGGGACTCGCAAGACCATCGAGGCGTTGGTCGATCTCGGTGTCCACCCGGGAGATGAAGAAGCTGGCGACGCTGGCGACGCGGGAGAGGTCGGCTCCGGGAGTCGCCGCATACGCCTCCAAGCCGTCGAGATACGCCTCCATCACGTGCTGGTACCTCTCGAGACTGAAGATCAACGTGACGTTGATGCTGTGGCCCTCGGCGACCATTTGGCGAATGGCGGGAACGCCCTCCGCCGTGGCGGGCACCTTCACGAGCAGATTCGGGCGGGCGATGGTCGTATGCAAGTGGCGTGCCGCGGCGATGGTGCCTGCGGTGTCGTGGGCGAGGCCGGGGTCCACCTCGACGGACACGAAGCCGTCACGTCCGCCAGACTCCTCGTAGAGCGGCGCGAAGACGTCCAGCGCTCCGGCGATGTCCTGCAGCACGAGTGCCCAGTAGCTCTCGATGATGTCCCGCCCACCCTTTGACACTGTGCGGAACTGTTCGTCGTAGTCGGGCGAGCCCTGGATGGCCTTCTGGAAGATCGTGGGATTGGACGTCAGGCCACGGATGCCGTCATCACGCAACCGGGCGAGTTGCCCGGAGGTGATATACCCCCGCTTCAGGTTGTCGAGCCACGGGCTCTGGCCGAACTCCTCAGAGAGACGTACAAGGCGATTCATGGGTCACGCTCCGTTCACGAGCGTCGTGGCCCGGGCCACGACGTGGTCGACGTTGATACCAAGATTGGCGAGCACCACGTTGCCTGGCGCGCTGGCGCCGAACCGGTCGATACCGATCGAGTCATCGGCGTAGCGCTCCCAACCGAACGTGGTGGCAGCCTCGATCGACAGCCGCGGAACACCTGGCGGCAGGATCGACGACCGAAACTCCTGGTCTTGTGCCGCGAAGCGATCCCATGAGGGGAACGACACGACGCGGGCGGGAATGCCGACGCTGGTCAGACGCTCGGCGGCCTCGAGGGCCAAGGCAACCTCGGAGCCGGTGGCGACCAGCACGATGGCGGGTCCGGCACCGGACGGCTCACGCATGACCACGCCCGCTCCGCGCATGACCGCCGAGCCATCGGTACACACGGGTATGGCCTGCCGGGACAGTACGAAGGCCGTTGGCCCATCGTGATCGACCGCCGCCCGGATGGCGGCGACGGTTTCGTTGGCGTCGGCCGGTCGGATCACCTGGAGCCCGGGAATGGCCCGTAGCGACGCCAACTGCTCGACGGGTTGGTGCGTGGGGCCGTCCTCGCCGACTCCGACGGAGTCGTGGGTGAACACGAAGAGCACCTTTGCTCTGCTCAGCGCCGCCAGTCGGATGGCGGGGCGCATGTAATCAGCGAACACGAAGAACGTGCCGCCGGCCGGAAGGACCCCTCCGTGGAGAGCCATGCCGACCATGGCACCCGCCATCGCGTGTTCGCGGACGCCGTAGTAGATCTGGCGTCCCTCCGGGTTCGATCGCGACTGCGGTGTCTGATCCAACTTGACCCCGGTGTTTCCGGTGAGGTCGGCCGCGCCCGCCGTAAGGCCCGGCAGGCCGGGTAGGGCGGCCACGAGTGCCTTCTGGATGGCCTGGCGGGTGGCGATCTTGTCGCCCAACTCGAATGTCGGAAGTGCAGCCTCCCATCCGTCGATGCCGCCAGAGCCCCAGACCGCGTCCCATGTGGGGCGGTCGATGTCAGCGGTGGCGAACCGCCTTTCCCACGCGGTGCGCCACTCGGTTCCTGCGCCCGCGGTCGCGACACGGTACGCCTCGACGAGATCAGCAGGCGCCCAGAACGGCTCGTCGGGGATGCCCATCACGGTCTTCGTGCGGGTGACGTCCTGCGGTGTGAACGGGTTGCCGTGCGCTTCGTGGTCATCTGTGTGGTCCGGCGATGGCGTGCCGATGTGCGACCTTAAGATCAGCAGGCTTGGTCGGCCCGTCTCTGCCTTCGCCCCGAGCAGAGCGGCCTCCAGTGCCTCGAGGTCGTCGGCGACGGCACCAATGCGGTCCACATGCCAGCCGTACGCCACGAACCGGGCTCCGACGTCGTCGCTATACGACAGCGCGGTGGATCCGTCGATCGTGATGTTGTTGTCGTCGTACACGCAGATCAAATGGCCGAGACCGAGATGACCGGCGAGCGATGCTGCCTCGTGGCTAAGGCCTTCCATGAAGCAGCCATCGCCAGCGACGACAAAGATGTGGTGATCCATCACGTCGTCGCCGAAGCGGGCGCGAAGTTGCCGCTCGGCGACGGCCATCCCCACGGCGTTCGCAAAGCCCTGGCCGAGTGGGCCGGTGGTGACCTCGACTCCTGCCGTATGGCCCACTTCAGGATGGCCAGGGGTGGCTGATCCCCACTGCCGGAAGGCCTTGATGTCGTCGAGTTCCAGGCCGTAGCCGGACAGATAGAGCAGGGCGTACTGCAGGATCGAGGCGTGCCCGTTCGACAGGATGAAGCGGTCGCGATCGGGCCAGTGGGGAGCGCTTGGATCGTGCTTGAGGACACGGCTGTAGAGCACGTGGCCGAGCGGCGCGAGCGCCATCGCCGTGCCCTGGTGCCCACTCTTGGCGTACAAGGGGGCGTCCATAGCGAAGCCACGGATGAGGGAGATGGCGGCAGTGTCCTGCGCAGCGCTGAGACGAACGGGCACGCGCCGAGCGTAGTGGGGGAGGCTCCGCTGGGGATGTTTCTGCGACTTCGTGCCCCCGATGGCGGGCCGTCGAGCGCGCTACTGATCCCGGAAGAGAGCGACCGATGCGGTGAAGCCGTGCAGCGCATTGCGGCCGGCCACGGGACCGATCTCGCCAGCGCAGAACATGCCGGCGACCGCTCCAGGAACGCGGTCGTGAACGATTCTCGCATCGTGATCGGCATCGCCGAACATGAAGCTGCCCCGACCGTTACACGTGAAGACGAGTGCCGCGTCTGCGGCGTGGCCCTCGAGAAGATCTCGAAGGTCCTCACCGGCAGTCGCGGCATCCCGCACTTGGAACTGGATGGTCGAGCCCACCGGCACCTGGCCCCCCACGGCGACGGCCTTGGTGTCACGGTCAGCCCCGAGCACTCCGCGAATGAGGAAGTCGCCCCGTTCGAGGTCGAGCTTGGCTTCGGCCGCAGCGATCCCACAATGAAGTCCGCGCGTCGCCAGTTGACGGTCCTCGGGTGGCAGCGACTCCAGCATCTCGAGCACACGGTCCAGCGCGGGCCGACCACCCAACTCGAACAGCACGTTGCCCTCGGACCGCGTGACGGTGAAGGGCTGCCCAATGGGACGGCAACCCTGCGAGACGACGGATGTGGCGCCGACGTCGTCCTCCAGGAGAACACCGACGGCGCCATGGCGGGTGACGCGGCCACCGATGAGGAGTCGGTTGCCGCCCGGGCCCTTGGCCGCCGATGCGAGGCCCCCGATGAGGGCCAGGCCCGGGTGCGCCCGCCTGGTCGAGGCGATGAACTCATCGACTGGGAATGTGAATGGGTCGGTGAGCAGGATCAAGGAGCGTGCCCGCGTCGTGAGGTCGTCCGGTAGCCCCTCGAAGGTCCAGCCATCGCTGACCCCGCCGACGGGCTGAGCGGTGATGTGGACGGGAGCGATCACGCCGGGCGTGCGAGCGGCCCACAGCACCATTGCCGGTTGGTCCTCCACCCCGTGCTCGCCGGCGAGGACCGCGACGGCCGATGCTCCGATGAAGGTCGACGGGTCGAGCAGTGTCTGCACGGTGGCAGCCGCGGCCTCGGCCGTCGCAACATGCGGCGCAGTGAAGAAGAGAACGGCGAGATCGGGCGCACCTCCGAGGTGATCCAGCACCTCACCGACTACCTCACCGACGCCATGAGCTGCGTCGGGATGGCGGGACAGGGCGGCGGCGAACGGCACGGTGCCCGTCAGACCGGTGGGAGCAACGTGAAGGGCACGATGTGCCAGGGCCCTCTGTCGATTCGGCACTGGGCGAAGATCTGCCCGTAGTCGGGGAACTCGAGCTCACCCCGCACGAGCCGGTAGGTGAACTTGCCTGGTTCGACCGTGAACGGGCTCACGTTGCGGGCGACCTGCTCGTCCTCCTCGCCGATGCCGCGCCGGAAGATGACCTCGAAAATGCCCGACCCTTGCTCGTGGGCCGGACAGAAGATGAGCGCCACGAGATGTGGGTCGATGGTGACTGGGGCGACCGATGGCGCCGCCATCGAGAACATGACGCCTTGGAGGTCAATGCGCGTCGAGGGCCCGGGGGCCTCGCGCACGTTGAAGCTCTCGACGAAAACTGCGGAGACGATCTGCACAACGCGAGGGTATCCAGCCCAGCGCGCAACCCCGGACCGCTGGCCGACTTACGCGGCGTTGGAGGTGCGCCGGCCGACCTTGGCTCGCACGACAGCCTCGCTGAGTCTCACCTTCGCGAGACCGACACGCCGCAGAACGCTGATGACCCACCAGCCAGGGTCGAACTCCCATCGCCGATGCGAGAGCTTGGCGGCGGTGGGGGCGGCGTGATGGTTGTTGTGCAGCCCCTCGCCAGCGGTGAGCCAGGCCAGCCATTGCAGGTTGCCGGCGTTGTTGTCGTACGGGCGACGTCCGAAGGTGTGGCCCATGGCGTTGACCCCTGAACTCGTGGCGAGATACAGGTTGGCGTGGACGAAGGCGGCGACGAGGCCGGCCCACGGCCCGAGAACCACCATCAGAAAGGCGATGCCGATGGCGAGGCCGACGAGAGCCCGGTCGAAGAACCACCGGTCGAGTCGGTCCGCCGGGAGGTCCTTGGCATACCTCGCGACGGTTTCGGGGTCATTGGCGACCTTGCGATAGAGCGCCACGTTGGAGAACTGGACACGCTTCCAGCCCAGCAGGACCGGTGAGTGTGGATCGCCCTCGACGTCGGTAAAGGCATGATGCTTGCGGTGGACGGCGACCCACTGACGAGGGCGGATGCCGGTCATGACCCAGGTCAAGAACCGGAATACAAACGTGATCGGCTGGCGCACGGTGAGCGCCTTGTGGGCCAACGCTCGATGGAGGTACACCGTCGTGATCACGTTGGCCATCAGCATGACGGCGATCCCGACAAGTGGACCGAGAAGGAAGATCTTCAGCACAACACCGAGTATAGCGCCCGACCTACCAGTCGGTAGGCACGCGTCCGGCAGTAGTATCCAGGGCTTGTGAGTTCGCATCATGAGCCGGTCTCCACCAAGGGGGCGATCATCGCCGAGGCCGTGCGGTGCTTCGCCGAAGCCGGCTACGACGGCACCTCACTCAATGACATCGCCGCAGGGGTGGGGATCCGGCGCCCAAGCCTTCTCCACCACTTCGCCTCCAAAGACGTGCTGTACGGCGAAGTGTTCGAGCGGTTGTTGTCGGACTTCTTCGGCCAGGTCGAAGCGGCTGCGGCATCGGACCTCGTCGGCTGGGTAAAGGTCGAGTCCGTCCTCGCAGTGGCCTTCCGCTTCTTCGAGGCCAATCCGGACTACGTGCGATTGATGCGCCGGGAAGCCCTGGATGGCGGATCCCACCTCGGCATCGATCTCGCCGCAGTGCTTCGGCCGATGTTCGACGAAGCGGTGAAGTACCTGCGGCGCCAGATCGAGGCCGGACGCTTTCGAGAGCACGACCCAGAGCAGTTGCTG
>JBKJJS010000273.1:0-2780 GCA_046597895.1 Ilumatobacteraceae bacterium
CCAACCCGCCCGGCACCAACCCGCCCGGCACCAACCCCCCTGGCACCAACCCCCCTTCGTCCACCCCGGTGACGTGCACCGTCACCCGAACGGTGTACTACCCCGACGCCGGCACCACGTTGCTCAAGGCGCAGCAGGTCGCCGACAAGGGTCTCGCCGGAATCGTGTTCTTCGCCATCGGGTACGAGGATCCCGGTCACTTCACACCATTGCGTGACGTGGCATCTCGCATCCCACATGCCAAGGGCATCGATCCCATTGGTGAGTTCGAGATCACCCCGGCGACGCCCGGCCGGTTCCAGGTGAAGGGGTGGGCGCTCGACCCAGAGGCCAGCCTTCCCATCATCGTGCGCATCACCGTCGACGGGGTCATCCGCAAGCAGTTGCTGGCCAACGGCGACGTACCCGAGGTCGCCGTCCAGTATCCCGGCAACGGTCCGTTCCACGGGGTGGATGCCACGCTCACCACCACCGAGGGGCGTCACCGCATCTGCGTTCAGGCCATCGGCCTTGGCGCCGGAACGACGCTGCGTTGGTTGAGTTGCAAGACCGTCACGGTCACCGCCCCCGAGTCATAGCGACCGCTGCCGCGCTGCCCAGATCCGCGGCGGTCAGGACGCCGGATGGTGTGATGTATCCCGTCACGTGACGCGCCAGCGTCACATCGAAGCCCCAGTTGCGGGCGGGGGCGCCCGCTGGGCCGATCGGCAAGCCGTTGACCACGAGAACCTCGTCTGGCGAACGCTCTTCGATCGGGATCGATCCGCCGCCGTGGCACGACGCGTCAAAGGTGGACCACGGAGTGGCCACATAGAACGGGCCAGAGAACTCGATGGCGGCAATGGCTTTCAAGCACGTGCCGATCTTGTTGGCGACATCGCCGTTCGCGGCCACCCGATCCCCCCCCGACGATGACGCAGTCGACGAGGCCTGAAGCCAGTAGGTGTCCAGCCGCGTTGTCCACCACAAGGGTGTGCGGGATGCCGGCCGACTCGAGTTCCCACGCCGTCAGCGCGGCGCCCTGGTTCCGGGGCCTGGTCTCGCTGACCGAGACGTGCACCGGCACGCCGTGATCGGCCGCGTGGTGCGGCCACGCACTGCGCCGATGTCGTCCGACGATCCACTACGTACTCGTGCGGAAGGTGACGTTGGTCGATCACACAGGCGGCCGCGTCCGTTGATGCACTCTCCCACCAGATCGTTCGTCGCGGTGCGGTTCCCACGAGCGGACTGTAGAACGACATGGTGCGTAGGCGGAGGCGTTCGGGAACTGGAGTGGCGGTGGCCGCGGGAGTGGCTGGCGCGCTCGTGCTCGCCGTCGCCGTGGGGGCGGTGGCGGGCCGGCGTTCCGGCGACGAGAACCAGCTGCAACCACCGCCCGCGGCGGGTGCACTCGAATCCAATGCGACTGTCGAGCACGTGGTCGACGGTGACACCGTCGATCTCATCGTCGATGGCAGCACGCAGCGGGTCAGGCTCATCGGCGTGAACACCCCCGAGACGGTCGACCGCCGCAAGCCCGTCCAGTGCTTCGGGCCGGAAGCGAAGCAGTACACGCTGTCGCTGCTGCCCGCCGGGACACCTGTGCGGCTGGAGCGCGACGTCGAACCGCGTGACGACTACGGCCGCCTCCTCGGCTACGTGCACCGCGCCGCTGATGGACTCTTCGTGAACCTCGAACTGGTCTGGCAGGGGTATGCCTCGCCCTTGACCATCAAGCCCAACACCACTCATGCCAGGGAGTTCATCGACGCGGCAACAGCAGCGCAGCAGGCGGGTCGTGGCCTATGGGCCGCCTGCGACGGATAGCTTCACTCGCGTGAGCACGCTCGCGGAACGGCTTGGTTATTCGGCAGAGGCACGTCTGGTCATCATCAGTTGCGATGATCTCGGGTCGTCCCACGCCGCCAACATCGGCGTGTACGACGCGTTGCGGCAGGGCGTGGCGTCGTGTGCCTCCATCATGGTGCCGGCGCCCTGGGCCCGCCACGCCGCATCCATGTACGCCGGCGAGGACATCGGCGTACACCTCACCCTCAACTCTGAGCACGACCTGTACCAGTGGGGGCCCATCACGCATGCTCCATCGCTGGTATCGGGCGACGGAGGTTTCCCCCGCACGATCGACGATCTCTGGGAGCACGCCGACTCCGAAGAGGTCTTACGAGAGTGCCGTGCCCAGATCGAACGGGCCATGGCGTGGGGGTTCGACGTGACACACCTGGCGCCCCACCTGAGCGCCATCACCCTGCGGCCAGAGTTCTTCGACGTGTACCTCGAGTTGGCCGTGGAGTACCGGCTCCCCGTGCGCCTGCCGTCGACCATCGCGGCGGAGCAGGCCGGCTTCCCGTTCCGCCGATTGGCCGCCGACGAGCACGTGATCTTCCCGGATCACTTCGACCACGACTGGCGGCCAGGGAGTCGGGAGCGGGTGTTCGCGGCGATTGCATCGTTGAACCCGGGAGTCACCGAGATCCACGTCCAACCGGTGATCGACACCGAGGAGGTCCGGGCGTTGTCGGAAGATGCGCCAGGCTGGATCGATGATCGTCGGCTCGTCGTCGACGATGCGTCGGAGGTACGGGCCGCGCTTGTTGCGGCGGGCGCCACCGTGATCGGCTACCGGGCGCTGCGCGACGTCATGCGCGCCAGCACACCCGCCAGCTAGGGGCGAGTGCTGAGGCGGCCGAGTACCTCAGCCACCTCACCGGACTTCAGACGCTCGAAGAGAACACCCGTATCGCCGGTCGCCCGCAGCCGGCCCTGCATAAACGCGAGCG
>JBKJJS010000255.1:0-11915 GCA_046597895.1 Ilumatobacteraceae bacterium
CTCGGCGGCGGGGGAAGGGTTCGTCGAGGTCGATCCCGGTTCACCCGGAGATCCGATCTCGACGAACCCTTCCCCCGCCGCCGAGTTCACTTCGTCGAGCGTGAGTAGTTTCGCTTCCAGCTCAGCAGCAGGCACCGTGGGTACGGTGTCCTCTACGGTCGTCGAAACCCGAGCGGTCGTGGTGGCGCGGGCGTCGGTGCCGGACGGCTTCGTGTCGTCGCCCCCGCCCCCGGACGTGAGGGCGATCATGGCACCGACCACCAGCGCAAGCGCCACGATGGCGGCCACGACCCCGATGACGACGCCTTTGCGACCCGAACGGCGTGCTGGCGGCGGCGCCGTCGGCACGAACTGGCGGGGCGGCGGAGTTGGCGCCCCTGGCGGTGGCGGGACCGAGGGCGGGGCGGCCCTCACGGGCGCGGCTGCGGGGGGAGGGGGGCCCGCCGCCGGGGGCGCCGTGGGCGGTGGCACAAGGCTGGCGATCGCCGCCGCCGTCGCTTCGGGTCGGGAGCCCGGGCCGCTTGGCGGCACGCCAAGGATCAGGTTCGCCTCGGCCGTAGGAGCCGAGGCATCCTCAGTGCTCGGTTGTCCAAAACGTGCCACGCCCGCATCGGGGGCCAGCGCAGCGCGCACGGCACCCATGGCGACCGCGGTCTTCGGATCGCCGCGGCGGCTCACGAGTACGCCGGGGAAGGCTTCCATGGTGAGGCGTTCCACGATGGGCGCCCGACTCGCTCCACCCACGAGGTAGATCGCCGCCAACCGGTCCGGCGTAAGGCCGGCGTTGGCGATGCATCTGCCGAGCAGGGTCACCGTTTCGTCGATATAAGGCCCGATGAGCGCCTCGTATTCGTCCCGGGTCACCCGCTGCTGGGACATCCCCGCCGGCATCGGGAGAAGGAGGTCGGCGTACGAGTGCGAGGACAGCGTCTCTTTTGCCCTACGGGATTCGTTGCGCAGCGAAGCGGCGACCCGCTGCCATGACGGCTCGGACGCCACCTGCATGGATTCCCACGACCCCGGCTCAAGTCGGCTGCCGATCTCGTTCACGAGAATCTCGTCGAACAACTCCCCCCCGATGGTCGGATCTCCTCCCGGTCGGCCCACCACGACGAACCCCGTCGCAGTGGCGGTGACCACCGCCGTATCGAACGTGCCACCACCGAGGTCGTAGACGACGACGTGATCCCCCTCGGCGACACCGACTTCGCTGGCGAAGGACAGCGCGGCGGCGACAGGCTCCGGCACCAGGACCGGTCGCGGTACGCCGGCCTTCGTGGCAGCCTCCAGCAGACGGTTGAGCAAGGGCCGGTTCCACGTCGCCGGATGCGTGAGGCGCACCTCCGATGGCGGTGCCCCCATTTGGCGGACTGCCTCGTCGTACACAAACGCCAGGAGCGCCGCGACGAGTTGGACCACCTGGTACGGCTTGCCGTCGAGCACGACAGGGGCCTGATCGCCGAGGCGGCTTTTCGGTGCCCGCAGCGTGCTCCGCGGATTCGAGGCCGAGAGTTCCTCGGCCACCCGCCCAACCACGATCCGGTCACCCTCGTCGGTCAGGACGACGGACGGAACTCGACGCTCCCCGGCGATCTCGAGCACCTCGGGCGATCGCCCTTCGACCTGCGCCACCGCGACCGTGAAGCTGGTGCCGAAGTCGATCGCGAGTATCCAAGGTGGAGTGGCCACTGTGCTGCCTCTCAAGATGGGTGGAGCGAGCACAACGTAGCCGTGCCACCATGGCAGCGTGAGCGAAGGCCGCCGGATCGGAAAGTATTTGGCCGAGCGCGCCCTCGGGGCCGGCAGCTTCGCCACCGTGTGGCTCGCCTACGACGAACTGCTGGATGCCCGGGTGGCCATCAAGGTGCTCGCCGACAACTGGGCCCGCAACGCCGGCGTTCGTCAACGGTTCGTCGACGAGGCTCGGATCCTGCGCAAGATCGACCACGACGGCATCGTGCGCGTCCATGAGATCAACGAACTCGAGGACGGCCGTCCGTACTTCGTGATGGGCTGGGCCGACCGGGGAACGTTGCACGAGCGACTAGCCAACTTCGCTCCGCCGAACGAGGATCTGCCGCTCGTCACCGCCCTTCGGCTCGGGATCGAGATCTGCGATGCACTCGCCGTCGTCCACGACTTCGGCGTGGTCCATCGCGACATCAAGCCGAGCAACATCCTGTTCAGGTCCGTGCGCACCCACGAGCGCATCGCCGCCCAGCGAGTCGGCCGCGACATCGGCGACGAGGCGGTGATGCTCGGGGACTTCGGATTGGCCAAGGACCTTGCGGCCGCCAGTGGCTTCACGATGGCGGCCGGAACGCCCGCGTACATGGCCCCGGAACAGGCCCAACCGACTGCCGTCATCGACCGTCGGGTGGACGTGTTTGCCGTGACAGCCGTGGTCTATGAGATGGTGGCGGGCCGGCCGGCGTTCGCCTCCGACACGCTGTCCGGGGTCCGGCGCTCCCGGGCCAACACCATGCCGGACCGTTTGAGTTCGCTGCGGCGGGGGCTCCCTTCCGCCCTTGATCGGATCATGGAACAGGGTCTGGCCCGCCACCCCGACGAGCGGTACTCGTCGGTGATCGCCCTGAGCACCGCTCTCGAGCACGTACTCCAATCATTGGGCGCCCCGGCTCCGCGGGCCACCCTGATCGGCTCCGGTCCCCCCGAGACCCCCCTGCCGCCGCCCCCGCCGATACACCACCACGCGCAGCCGGTCGGAGCATCCGGCCGGGTCATGGACCTTGTCTCGTCCGTGCGGGACCGCATCGGCACACCTGACGGTCTCGCGCTCGTGGCCGAGGCCGAGTATCGCCTGAGCCGGCCGCTCAGCGTCACCGTCGTCGGCGACGGCCGCCCGTTCACGGCCGCCGTGGCATGGAAACTGTTCGGCGCGACCCCGACTGCGGCCACGCTGTCCGCACTGGGAGGCGCTCCACTACGGCTCGGGCGGGGTTCGAACCCCCAGGCCGTCGTCACGTCGCGGACGGGGAGCGCCCAACCGATCGGCGTCCAGCGGGACAGAGACGGGAACGTCCACTTAGCGGTCACCGGTGCCCATGGAGCCGGTTCCCGGGTGATCGTCACTCTCGAGCGCGAAGGGGCCCTCGACCTCGAGGTGGTGACCACGACTTCAATCGACGACCCCGCGGTGGGTACCGCCGACGTGGTCGTCGTACTCGTGCCGAGCGATGCGCCTGCTCCGCCGGAGATCGTGAGCCACCTGAGCGCCACGCTCCGACGCGCGGTCGCCGGACCAATCGCCCTCGAGGCCTTGGTCGTCCCTGTCGCCGGGGCTCCTCCCGCCGACGATGTGGTCGGCGTCCTGAAGACCTCGGCGGGCACCGGAGCCCTCGTCCCGGGCGTCGAGGTGCTGTCCGACCAGTCCATCACACGAATCCGCGGGTTGATGGAGGAATTGATCAGGTACCGGGCCCCGCTCATCAGGGCTGCGTCGGGCCTCAAGCTTCTCGGTGTGGCTGCCGACGGTGCCACTTCCCCGACGACGCGCGCCGAGATCCTCGAAGGAATCGAGACGCTCCGCTCGGACATTCCCACTCTTGTCGAGATCGAGTTGCTGCACGACCTCACGAGCGGCAAGGCCGTCCTGCCGCCCATGTTGCGCAGCGATCTGCGCCGTCTGCTCCTGTTCGCCCAACCAGCGACGCGACTCGGGTTGCCGATCAACGCTGACCCGTCCACCCTGCGGTCGATGGTGGAGCAGACCGGCACGAACTGGAGGGTGCTCGAGAACACCGGGCGCATCCCGTTTTCCGCCCGGCGAGCGATGCTCATCGCCCAACAGTCGCTCGATCGACTTCACTCCGAACTCAACCCGAACGGATAGCGCGGCCGACCTACTCGATAGCCTGCGGATGCTCCCAGGAGCGGCTGGCCAGCCATCCAGGTGCCGGCCACCACAAGCGAGGTTGATTCGTGACGAGTGCTCCCCCCACCCCCACCGTGGCGCCTGCCGAGGGCAAGCTCGGCGTACTCACCGTCGGGCTCGGCGCGGTGGCGTCGACGCTCATCGCCGGCGTCGAACTCGTCAAGCGGGGTCAGGGTGAGCCGGTCGGGTCGCTCACCCAGATGGGCCACATCCGTCTCGGGAAGCGCACGGACGGACGCTCGCCACTCATCAAGGACCTTGTTCCCCTCGCCGATCTGAACGACATCGTGTGGGGCGCGTGGGATCCGTTCCCCGATGATGCCTACGTTGCCGCGCAGCGCGCCGGCGTGCTCGAGTCCGGCAAGCACATCGAAGGGATCTCCGAGGCGCTGCGTGCCATCCGGCCAATGAAGGCGGCGTTCGACCGCCAGTACGCCAAGAACATCGATGCCGACAACCACATGGGTACCACCGACAAGCGGTCGATGCTCAATCAGATCCGCGAGGACATCCAACGTTTCCAGGAGGAGAATCACGTCGACCGCGTCGTCATGATGTGGTGCGGGTCGACGGAGATCTACATCGAGCCGGGCCTCGCCCACGTCGACCTCGAATCGTTCGAGAAGGCCATCGACGCCAACGACCCCACCATCGCACCCTCCATGTTGTACGCGTACGCCGCCCTGCAGGCAGGCATCCCGTTCAACAACGGCGCGCCGAACCTCAGCGTCGATGCTCCTGCCCTGCGCCAGTACGCCACCGACCACAACGTGCCCATCTCCGGCAAGGATTTCAAGACCGGCCAGACGCTCGTGAAGACCGTGATCGGCCCGATGCTGAAGGCCCGCATGCTCGGTCTCGCCGGCTGGTACTCCACGAACATCCTCGGCAACCGCGATGGCGAGGTGCTCGACGACCCAGACAACTTCAAGACCAAGGAGGAGTCCAAGCTCGGCGTGCTGGAGGACATCCTCGAGCCCGAGAAGTACCCGTCGCTGTACGGCAACGTCTACCACAAGGTCCGTATCAACTACTACCCACCGCGGGGCGACAACAAAGAGGGCTGGGATGCCATCGACATCTTCGGGTGGCTCGGTTACCCGATGCAGATGAAGATCGACTTCCTGTGCCGCGACTCGATCCTCGCGGCGCCATTAGCGCTCGACCTCATCCTGTTCTCAGACCTCGCCCAGCGAGCCGGCCTCGGCGGCATCCAGGAGTGGCTGAGCTTCTACTACAAGAGCCCACAGACCCCGCCGGGCCTGTATCCCGAACACGACCTGTTCATCCAGCACACCAAGCTCAAGAACACGTTGCGGTGGATGATGGGCGAGGAGCAGATCACCCACCTCGGCCGGGATTACTACACCGAGGAGTGACGGGCGCCACGCCAGGTGTCGAAGCGGCGGTTCACCCACACCGCGAACCAGGCGAGCGCGGCGCCGACGACGCAATCGAGGACATAGTGCTCGCCGCCGTACGCCAGCGTGAACAGCATCACGATGGGGTACGCGACGAGGATCACCCGCAGCCATGGCTTCGCCGTCCGCCAGAAGAAAAACAACACGAGCGTGGTGAACGCAAAGTGCAGCGATGGCATGGCGGCGACGATGTTGATCGAGCCTTTGCCTTTGTTCCACGCCCGATCGGCGATCTCCAGGTTGATGTGGCGAAGGCCGCGGGTGCCTGGACGCTCCACCGTCCGCATCAGGCCGAAGCGCCCGGCCAACCACGGTGGGGCCGTCGGAAAGAGAAAGTACCCCGTGACACCGAGGACGATCAGCGTGGCGAGTGCCCGCACCCACTTGACCCATTGGCTCCGATCACGCACCCACTGGATCAAGGCAACCAGGTACACCACGATGAAGTGGGAGAGGTACGTGAGCGCAGTCAGAACCTCCCAACGGGGACCACTTCGCCCGGGCTGGTAGAAGCGATCTTGCAACCACTCCGTTGGGACGAAACCGAAGAAGAGCGCCCGTTCGGCGGTCAGGATCCGATCAGCGTTGTGGACTGCCTGCGCCGGCACCTCTCCGCCTCGACCGGGGATCGGCGTGTCGTAGCCCCAGAGGTTGTCGATGGCGCCGCGGGTGAAGTCATACAAGACCAAGCAGAGGCCGAGCACCCCCCATCCGACGACCGCGTACAGCACCTCCCGGCGATCCCGGCCGAGCGACCACACGACGGACCCGACGAGGAACCAGCCGATGAGCTGCTCGCGCTCGAGCGGCAAGCCAGGTGACGACCACGGCATGCCGTAGCGGTACTGAAACAGCGACGCGACGACGTAGCCCGCAATGGCCCAGCGGCGAACGAGTCGCCACTGTCCGGCTGTCCCATTCGCGGCCGAGTCCACAAGTTCGGCACCGATGGACGCGGGAGAGGGGGGCGCCTCGTCAACGGACGCCTCGACTTCAGATGACGTTGGTGATTGCACCGGTGTGCGCACCCTGGACCAACTTGGCGTACTTGCCGAGCACCCCTGAGGTATAGCGCGGGGCGTTGGGGGTCCAGCCGTCGCGGCGGCGATTCATTTCGGCGTCATCGACCAGGAGGTCGAGCCGCTTTGTCGGCACATCCACGCGGATGCGGTCGCCGTCGCGCACAAACGCGATGGGGCCGCCATCGGTGGCCTCGGGCGCCACATGACCGATGCAGAAGCCCCACGTGCCACCGCTGAAGCGCCCGTCAGTGATCAGCGCACAGTCGGCACCCCGCCCGACGCCCTTCAGCGCCCCGGTGACGGCCAGCATCTCCCGCATCCCCGGCCCACCCTTCGGGCCCTCGTACCGGATCACGATGACGGTGCCGGGCTGGATCTCGCCGGCCAGGATCACCTGCATGGCGAACTCCTCGCCATCGAACACTCGGGCGACACCCTCGAAGGTGCGCTGCCCATGCGTCAGGCCAGCGACCTTGACCACCGCGCCCAGCGGTGCCAGTGAGCCGGTGAGCACGTTGATGCCACCCTCGACGTCCAGCGGATTGCTCACGGGGTAGACGACGACGCCATCCGGGGCGGGCGGGTTGATCGCCGCGAGGTTCTCCGCCATCGTCCTGCCGGTGACGGTGAGCACGTCACCGTGGAGCAGCCCGGCGTCGAGCAGGTGCTTCAGCACGACCGGCACGCCACCGACGCGGTCCAGGTCGGTCATGTGGAACTTGCCGCCCGGCTTCATGTCTGCGATGTGCGGCACCCGCGCCGCCACTCGGTTGAAGTCTTCGAGTTCGAGCGTGACACCGGCCTCGTTGGCGAGCGCGAGCAGGTGGAGTACGGCATTGGTCGATCCGCCGAGCGCCGACGTGACGGCGATGGCGTTCTCGAACGCCTGCTTCGTCATGATCATGCGCGGCGTGATACCAAGGCGCAGCAGGTTGACCACGGCCGCTCCGGCGTCACGAGCATCATCCTCCCGGCGCCGGTCGACCGCGGGCGGCGACGCTGAGCCCGGCATGGACATGCCGATGGCCTCGGCGATCGACGACATCGTGTTCGCGGTGAACATGCCACCGCAGGCTCCCTCGCCCGGGCAGGCCCGCCGCTCGATCTCGCCGAGTTCGGCTTCGGTGATCAGCCCGAGGGCGCAGGCGCCCACCGCCTCGAACACACTCGTGATGTCCAACGCCTTGCCGTTCAGGTATCCCGGCAGGGTCGAACCGTTGTAGACGAACACGCTCGGCAGGTCGAGCCGGGCGGCCGCCATCAACATGCTGGGAATGCTCTTGTCGCATCCCGCCAGGCCGACGAACCCGTCGAACCGCTCGGCGTGCATCACGCACTCGACCGAGTCGGTGATGATCTCCCGCGACACGAGCGAGGCGCGCATCCCCTCGTGACCCATCGAGATGCCGTCGGAGACCGTGATGGTGCCGAACTCCATGGGGAATCCCCCGGCCGCCCGCACGCCTTCCTTCGATCGTTCTGCCAATTTGCGGAGTGTCATGTTGCACGGCGTCACCTCGTTCCACGACGAGGCGATGCCGATCTGGGGCTTGTCCCAGTCGGCGTCGGTCATGCCGACCGCGCGCAGCATCGCCCGGGCGGGCGCCTTCTGGATGCCCGTCGTCACATCGTGCGAGCGGGGCTTCATGTTCACCGGGGTTCCATCGGAGGGTGCAGCCATGGGGCGCGACCCTACCTTCCGTCCGGCTGGCTATCGCCAGGTCACGGGGTAGTGGTGGTGCTCGGCTGACGACAGGTTGTTGGCAAGAAGCGCCACCACCAACATGATCAAGACCCCGACAAGAACGGGCGTGAGCAGGTAGCGATAGCCGAGGTCGTGGATCTTCTCCGGCCCGAGGACCGCAATGAGCGCGGTCGCCCCGCCCGGTGGGTGCAGCGTGAGGGTCAGTTGCATGACGGCGATGGACGTGGCGACCGCCAGCGCCGCCGCCACCTCGACGTGCTGGTCAAACAGTTTGTACGCCGACACCCCGATGAAGGCCGATAGGAGGTGGCCTCCGACCAGGTTCCTCGGCTGCGCCAGGTCCGACCGCGGCGCGGCGTAGAGGAGCACTGCGGTCGCCCCGAAGGACCCGATCAGGAACAGCCGAGCCGAGGCCGGTAGGTCGAGATACAGCGTCGGCACCGTCACGAGGAAGATCCCGACGAACGCCGCGCACCATGAACGGACGACGACCAGCAGCGGTTGACGGGTGACGGGCCGCCTCGTGCCCTTCATCCGGCCCAGGTAGACGGTCAACCAGTCCCTACGCCGATCGCTCACGATCGTCCCTCCCCACTTACTTGCGGCTTACTTGCGGCCGAAACCGAACAGGTTCTGGGCGACCTTGCGCATCTGGATTTCCTCCGAACCTTCCGTGATCCGGTAACGGCGGTGGTGGCGGTAGATGTGTTCGAACGGCATGTGGCGGGAGTACCCGACACCACCGCACGTCTGCATGGCGCGGTCGGCCGCATCGCAGCACAGCCGATTGGCGCGGTAGTTGCACATCGCGACCAGGTGGGTGACTTCCATGTGATGCTTCTGGTCGAGCATCCAGGCCGTGTACCGCACAAGTTGGCGCAGCATCGCCGCCTCCGTGTGCAATTCGACGAGCGGGAACTGGATGCCCTGGTTCGTCGAGAGCTTCTTGCCCCACGTCACCCGGGAGTTGGCGTAGGCCACCGCCTCGTCGATGCAGTACTGGGCGGCCCCGAGCGAGGACGCCGCCTGACGGATGCGGTTCTCGTGCAGGAAGTTCTGGGCGAGGTCGAGGCCATGGTCGACCCGCCCGAACAGCGCGCTCGCCGGAACACGGACGTCGGCCATCGAGACCTCGGCGTGGTCCGTCGGCATGTTGAAGGTCCACCAGAAGAACTCCACCTTGAAGCCCGGCGAGTCGGTAGGAACGAGGAACGCCGTGATACCGAGCGGCGATCCCGGGTCGCCCGATGTCCGAGCAAAGATGATGTCGTGGGTGGCGTGATGGAGCCCTGAGTTCCATCGCTTCATGCCGTTGATCACCCACTCGTCGCCGTCGCGCACCGCGGTGGTCTCCATGAATGTGGCATCAGAGCCGTGGTTCGGCTCGGTCAGGCCGAACGCCAGGCGACGAGTGCCCCCCAGGAACCCCGGCATCCACTCCGTAATTTGTTCGGGTCGACCGAAGTCCCGCATCATCAGCACGGTCGGGAAGTTGCCGACGACCGAGGATTCGTTCTGTAGGTCGTTGTGGAGGCCGAGTCCCTTGTGGGCCAGATGCTCACGGATGATCGCCATCGTGAGGTTGCCGGCAGCGCGTCCGCCGTATTCCTCAGGGAGCGCGAGACGCAGCCAGCCAGCGGCATCGGCCCGGCGGCGCATCTCGCGCAACAGGTCCTCCCAGTCTGCCCGCGGGACCCCATCGTTCTCGAAATCGGTGCGAGCCCACTCCCGGCGCTTGTCAAAGAAGCGGATGTTGTCGTCCTGCGCCTCCAGCGGCTTGATCTCACGCTCGATGAACTCGTCGAGTTGATCGAGGATCGTCTGCGTTTCTGCGGGGATCGAGAAGTCCATGAACGGAACGTAGTGCCGAGCAGCCATTCACCTTCATATGTTCCATATGTTCATCAACAACACCGGATGGTCGTCTACCGTCGCGACGATGCGCGTACGACCTCACCTTCTTATGGTCGGCGCGATCGTATTGCCACTGATGTCGCTGGCCGCCTGCAGCTCCAACTCGACTGGGGCCCCCGGAACAAGTGCACCCAAAGCGACCCCGATTCGCACGGCACCTCGCGAGACGACGACCACCGCCGGTCCGCCGACCACCCCCCTTCCCACCGCATATCCGACGCTGCCCGCCGTCACGGCTGCTCCTCCAACCTGGTCCCCGCCGGGCTGGCTCACGTCCGATGTCGAGCGGTTCGTGCTCCTCGTAGGAGAAGAACTCGATGGGATGGGCGCCGACGCCGTCGTGGCCGTCGAACGCGGGTTTGCGCTGCTCGACAATGGGACCCGGATCGAGCTGGCCGCCCTTGCTGTGCGGATCTCTGCAGCACCCCATGACACGTGGCGATCCGAGATCTCCACCTACCTGTTGACCGCGTTACGACCCACTTCACCGGACGATTTCACCGACTTTGCGCTCGCCAGCCCGCTCCTGCGGATCCGGGTGGGCACGCTCGCCGCCCTCGGCGTCACGGCCAACCGGGTCGTTACCCAGCTACTCGCCGGCGAACTCGTGGCCGCTGTCGTCATCGACGGGCCGGACCGCATCGTGTATGTGTCACCAGCACAGGCCGTTGTGTGGGGCAAGACGACATCGGAGTTGGTGCTCATCGCCGCTGGGCAGACCCTCGCTCAACCCGAGGTTCCCGAGCGCGAGGGGACGTACACGACGTTGACCGACGACATCTTTGCGGCGTCGAGGATCCTCGACCCGTCCACGATCGTCACCGACATTCCGACCGACGGCGTCGTCGTGCTCATCCCGAACGCCGATCTCTTCCTCGCCGTCATCGTGGACAGTTCACTGGACGAAGTGACCTTGGCGGGCCTCGCGCAGCAAGTCCAGGACAACTACAACGAGCGTCCCGACCCCGCCAGCGACGACCTCTACTGGTGGCACGACGGCATTCTCGAGGTCATCACGGTGGACGGCGACGAACTCGTGCTCCCTGCGGAACTGCATCTCATCATCGGCGGCGAGTAGGCCTCAGCAGTTGAGGCGGGCCAGGATCGGGCCGAGCAGATCCGGGCTCCAGACCTCCTGGTCCTCCCCGTAGATGGTCCCGCCACCGTCGACCTCCCACGCCACCATGCTCATCCAGGCAAACGAACCAGGGGTGGCCCAATTGGCGTACCGGTTGAGGCATTGTCCGGTGGCCGCAGTCACCCGGCCGAGTTCGTCGGTCAGCGTCACGTCGATGGTCTCGGGGCACCCCTGGCGGCGGGCGGTGACGCGTCGGGTCGAATCGACGAGCCTGCTCCCCACTCCATCTCGCACGACGTAGCCGGCGAACACCCCGGCCGAGAACGATCCGACGTTGCCGTCCAGGGTGGTGAGCAGCAGGAACTGGTCATCGGCGCCGCCGATGCCGTATGTGTAGCCCGTACCGCGCCCATATCGGTCGTCCGGGCGCGGTGACCACGTTCGGTCGCGCATGCCGAGGCAGTCGATCTCGATCTCCTCACCGGCCAGCACCACGGTGCCCGTCACCTGACATGGCTGATCGAAGTGCCCACCATGGGCGGATTTCGATGCGAGCCACGGCTCCCGCAACCCGCGGTAATTCAGGTCCATCGTCAACCGGCCGGCATCCTCGTATCGCACGCGGTACTCCATCAGTGGCTCCACGACGTCGTACCGCAGCCCTTCGAGTTGCATCGCCGTGAGGTCCGTGGCCGGCATCGCCAGATGCCAGCGGAACAAACCGTATGGCACCGCCGACGGCTCCGACGCCGCACCATCCCACAGGAACACGGCGAGCGAACACACGCCGAGGTTCGGGCGAAAGAGCGGGTAGATCGTCGCCGAGAGGTTGCGCCCCGGCTGATCGAACGAGAACCAACATGTTTCCGTCCACCAGCGG
>JBKJJS010000263.1:0-4960 GCA_046597895.1 Ilumatobacteraceae bacterium
ACGTCGCCGGCGGGGATCGCCCCGGGGATCTTGTCGCGCGGCTGTCGGCCATGATCGACCCGGCGTTCCTGGCCGAGCTGGGCTGGAACCCGGCGAGCTCGGTCCTTTCCCCTCCCGATGGGCACCGCCTTTTGCTGCGCCCGCTGTGTCGAGTCGAAGGTTGCTCGACCACCGCCACCAACCGTCGACACATCTGCCAGTCGTGCCAGCGGCGCCTCGCGACTCTCGGGCTCGGTGACGACGACATCGCGCTGCTCCCCGCCGGGGATCACCCGAGGCGAGGACCGGGCCGGTGTGGGGTCGCTGGCTGTGGCCGTGAATGGGTCTCGAGCCCCGTCGGGCTGTGCCGGGCGCACTTGGACCAGCAGGAGGCTCTCGGTGTGTCGAGAGCGGAGCTTCTCCTCAACGCCACCGTCGTGGCGTTGCGCTCATGCGGGCCCTGTGGGGTGGCGTCGTGCCCGCGACAGCGCCGTCATCGCGACGGCACCTATTGCGAGGCCCACCAGATCCGGCTGCGTTTCGCCAGGCGGGCCGAACCGGTTCTTGATGAGCAGCACTGGCAGCGCACCGAGCCAGCGGTGGGTCTCGGTGGCCAGGTGAGCATGCGGGGCCTCGCACCGTTGGTGGTCGCCCAGGTCCTGCTCGGACTCCAGCAGCGCTGCCGAGGCGACGGAGTCCAGACCAAAGAGGCCGATCTTCGTGCGGTCTGTGACGACCTGCGCCGCCAACAGGTGCGCTCGATCGGCGATTACGTCATGGTCGACAAGCCGAGCCTGGGCTTCGCCGGGCTCCTTCGCTCGCTCGCCGCCCACGCTCGCCGGGCGTTGGCCAGCCCGGAGAGCGAGGTTGGCGCCGACGATTGGGATCTGGCGGTGTTCGGCCACTCGGGCACCTTGTCGTTCACCAAGATCACCCAGGGCTGGCTACGGGAGGTGTCCAAGCGATGGGCGGCCGACGATCTGCCCAGACGCCGAGTTTCGGCCGAGCATCGCACCAGCGGAGGCCTCGCTGTTCGACACCACCTGAGCTGCGTTGTGCGGCTCTCCGAATCGTTGCGGGGCCGACCCGACCGCGGTGAACTGCCTGTGGCGCTCGGGCGGGTGGACATGGAGGCGTTCTTGAACCGCCTGGCCTACCTGGAGTCGGCCGGGCGCATCAGCAGCGACGCCCGGATCCGAGCGTGCCGGGAGGTGCGCTCGGTCCTCACCAGGATCCGGGCCATGGGCCTCACCCGCCCCGGGCAGCTCGCCGCCGGACTGGGCGAAGACTTCGCCATCCACCGCGACGACATCCCCGAGGAGGCCGAGCCCGCCGAAGGTGGCCGCGACCTACCACCCGAGATCATGAGACAGCTGTGTTCGCAATTGTGCGAGCTCCGCTCTCCGGAGATGCGCACCGCCATCGAGGTCGCCATCGACACCGGCCGCCGGCCCGAGGAGCTGTGCTCCCTCGACTTCGGATGCCTCGCACGCGATGAGGACAACATGGCCGTGCTCGTCTACGACAACCACAAAGCGAACCGACTCGGACGTCGGCTGCCCATAGCCGAGGGAACAGCACAGCTGATCGTGGCCCAACAGCATCGGGTCCGCGCCCGTTATCCGCTCACGCCCGTCGGTGAGCTCAAACTGTTTCCCACCGACCGGCGCAATCCCGATGGTCGCAAGGCGATCACCGCGTTCAGCCTCGCTTTCCAGCACCGGAACTGGGTCGACCAGATGCCGTCGCTGCACACCGCAGACGGAACCGAGTTCGACCGGCGACGGATCGTGCTCTACGCCTATCGGCACACCTACGCACAACGACACGCGGATGCGGGCGTGCCGATCGACGTGCTGCGCGAATTGATGGACCATCGCAAGCTCGACACCACGAAGGGGTACTACCGGGTCGGGGAAGGCCGCCGCCGTGAGGCCGTCGATCGCGTCGCCGCCTTCCAGTTCGACCGCCACGGCAACCGGACCTGGCGCAGCGCACAGGACCTTCTCGAATCCGAGCACGCCCGACGCGCTGTCGGGGAGGTCGCCGTCCCCTTCGGTCTGTGCACCGAGCCGTCCAACGTCAAAGCCGGCGGCAGCGCCTGCCCGTTCCGGTTCCGCTGCGCGGGATGCGACCACTTCCGCACCGACGTCACCTACCTGCCCGACCTGCAGGCCTACCTCGACGATCTGCTGCGCAATCGTGAACGACTCCTCGCCACCGCCGAGCTCGACGAGTGGGCCCGTGCCGAGGCGATGCCCTCCGAAGAGGAAATCAGCCGGATCCGACGTCTCCTGGCCCGAGTCAAGAGCGGGCTCGAAGACCTCAGCGCCGACGAACGGACTGGGATCGAAGAGGCCGTGTCAGTCATCCGCCGCCACCGCAGCGTCATGGTCGCCATGCCTCGCGTCCGCCAGGCTGTGCCCGACTTCCGCCCCGAGCGCACCGCATGACCGAACCCCGTGCACCGACCGCAGCCATGGCCGAGGGCCGCCGCGCCGACACCACTCGGCGCCGCCAACGCGTCCTCAAAGCCCTCGGCGACACCGTCGACGCCGGTGAGGAGATCACCATCAGCGGCGTCGCCCGGCGAGCCGGAGTGGACCGCACCTTCCTCTACCGCCACCGCGACCTGCTCGAGCAATTGCACACCCTCGATGCTCAACCCCACAGCGTGTCCAGCAGTGCTCCCACCGTCAGCCGGTCGTCGTTGAAAGCCGATCTGCTCGCCGCCCACCACCGCGCCGGTCACCTCGCGACACGCGTCCAGCACCTCGAACGGCGGCTCTCTCAGCTGCTCGGCGAGCAGACGTGGCGCGAGTCAGGACTCGGCGCCCCCGACGACATCGATCAGCTACAGCAACACGTCGCTGCCCTCGAAGGCCAACTCATCGACACGCGGGTCCAGCTCGGCGAACGCGACGATGAACTCGCAGCCGCCCGCACAGCCAACCGCGAACTGATGACGCGCCTCAACGTGTCCCGACAGAGCTGACAATCCCCGCCCAGCTCAACGTGCACCACAGCTGTTGCGCGGGACAGCCAGGCGTCGCGAACGCCTCACCTGCACAGACACCAACATCCTCCTCTCCGCGCACCGGCCGACCCCCGGAGAACCGACCCCACTCCGGCATCGGGCTGCACACACCCGCCGACGTCCACTTCGGCCGGGCCGAGGAGGTGAGGGCCCGCCGCCAAGCCGTCCTCGACGCGGCCTACGCCTTCCACCCCGAGCGATTCCGGACCCGCCCCAGCGCGCCTCGGATTCCTGAGGCAGCATGGATCAACCGACCCGAGGAGATGCCACTGGCCGTCGCCGCGATCTGAGCCATCGGTGTCTCACCGCCGCTGACACGTTCCGCTCTCATCATTCATGTCTCACCCCTGTCGTACGGCGAACACGTGGGTGGAAACGGCTTCCGAGCGACAGACGAGACGGTGAGCGAGCGGTGGTCGGCCGAGCAGATGACGGCGGCCATGGATCAGCTGCACGCACTGTCGATGACGACGTGGCGTGAGCTGTTGGTGTTCGTGGCCGAGTACGACCGGACCGAGGCCTACCGGGCTGATGGCATGACGTCGATGGCCGATTGGCTCGTCGCCCGCTACGGGCTGGCTCGGCGGACGGCGAACGACTGGGTGCGAGCCGCGCACGCCTTCGAGGAACTGCCGGCGGTCGCCGAGGCCGTGGCCAACGGCCGCCTGTCGGCTGACCAGACCAGGTCGGTGATTCGTTTGGCAACGCCCGACACGGATGCGGCGGTAGCCGCCGATGCGGTCGGTCGCTCGGCCGCAGAGCTCGAGACGATGGTCCGCCTGTCGAAGCCGCCGACCGAGACCGACGCCAACGAGGCCGACCGGCTCCGATCGTTCCGGTGGCGCGAGAGCCCCGACGGATCGAGCGTGCGACTCTCGGGCCAACTCCCGGCCGAGGCAGGCGCCACCCTGGCTGCCGCGCTCACCCGCATGGCGGAGCAGGCCGGCCCCGATCCGGTCACCAAGCTCTACGACCCCTTTGACAGCCGCTGTGCCGACGCACTCGTCGAGCTGGCCGGGGCCCGCGTGGCCGACGACGCCGATCCCGACCGAGCCACGATCGTCGTGCACGTCCCCACCGAGTGGTTCGCAGACCCCGACGATGCCGACGTCGACCGGGCCATCGCCGCCGCCCTCGACTCGGGGGTGCCGCTGGCCGCCGAGACGCTGCGCCGCCTGGCCTGCGACGCTCGGGTCCAGCTCGTGGCCGAAGGCCCAGGCCACGCGGCGATGGCCAAGAGCGCCATGGAGCACACGGTGCCGTTCTGGTTGCGGCGCCAGCTCCGCCGCCGTGATGGCGGCTGCCGATGGCACGGCTGCCGGCGCACGCTGGGCGTCCACGCCCACCACATCGTGTGGTACTCCAAAGGCGGACCTACGGACATCGAGAACCTCGTGCTGCTGTGCCGACGGCACCACCGGGCCGTGCACGAGGGCGGGTGGAACATCGCCGGCGACCCCGGGGGCGAGTTGCGATTCATCCGACCCAACGGCCGGCCCCTCGACACCCGACCACCGCCCTTGCGGGAGGAGACGCGCGACTGGCTACGGAATTTGGTCCCCTCTCTCGGAGCCGCGCCCCGGCTCGCCTTCGACCCCGGATGACCCGCAGGTCGGCACGTCAGGAGGGTTCGTCGCCTTAGATCCGTTCCAGGTCGCCGCCGTCGAACAAGGCGTCGATCCCGAAGGCGTCGACGCCGCCGCGGAGCTCGTCATCGGCCGGAGCGAGCGTCGAGTCGGCGGCGTCGGCGGCTTCGAGGATCGACCGCAAGAGCCGGCCATCGCTCGAGGAATTGAGAAAGAGGTCGGGTTGGCTCAGCACGGAACGCACCGCCCGTCCGATGGCAACGGAATCCACGAGGGGCTCATACCAGGAGTAGCGCGGCGAGTCGTCGTTGGCTGGCCAGCGGCGGCGGGCGACGGCCTTGATGGTCTGGACGGCGAC
>JBKJJS010000230.1:0-7300 GCA_046597895.1 Ilumatobacteraceae bacterium
CGCTCGGCCTCCTCGCGAGTGTCGACCAGATGACGTGTCACGGTCACGTCCGGCAGGTCCCGGGCGACAGTGGCGAGACGGTCTTCCACCACCTTCCAGTTTGGGCAATCGTCGAAGTACAGCAGCGTCACGTCCATAACCCAACCATAAACCCTGATCCACAGATCAAGGTCAAGCGATAATCTTTGCTCATGCTGATCGGCAAACTGGCAGAAAAGTTGGGGGTACCACCCGAAACGGTCCGGTTCTACGAGCGGCGACGGCTGCTGCCCGAACCTGCGCGTGCGTCCAACGGATATCGCCTGTACAGCGATACAGCGTTACATCGACTCCGATTCGTTCGCACCGCGCAGGCCGCCGGGCTGACGCTCGCAGAGATCCGCCGCATCATCGACCTTCGCGATGAAGGCACCGTGCCGTGCAGCCACGTCAGCGAACTCCTCGAAACCAAACTGGCCGACGTACACCAACGCCAGCGCAACCTCGCAGCGCTCGAGGTCGAACTCGACCAACTTCTGCAACGCAGCCGCTCCCTCGACCCCGCCGACTGCGGCGACGACGACGTCTGCCACATCCTCACGACCCGCACCGACCTGCCCGCACAGAGCGGCCCACGACAAGTTGATCAGCTATCGGACCAAGTCTGAGTTCTTCCGTACCTGGCTGACACGAGCACAGGAGCCATCTGCGACCACCCAGGCGCAATGGCGAGCGTGAGGACCGCCTGTCGACGAACGCGCTCACGGCCTCCTCGATCTCTTCGGGAAAGATTCTCGCTACCGCGGCCGAGTTCAGCCGGCACGAAGCGCTACGAGTCCTTGCCCGCCGCGTCGACGTTGCGGGCGACTCGCACGTTGTTAACGCTCGGATCCGTCCAGGTGAACTCGCGCATTCCCCACGCCTGTCCTCGATCAGCGTGTGCCGTACGCGGACGCGATAGAGGATGCCTCGTTTCGTTTAAGGACGCGCCCCACAACGCTCTCGTGGGCGACTTGCTGTCTCGACGCATCCCCGGCTGGGGGTGTCAACGACGGCTGAAACCGGCGGCTATCACCAACTCACCTCGGCGCAGGTCGGCGTCCTCAACGGCATTCAACTCTCCACCGTACACCGACACGCCTACGCCAACGCTCGTTCGACTTTGGAGTGCTCCGTTTACCCCGCGCCGCCGAACATCATCATCCACTGCTCCTTGGTGCGGGGCCGGTACACGTAGTTCGCCTCGGTGACGGCGGCCAGCGTGTCGCTGGACGATGGATGGTATTTGTGGCCCGGGAACACGATCGTGTCCTGCGGCAGCTTGGCGAGGCGTTGCAAGGACTCGTACATCTGCTCGGCATCGCTGCCCGGTAGGTCGGTGCGGCCACACCCGTCGATGAACAATGTGTCGCCCGACACCAAGCGGCCATCCACGAGGAAGCATTGCGAACCCGGCGTGTGACCCGGTGTATGCACGAGCTCGACCTCGATGTCGCCGACCGCAACCAGGTCCCCTGCCTCATGCGACGCCAGGTCGGAATCCGACAGGCCGGTCACCCGCTTCACCCACGCTGCCTCGGCCTCGTTCACGTGTACCTTCACACCCACCTCGGTGAGCAGTTCTCGCACCCCTTCGAGCTTGTAGCCCATCATCGAACCGCCGATGTGATCGGGGTGGTAGTGGGTGGCGAGCACGCCCGTGACCTTCATGTCGTCGGCTCCGACGAGGGCCAGCAGATCGGCGATGTTGTACGCCGGGTCAACGAGGAGGCACTCGCTCGTCGCCCGATCGCCGATGACGTACACGAAGTTCACCATCTGCTGAGCGATCGGGTCACCGACGGCGAAGTCCCGGCCGGAGAGCAACTGACGGAAGTAGAGGCGGTCGTTCACCTCCAGATCATGCCCGCTCGATCAGCGCCTCGGCGCCTCGAGCCGATCACTGATCCGGTGGAAGGCCTGCGAGACCTTGGCCGGCGCCAACGCCGGACCCCCCACCGGTCCGCCGGCCGCGACTCGCCGGCGCAGTTCCGCTCGTGCCTCGCCGACCCCCTCCTCGGTCCCCTCGTCCAACTCGTACACCCCCAGATACTTCTGCGGCACCACCCACGGCTGGCCGAGCATGTTGACAGGGCTGACCCGGTAGAGGGAGGCCGCAGTGAAACCGGGAGAAGCGATCACCTCGGGCAGATGGACGTCGTGGTACCAGGCGTCGAACTCATCGACGTGAGCCTCGTCCTCGCGGTCCGTGAAGGACAGGACCACCGACTGCGGCACCGGATCGCCGACACCGACGCGCGGCCCGACGGCCATGTAGTACAGGGCTCGCATGCTGTGGCGACTCATCGTTTCCGGCGGTGACCGGCGCATCTCTCCGGACGCGATTCGGCGCATGTGCTCGTCCGACACCGCCTGCAACTCCGAGACGTCCGTCACCTCGAGTTCGTACAGCGCGAGGTACCGCTGGGCGATCTCGCGCTCCCCGTCGAACGAGCGGTAGCGGGTCGCCCTGACGTAACCGGGAACCGCCAGGACGTCCGGGATGTGCATGGTCGTGTACCAGTCGTTGTACGCCGCCTCGTGCTCGGCATCGACCGGTTCAGTGAACACCACAAGCAACGCTCTCACAGGGTCACTTCATTACCACCGGTGCGGTCGCCGATGGTGGTTTCCTCAATCACCGCGCTGCTACGGATCGGGCGATCACGACTTGGCGGGACGCCGCGACGTACCGGTCGGTTCGTTGCGGCGCGCTGCCCGCCCACGGTGAGCGCGAGCATCTCGTCCAGGCCGGCCAGGCCGCCGAGTTCAATACCATGACCCTGTACTCGATCGCGGGCTCCACGCCGTGTGGGTTGCTGATAGAACGTCCGAAGCCTTTGACGACGGGGGTTGTGCGGGATGGAACTCGGGTACTCACCCGAACAGGAGGCGTTGCGGACGCAGTTGCGCCAGTACTACGACCAGTTGCTCGACCCCGCCACTGTCGAAGCGTTGTCCCACGCCCACGGTGTGGGGCCCGTCGTACGCGACGTGTGGAAGCAGATGTGTGCCGATGGGTGGGCCGGCATCGGGTGGCCGAAGGAGTGGGGGGGCCAGGGGCGCTCCGCCATCGAGCAGTTCGTGTTCTTCGACGAGTCCATGCGGGCCGGGGCACCAGTGCCGATGCTCACGATCAACACCGTCGGCCCCACGATCATGAACTTCGGCTCGGACGAGCAGCGGGCGTTCTTTCTGCCGCGGATCCTGGCCGGCGACCTCCACTTCTGCATTGGATACTCCGAGCCGGGTGCCGGCACTGACCTTGCCGCCCTGAGGACTCGGGCGGTGCGTGACGGCGATGTCTATGTCGTGAACGGCCAGAAGATGTGGACGTCGCTGTCCACCGACGCCGACTATTGCTGGATGGCCGTGCGCACGGACCCTGACGCCAGCAAGCACAAGGGCATCTCCATTCTCATCGTGCCGATGGACGCGCCGGGGATCACGTTGCAACCGCTACGACTCATGGGCGATCACGACATCAACGCCGTGTTCCTCGACGATGTACGCGTCCCCGTCGAGAACTGCGTCGGCGGGGAGAACAACGGCTGGAAGCTCATCACGAACCAACTCAACCACGAGCGCGTCACGCTGTGCGCGTCCGGCGTGAGCGAGCGGGCCTACGACGATGTCAGGGCGTGGGCGGCCACGACCCGACTGCCCGACGGTCGGCGGGTGATCGACCAGGAGTGGGTACAACTGAACCTCGCGAGGGTGTTCGCCAAGGTCGAGGTGCTCCGGCTGATGAACTGGCAGTCGGCGTGGGAGGCCACGCAGGGCAAACTCGACATCGGCCATTGCTCGGCCATCAAGGTGTACGGGACCGAACACAACCTCGAGTGCTTCCGGCTCTTGTTCGAGATCCTCGGTTCTGTCGGCTATCTGAAGAAGGGGACGCCAGGTGCCGTGGTCCAGTCCCGCTTGGAGGCGTCGTACCGGGGCATGCTCATCCTCACGTTCGGTGGAGGAACCAACGAGATGCAGCGGGACCTCATCACCATGTTCAGCCTGGGTTTCCCGAGAGCGAGCCGGTGATGGACTTCGGGTTCAACGAGGATCAGCAAGCACTCCAGGGCCTCGCCCGCCAGATCCTCACCGACGGCACTTCCGTCGAGCGGGTCAAGTCGGTGATGGCGACGGACGATGCGCTCGATCTCGATCTGTGGCGTGCCATGGCGGCCGCTGGCCTTGTGGGGATCGGGTGGCCGGAAGCGCAGGGCGGCGGAGGACTCGGATTCCTCGAGCTGTGCATCGTGCTCGAAGAAGTCGGCCGCGCCGCGGCTCCGGTGCCCGCACTCGCCGTCATGGCACTTGGCGGACTGGCGTTGGCGGCACACGGCAGCGACCTCATCGGCGTGGCCGACGGGTCGCGGCTCGTGACGGCCGCGCTCACCGAGCCCGTCGGCGACGCCCGGACGCCCGCCACCGTGGCGTCGGCCGACGGTCGACTCACCGGCGAGAAGGTATGTGTGCCCGCCGGTCTCCTGGCCGACACGTTCGTGGTCTCGGCGGCCGATGGCCTCTACGTAGTGAGGCGTGACACGTCGGGACTGACCATCGAACGCCAGGACACCACGAGCGGCATCCCTGAGGCCTCCATCACCCTCGAGAACGTACCGGCCACCCGCCTCACAGGCCCCGAAGGCGTCGGCTGGCTCGTCGACCATGCGCAGACCGCCATGGCCGTGATGATGTCCGGTGTCTGCGAGGCCGCTGTCCGGCTCACCGCCAACTACGCCATATCCCGTATCCAGTTCGACCGACCCATCGCCTCGTTCCAGGCGGTGAGCCAGCGCACGGCCGACGCGTACATCGACACCGAAGCCGTCCGGCTGACCGCGTGGCAGGCGGCATGGCGTCTCGCTGAGCGGCGGCCTCACGACACCCACGTGGCGGTGGCCAAGTTCTGGGCCGCTGAGGCCGGGCAGCGAGTGGTGCATGCCGCTCACCACATCCACGGCGGAGTCGGAGTCGACCGGGATTACCCACTGCACCGGTACTTCCTGCTCGCCAAACAACTGGAGCTCGGGCTGGGTTCAGCGACCCCTTCGTTGGCGCATCTCGGCCGACTGATCGCCGCGCCCTGACACCCGCCCCTTGACATGGTGATCCTCCGGTAGTGCAATGCCGGGAGATCAGACATGGAGGTGTGTCGATGCGACTCAGACTCGGATGGTTGTCGCTCTTGATGGGCGGCGCGATCGTATTCGGGGGTGCGTCCGGTGCCCCGGTGCACGCCCAGGGCTCGGCGAGCTGCGCGCTCCCTGATCAAGTCGACACGGAACTGGCGCAGGAGTTCGAGAGCGAACTGCGCGACCTCTGGCTGGAGCAGAACCCGGACGGCAGCATCAATGCCGATCAGAGCTTGGCCAACCTGCTCGGCTTCCCCGGTAAGTACGACCTCCCGGCAGGCCAACTCATCGTCGATGGTGTCATCGAGGACCTCAGCGCCCTGCCGTGCCCGGAACCGGGCGGAGGCTCGAAGTTGGCCGGTCAGTGCCTCGGCATGGCCATGAGCTTCGACGACAAGGGCCAGTTGTTGGACATCGCGGCCGACCTCGATCCTGACGGTGCACCCATCGACATCATCGAGTCACAGGAGAAGGGCGAAGTCGTGCGAGCCTTCTCCCAGAGCAACCCGTTCAAGGTCCACCTCGACGGCTTCGTCGCCTACGTGGGCAAGGCGGGCGAGTTCGGCGCCGGTCCGAGCAACCACCGTTGGAGCATCAAGACGTTCGGGGTGGAGTTGGACTCCGGCGGCGATCCGAACCCGAAGGGAAAGAATCGCAACGCCGGTGGCGTCAACCTGGCGGACGATCTTCCTGCGGCCGCCAAGTTCAACGCGCTGTTCAAGATCGATGGCGAACTCAAGTCCGACAACGGCATCAGCTGTGATGGGTCCGGCTATTTCGAGACGACCGGCGGACTCCCGGTGCCGGAGGGGATCGGTGTCGTGGCACTCGTAGGTGCTGGCCTCGGTGCCCTGTTCAATGCCCGCCCGGCCAAGACGTGGAAGGGGTGACGAGATGAGCAGCGATGTGCAGCGTCATCCGATCAGGGGAGCGTTCTGGGGAGTGTTGTTCGGGTTCGGCCTGTTCCTGATCCTCGTCGGTCGCAAGGTGGTGGCACTCGGCACGTGGATGCCGTTCGCCATCGTCATGGCAGGCAGCATCCTGCTGAATGTGCTCTGGGCGATGTTTGCCCCGGCCAGGAAGGCCAAGCCGCCGAAGGGATACTCCGCTCCACCCCTCGAACCGGTGACGGTCCCCGCCACGGAGCAGTGGTCGGTCCCGCCACCCCCGCCATCGGAACCAGCCGCGCCACCCGTGCCACCAGCAACGGGGAATCTCCCACCACCGGCGCTGTCCTGACGGCGGGTTTGGCAACGGCGTCCGATGCCGACTCTCATGGCGGGATGGACATGCTCCCGCCGGACCCCGACTACCCCCTCCTGCACACCCGCCACTATGAGGTGCGGGCGTTCCGAAAGGACGACAACACGATCATCGTGCGCGGCGCCGTCAAGGACGACAAGCCGGCCGGGCTCTACGTCCCTGACGACCCGGAGCCGTTGACGATCCATCACATGATCGTGGACTTGACCGTGGCGTTTCCGTCACTCGAGATCGTCGACGCCTCGGTGGTGTTCGAAGCGCACCCCCATACGACATGCCCGACCATCACGGACCACTACCAGAAGCTCATCGGCCTGAGTATCGCCCGAGGTTTCACGCACAAGGTGCGCGAGTTGTTCGGAGGGCCGCGCGGATGCACGCACACCACGGCGTTGCTACAGGCCATCGCGCCGGTCGCGGTGCAGTGCTTCTGGTCCATGCAGGTGTTGCGGTCACGCGAAACCGGGGAGAGCCCTCGCCCTCCGGCCACCAGCACGGAGCGCAAGTCGATGATGTCGATGAACCTGAACACATGTCACGTATGGGCCGAAGACGGCGAGCAGATGGCCACGATCAACGCAGGGCGGACGCCGGAGCCGCCCCTTCAAGTGGTGCGGCGATTCCGCGAACTCGACCTGGACGCGTCCGAGTGGATGGGGCAACAGGACTGACGCTCACGCCGGAGGCGTGTACCCGTCCAGCAGATCCTTGAACCCGTACTGGTCGTGCGGGCCGACGACGAGCGTCTCGAACAGGCCGTAGCCCACATGGGTTCCTGCGTGGTCGGAATACGTGAAGCGGGCCGCGGCGTCACAGATGCCCCACATGCGGGCCCGTCCTCCCGACGTGGTCGTGTCGATGACGTGGAGGCGTTTCAACGGTTC
>JBKJJS010000310.1:0-7006 GCA_046597895.1 Ilumatobacteraceae bacterium
CACGCTCAGCGCGCCCGACATCGCCATCGATCGACTCGATGCCGACGCGATGTGGCGCGCCGTCGCCGCGCTCATCGCCGATCGGCTGGCCCTCCGTGGCTGAACCGCTTCGAGTCACATCGGTCATCAAAGGGCTCGGTCCCGGCGGTGCCGAGCGACTCCTCGTCGAGGCGGCGCTCGCCATGCGGGATCGTGACATCGAGGCATCGGTCGTGTTCGCGTTGTCCTTCAAGGATCACCTCGTCGACGATCTGGCCGCGGCCGGGGTGGCGACGACGTCCCTCGAGGTCCGCCGCCTCGCCGATCTCCGTTGGCTCGCCCGCCTCGTGCGCTCGGTGAGAACCATCCGTCCGGACGTGATCCACGTGCACTCCCCGGCACTCGCTCCAGCCGTGCGGGTGGCGGCGCGACTCAGGGTGTTCGGGTGGCGGCGGCCAGGAGTCGTCTCCACCGAGCACAACGCCTGGCCCACGTACCACCCCGTGACCAGGTGGGCCAACGCCGCCACCGCCCCGCTCGACGATGCCACTCTGGCGGTCTCGGACGAGGTACGCCGCTCTGTCCGCCCCGCCTGGCTGCGACAGCGGGTGCAGACGCTGCACCATGGCATCGACACCGCAGCGGTGAGGGCCCTCGGGGTGCAACGAGAGGCCATGCGATCCTCGCTGGGCATCCGGCCCGATGAGGTGGTCGTCATCACCATCGCCAACTTCCGCGTCCAGAAGAACTACCCGTGCCTGCTCCACGCCGCCGCACACGTCGCCGCGGTGGCTCCGCTCGCCCGGTTCGTGGCCATCGGCCAGGGGCCACTCGCCGCTGAGGTCGAGCGACTGCACCGGGAACTGGGTCTCGGCGAGCGGATGCTCTTGCTCGGTTACCGCCCCGATGCCACCGCGGTCCTCGCCGCCGGAGACATCTTCACGTTGGCGTCGGACTACGAGGGACTCCCCGTCGCTCTGATGGAAGCCTTGGCCCACGGTCTTCCCGTCGTCGCGACAAGCGTTGGCGGCGTGGCGGAAACGATCGACGACTCATGCGGGCTCCTCGTTGCTCCGGGTGATCCGGAGGCTCTCGCCGACGCGTTGCTCACCGTCGTGCGCGATGCGGGCCTCCGCCGCTCACTCGCCGTCGGAGCGGCATCGGCCAGTCAGAGGTTCGACTCGCGGCGGGCCTCACTCACGATCGAGCAGGTCTATCGCTCCGTGGCGCCCGCTCACCGGTGACCTCAGCGAGTACGTCCTCCCAGCGCGTCACCACGGCATCCTGACCGAACTGCTCACACGCGGTCTCGATTCCACGGCCCCGGAAGCGTTCCGGGTCGGCGAGGACGACCGCGAGGGCGCTACCGAGGCTTGCCGGCTCCGAAGGAGCCACGACGAACCCATCGACGCCCTCGCGCACCATGATCGGAACGGCTCCGACGGCGGTCGCCACCACGGGAACCCCCCGCATCATGGCTTCGATGATGACGCCCGGCATTCCTTCGGTGCGACTCGGCAACACGACGGCATCGGCGACGGCGAGAAGGCCGGCGGGATCCGATGTCTCGCCCACCAGCCGCACCCGCCCTGGGGCGATGCGGGCGGCCAACTCCTCCACGTCGGCCGCGAGGGGCCCCCGCCCGGCGACGATCAGCGTGACTCCCGCAAGAGCGGCGACAGCCCTTACGGCGTCGAGCGGCCGTTTCTCCTCCGAGAGCGCTCCGAGGTAGAGCACGACCGGTCCGTCGACGCCGTAGGCCCGACGCACGGCTACCCGTTCGGCGGGTGAGATCGGCGGGAAGTGGGCCGGCGATCGACTGTTGGGGATCACCACCAACCTGCGGGCGGCGACACGGTACAAACTTCGTATTGATGCCGCCGATCCGTCCCAGAGCGTGACGACGCGGTCAGCCCTTGCGAGCAGGGCCGCCGTCCTCGCCCGATGCAGAGGCCCACGTACCCACGCCTGCGGATCCCCGATGCTGCGGTACACCCAGGGGGTGCGAGTGCCGAGCGTGGCGATGGCGACCGCCGGGAGCGTCGTCGACCCATGCGCCACCACGACGGCTCCTGAGAGCAGGCGCCGCAGCGATCTCAGGGTAGGCACCGACCGGGCCGACTCACCGAGGACGGGGACGTCGAGTGCGTCGGCGCCCGTGCCCAACTCGAGCGCCACGGCACTCGCGTCATGCCCGCGCGCCACGAGCAACGACGCCAGCCCCGCCCCCTGGATCTCGGCGCCCCGGCGCTGCGCCGACGCCAGCACCACGATGATCGGCCGAGCGATGAGGCTCATGGCGTCGCCATCTCAGAGCAACTCCACGTCGCCGAGGCAGAGATCCCAGGTGGCCGCCATCGCCGGCGATGGGTTCGGTCCGCCGGCAACGGACCGGGTCACGAGCCGAGGGCCAAGGCCCGGCGCCCGGAGCCAGGTTCCGCCCGGACGATGACCGAGGGAGACCGCGTGGTCACAGTGCCCAAGCTGGAGTGCACGTCGCAGAAGGCGGCTCGACCGCTCCGGGGTGGCCACGACGTCCAGTACCGCCAACTCGCTCACCGCTCCCCGCCTCCGCGGCCGCACGACCACAAAGCCCTCCGCCATCCCGCCCTCGTCGCACACCACCTGGTAGCCGAGAGCATCGAGACCGTACCGCCATCGGTAGAAGGCTGGGACTCGATTCGTGCTCACACGGACTCCATTGACGCCAACGCCCGTCGCGCCTCCACCGGCAGTCGCGCACGACGACTCGGCCGCCCGCGACAGTGCCACGGCCAGCGCCGCCTCGTCGTTGAACACCAGCGGAGCCGGCCGACCGATGGTCCGACGGGGATTCTCACTCCTTGCCATCGGCCACAGATCGGCCGGGACACGGGATCGCCAGATCCGCGGCACGGCGGTGGGCCGCCTCACTCTCACCCACGCCGTGAGCCGATCTTGTTCCGTCCAACCCATCGACACGTAGCCGGGACGACTGGCATCATTCGGCGTGTTGAACACCACCTCGACGCCTTCATCGGCGAGCGCGTCGAGCCCGTGGAGCGTCAACCGTCGGAACCAGCCCCGACCCTGGTACGCCGGGTGTGTGGCGGTGTCGACGGCGCGTACCGCCCGGATGAACGCGCCCGACGTCGACGCCAACTCCCAGCGCAGGAACGCCCGAACGGCGACGACCTGCCCATCGACTACCCCGACCCACACCGGTGACGGGCCGAACGGGTTGTCCTCGTGCTTCCAGCGCCACAACTGCTCAGCCCTCGCGTCGCTGGGCCACCCGAGCGAGGACCGCATGATCGCCAGGATGGAGCTCAGGTCAGCGGCCGCAGCGGGACGGATCTCCTCACTCATCGGCAAGCCCGGGCCGGGCGGCGACCGGTAGTCTGCTGATCGTGCCGACGCCGACTGCGGTCAGACGGGGACTCGGTCACACATTGTCCGCCATCGACCGCCTCCGTCCGACGCGTTCGGGCATCGTGGTCCTCGCCTACCACCGAGTGGGCGCCACGACACCGGTGTCGGTCGACCTGCCAGTCGCTCAATTCGCCGACCAGTTGGACTGGCTGGTGGCATCGGCCGACACCGTCACCTTGGACGCCGCCGCCGACTACCTGATCACGCCAACCGCGGGGCGCCCCGCTCGCCCGATGGCGGTCTTGACGGCCGATGACGGGACGGCGGACTGGGTGGACCGCATGTTGCCCCTTCTTGTCGCTCGCCAACTGCCCATGACCTGGTACGTCGCCACCGAGTTCATCGAGAACCAACGATCCTTTCCACATGACGGCCTGCCGATCTCGTGGGGCGGGCTCGCCGAGGCCGTGTCGACCGGACTCGTGACCGTGGCATCGCACTCCCACACACACGCAGTCATGGCGGCGCTCCGGGCCGACGAGGCGGCGGCGGAACTCGACCGCTCGATCGCGCTCATCGAGGATCGACTCGGCGAGGCGTGCACCCACTTCGCCTACCCGAAAGCAATGTCGCCTTCGGTTGACGCCGAGCGAGCGGTGAGGCAGCGATTCCGCACGGCCGCGCTCGCCGGGAACCGAATCAACGTCACGGGCAGCACGGACTTGGCCAGGCTCGGGCGAACGCCCGTGCAGCGCGATGACAACCCGAGCACCTTCGCCCAGAAAGTGTGCGGACTGGGACGCACCGAGGGATGGGTCCGAGAGTTCGTCGACCGTCGACGTCATCGCCACGCTGTCACCTGACTTCCAGGTACGCATTGCGTCGGCTCATCACCGCGACCCGAGTAACGCCACGAGAGCACGCCGGATCCTGTCCGGCCCGTCATCGCCGACGCGGCCGCTCGGCAGACAGACACCCCGCTCGAACAATCGCTCGGCCACCGAAGACTCCGGAGCGCTGCTCACCACCCCACTTCCGGCGAAGAGTGGCTGGAGGTGCATCGGCTTCCAGACCGGTCGAGCTTCGATGTCATCAGCCGCCAGCGCCGCAATGAGATCCGCCGCGGTGAAGCAGGCGACGGCGGGGTCGATCTCTATGCACGTCAGCCAGTTGATCGGTTCGCCGTACGCGGCATCGGGCATGAAGGAGACTCCGGGCGTCTCGGCGAACACCTCCCGGTACCAACGCTTCGTCGCCCGCCGCCGCTCGATGCGCTCGGTGAGGGTGGTCAACTGGGCACGGCCGAGCGCTGCCAGCAGGTTGCTGAGACGAGAGTTGAACCCCATCTCGACGTGCTCGTAGTGGAGCACGGGTTGACGCGCCTGTGTGGCGAGGTACCGGATGCGCGAGGCCAACTCGGCATCGTCGGTGACGACGGCCCCACCTCCGCTCGTGGTGATCAGTTTGTTTCCGTTGAACGAGAAGACCCCGGCGCGACCAAGCGATCCGGCGCGCCGCCCGCGATACGTGGCGCCGATGGCCTCGGCGGCATCTTCGATGAGCGGCACACCCAATGCTGCGCAGCGGGCGATGATCGGGTCGTGGTCGGCGCACTGGCCGTACAGATCAACCGTGATGACTGCCGCCGGCAGTCGACCGTCGGCGGCCCGCCGGTCCAGTTCGGCGACCACGAGTGCGGGATCGATGCACCATGTCTCGTTGTCGGAATCAACGAACACTGGTCGAGCACAGCAGTACAACACGGCATTGGCCGTGGCGACGAAGGTGAGCGTGGGGACGAGCACCTCCGCTCCAGCGCTGACTCCCAACGCGTGCAGCACGAGATGCAGTCCAGCGGTTCCGCTCGCCACGGCCACCGCCTCGGTAGTCCCGGCGATCGCCGCCAACTCCGCTTCGAACGTCGCCAGATCGGGCCCCGTCGGCGCCAGCCACCCGCCGTCGAGCGCCGCCGCCAGCATCTCGTGCTCTACTCCACTCAACTCCGGAGGCGACAGGAAGATCCGGGGCACCGGCTCAGCCTCGCGGATCGGGCACGAGAAGGATGTGGCGACGCTCAGCCGCCTCTGCGTAGCAGGCCATGACCCGCTCCACGACGGCGCGCTCGTCGAAGCGTGAGCGCGCCCGTGCGGCGCTGGCCTGGCCGAAGCGGTGCCGCAGTGGTGGGTCAGCGCCAAGCCGGGTGATTGCCTCACGTAGTGCGTCCGCCGAGCCGACCGGTACCAGCAATCCGTTGTGCCCACCGACCACGATTTCCCGGCACCCGCGAATGTCCGTCGTCACGATGGGGAGGCCAGCCGCCGCCGCCTCCATCGCGGCGCGCGGAAACCCTTCCCGATGGGAGGCGAGCACGAAGACATCGAAGGCGGCGTACACGTCAGCCATGTCGTCACGGAAGCCACCGAACACTGTTCCCTCAGCGGCCGCCCGGGCGATGAGCGCCGGATCCAGCGCATCGCGCTTGTCCGGGTCCTCGGGGCCGATCACGACGAGCCGCGTACCCTTTACACCGCGAGCAGCCTCGAACAGTTCGGGGTACCCCTTCTCCGCCACAAGTCGGCCCACTGTCCCGACAACGACCGTGTCATCGGCGATTCCCCAGTCGGCGCGCACCCTTGTTCTGGCCCCGGGCGACGGCGACGCAAAGTGATGGAGATTCACTCCGTTGCCGAGCAGATGTAGGCGCCTCCGCGGCGTAAGGCGGAGCCGACGCATCAGCGCAAGGTCCTCTGGGTTCTGAACGAGTTCGGCATTCGAAAAGCGCGAGGCCACCCATTCGAGTCCGTACACGACCGCCCGTTTGAGCGCAGGGTCGTCCGGCGTGGCGTACAGACCGTGGACGGTGTTGACCACGATCGGGACACCGGCGAGCCGACCGATCACGCGGCCGTAGAGACCGGGCTTGGGGTTGTGCGTATGCAGAATGGTGGGCCGCTCGGCACGCAACACCTTCCATAGTTCCGCGGCAGTTCTGAGATCAGCCATCAGGCTCCGGCGTCGGGTCGACGACTTCAGCGCGATGTGCCGGATCCCGCGCCCTTCCAGTGCTCCGATGAACGGGCCGGAGGCGCTCACACCGATGGCAACTCCGCCTCGTTCCCGCACGGCATCGAGCTGCGGCCCGATCAAGAGCGCCAGGCTCATATCGACGGTCGTCAGGTGCATGACCTTCAGCGCGAGTCGCCGCTCGGTCGTCACGAGGGGCCGCCATCTGGCGTCGGGACAGTCGCGCTGGGCAACTCGGTCATGGTGACACCGTCAGCGTGGTTGATGCCGGTCCGGCGGAACACCATCGCCACCGTCTTGCCGATGATCTTCAGGTCGAGCACCGCACCGTGATGGTCCACGTACCAGCAGTCGAGAGCGAGACGCTCGTCCCACGTCAAAAGGTTGCGGCCGTGCACGACGGCCCACCCGGTGAGACCAGGGAGCACCGTGAGCCGGCGAGCCTGCTCGGGCGTGTACCGCTCCAGATACGACAAGGGCAGGGGCCGCGGGCCAACCAGGCTCATCTCGCCCTTGAGCACATTCAGCAGCGACGCAAGCTCGTCGAGGCTCGTCGCTCGCAGCACGCGGCCGAGGGTCGTCAGCCTGGCCGCGTCGTACGCGGGACCGTCCTCGCCAGGATGAGGTGGGCGCATGGTCCGGAACTTGTAGA
>JBKJJS010000354.1:0-2994 GCA_046597895.1 Ilumatobacteraceae bacterium
CGCCTCTGTTCAGCTACTGCGAACTGAACGCGGTCGTCGGCACGGAGACCTTCGTCAAGCACGAGAACCATCAGCCGGTCGGCGCCTTCAAGGTGCGCGGGGGCGTCAATCTCGTCGCGCAGTCGACGCCCGAGGAACGCCGGCGCGGGCTGATGGCCGCATCGACCGGCAACCACGGCCAGTCGATCGCCTTCGCCGCCCGCCTGTTCGGTGTCAACGCGACCATCGTCGTACCGGAGGGCGCCAACCCCGCCAAGGTGGCGGCCATGAGGGGCCTGGGGGCCGAGGTCATGTTCCATGGACGGGACTTCGACGATGCCCGCGTCTACTGCGCGCAGTTGGCGCGTGAGCGCGACAGCCGGTACATCCACTCCGGCGATGAGCCGCTGCTGATCGCCGGGGTCGCCACCGCCACACTCGAGATCTTCGAGGAGCAACCCCGGATCGACGTGCTCATCGTGCCCGTCGGCGGCGGCAGCGGCGCCGCCGGAGCGTGCCTGGTCGCCAAGGCCATCAGCCCCAGCACCCTCGTGATCGCCGTGCAATCGAATGCCGCACCGGCGGCGTACCGATCCTGGAAGGAGCGCCAACTCATCGAGGACACGACCACCACCGTGGCCGAGGGTCTCGCCGCCCGCACGGCGTTCGCGCTCCCCCAGCAGATCCTCCGTGAGTGCCTCGACGACTTCGTCCTCGTCAGCGACGACGAGATCCTCGATGCCCAGGCCATCCTCATCGACACGACCCGCAACCTCGTCGAGGCGGCGGGCGCCGCGTCGCTGGCGGCGGCGATTCGCCTGCGCGACGACTTGACAGGTAAGCGCGTCGCGCTCGTGATGAGCGGCGGCAACGCCACGCGGGCGCAACTGCTCGCCGTGCTGAGCCGCCCGCCGCGAATATGACGTCTCGTCGTTCGACTACGCTGTCAAGAACTCGTCATGGAGGGTACGGGTCAGTGCAGATTCAGTGACTAAAAGTAGTTTGTTGCTACTCTCCGTGATTCAGAGTTAGGGTACGCCGATGGACATCACCCAGCTTCAGCAGGGGAATGTGGTGCGGGGCCGCTCGGTCAACGCATCCGCCAACCGGGAGCGGCAGCGCCAGCGCCGGCTCCGCCGATTGGTGGTGATACTGGGACTCCCCCTGGCCTGGGTGTGGTATCGCATCCTCGACCACAACCCGATTCGCCTCGGTATCCCGGCCGCCATCCAGGAGTCGCCCGAGATCTGGATTTCGGTTGGGCTCATGTTGATGCTCTGCGTCATCATCTTCATTCCCTTACTCGGGGCCGGCAGATCGCCGCACACGCTCCTACGGCCGTCGGACTCATCGGTCCGCCTCGCCGACGTCGTCGGTGCAGAGTCCACCCGTCGCGAGGCCATCGACACCCTGAACCTATTCCTCAACCATCAGACGTTCGCCGACGAACTCGGTGGCACGCCGCGACGTGGTGTCCTGTTCGAAGGGCCGCCCGGCACCGGCAAGACCTACCTGGCCAAGGCCTTGGCCGCCGAGGCCGGAGTGCCGTTCCTGTTCGTCTCGGCCAGCGCCTTCCAGTCCATGTACTACGGCCAGACGAACAAGAAGATCCGCACGTTCTTCAAGGATCTCCGCAAAGCGGCACGGGCCGAGGGCGGCGCCATCGGCTACATCGAGGAGTTCGACGCCATCGGTGGCGCCCGCAGTGGGATGAACTCAGGGTCCATGCGCGAAGGCATCGTCGGCGTCGTCAACGAACTGCTGGTGCAGATGCAGAGCTTCGACATGCCAACGGGCCGCGACAAGCGGCGGACGAGGCTCATCGATGCCCTCAACTCGTTGCTCCCGGCGACGTGGGCGCTCCCCCGGCCCGTGCCCACCACTGCCAACATCCTCATCGTGGCGGCCACCAACCGAGCCGCCGACCTCGATCCGGCGCTGCTGCGTCCTGGTCGATTCGACCGGATCATCCACTTCGACCTTCCGCCCCGCAGCGACCGCATCGAGATCGCCGCCTACTACCTGGCCAAGAAGGCCCACGAGCCAGACGTGACGCCAGAGTCGATCGCCGACCTCACGGCGGGTTACAGCCCCGTCCGCATCGAGCACCTTCTTGATGAAGCCTTGATAATTTCGTTGCGGCGTGGCCGACGGTCGATCACCCCTGGTGACGTCATCGATGCCCAACTCGTGGCCGAGGTGGGACTGTCCCACGATGTCGGCTATCACCCGGACGAGCGTCGGCGCGTGGCCATTCACGAAGCGGGGCACGCCCTCGTCGCCGTACTCACAGGGAGGTCTGTCCGGGTGGTGTCAATCCTGCGCCGCGCCGGATCCCTCGGGTTGGTCGCCCACGGCGACGCTGAGGAACGCCACCTCAAGACGCCCACCGAACTCACTGAACTCATCGCCGTCGCCATGGCCGGTCGAGCCGCCGAGATTCAGGAGTACGGCGAGGCCTCCAGTGGAATCGCCGCCGACCTCGTCAACGCTACGACGCTTGCGGCCCAACTCGTCGGCATGCTCGGCGCCGGCAACACCCTCCTCAGCCTCGAAGCCGCCTCCATGCCGATCGCCGGAAACCTGGTGGCGAAGGTCCTCAACGACGAACCGTCCCGCGCTCAGGCGGACGCCATCGTCAACGCGGCCGCCGACCGTGCCGCCTGCATCGTGCTCGACCGGCGGTGCGAGCTCATGGCCATCGCCGATGCCCTCTGCGATCAAGACGAACTCACCGGCCCCGAGGTCGAGGCCATCGTCGCTGCCGAGCGGGTGCCCGCCTAGCGCCTTCCTGCAGTCGCCGACTTTACGCCGGGTCAGTTGATTTCGGTGCCGTCGGGTCGGTAAGTGTGGTAGCGGCCTTGGTGGTCGCGGGTGATGGTGTACCCGCGGTTCTTCAAGATGTTGAGTCTGGGGCAGCATGGTGCCCCAGACTCGTGGTCGGGTGTGGCCGCCGTGTTGCCAGTCGGTGAGGTGATCGGTGTGGCATCTGGACGTCGGTAGTTCACAACCGAC
>JBKJJS010000436.1:0-3558 GCA_046597895.1 Ilumatobacteraceae bacterium
GGTTGTGCAACGGCGCCGGCAGGTACTCGACGTCGACGGCGAGGTCGAGGTCGTAGTCCCCGAACTGGCCGAGCACGGCCCGCAGCTCCCGCACGAGGGCGCCGCAGGCGATGACCAGGACGCGACGGGACTCGGCCATATTCGACTCAGGCCGCGCGATGCGACAGGACGAGGGCCTTGGCCGTCTCGGCGGCGACGGCGGCGTCGCGGCAGTAGGCGTCGGCTCCGATGGCCATGCCGAACTCCTCGTTGAGCGGAGCGCCGCCGACGAGAACGATGTAGTCGTCCCGGAGCCCCCTGGCCTTCAACGTGTCGATGACGACCTTCATGTACGGCATGGTGGTGGTGAGGAGTGCTGACATTCCGAGGATGTCCGGCTTGTGCAGATCGAGTGCCGCAAGGAAGGCGTCGGCGTCGGTGTTGATGCCGAGATCGATGACCTCGAACCCGGCGCCCTCCAACATCATCGTCACGAGGTTCTTGCCGATGTCGTGGATGTCGCCCTTCACGGTGCCGATGACGACCTTGCCGATCGGCTTCACGCCGGTCTCGGCGAGCAGGGGGCGCAGGATGGCCATGCCGGCCTTCATGGCGTTGGCGGACAGCAACACTTCGGGCACGAACAAGATGCCGTCACGGAAGTCGATGCCGACGATCCGCATCCCCTCCACAAGAGCCTCGTCGAGCACCCTCGACGCCGACCAGCCTCGGCCGAGAAGGATGTTCGTGCCCTCGGTGATCTCCTCGGCCAACCCGTCGTACAAGTCGTCGTGCATCTGATGCGCGAGGTCGTCGTCGCTCAATGCGTTGAGATCGATGTCGTCATCACTCATTGGATCACCCCTGCGGCCGTCAACGGGAAGGTTCGCAGTGCGGAATAGTACCACGATGCGGAACGGAGATGTTCAGCCCGAGGTCGTCAGGGGGGATTGGAGACGACCCGTGAGCACGGCGCGGGTCTGACGCTCGAAGCTGCGGACGTGGCCTTCGATCAAGCGCGCCGCCGACTCGCCGTCCCCGGCGCGCAGGGTGGCGAGGATCTCCCGGTGCTCGGCCAGGGCGGCGTGCAGGTCCGACTCGTCGCGGACGTACTGGTGCCACATCCGCTCGCTCTGGGTGTAGAGCATCTCGAGGGTCTGGGTGAGGAAGTGGTTGGAGGACGCCGCCCACACTTGTTCGTGACACACGCGGTCCGCCCCGAGCAACGTGGCCCACGGCGCGTCCGCGCCGAGCGAGTCGGCGTGGTCGAGTGCCTGCTGCATGGCATCCCAATGCCGTTCGTCGCCGCGCACCGCGGCGAGGCGATGGACGTAGGGCTCCAGGATCGTGCGGCTCTCGAACAGCAGGGCCAGGTCGCCGAGATCGATCGGGGTGACGAGCACGCCGCGCCGCGGGATCACCGACACCAACTGATCGCGCTCCAGCCGTTGCAGCGCCTCGCGGATGGGCGTGCGCCCGATGCCGAGGCGGGCCTGGAGGTCCTCCTCCCGCACCGGCGCCCCCGGCGCCAACTGCACACTGACGATCAAACGTTTGATCTCTTCGTAGGCGCGGTCGCCGAGTGACGTGGTCGTGGTCGTGATGCCCGCACCCTATCCCATCTGATATATCTTCGGTACTTCACCAGAGGAGCGTCACCGTGAGCGAATTCCCCAGCCACGCCAAGTGCGTCGTCATCGGCGCCGGCATCGTCGGCAACTGCCTGGTCGGGCACTTGGCCGAGCTCGGCTGGACCGACATGGTCCTGCTCGACAAGGGCCCGCTCCCGAATCCCGGCGGCTCCACCGGGCACGCCTCGAACTTCATCTTCCCGACGGACCACAACAAGGAGATGGCGTTCCTCACCCTGGAGAGCCAGCGCCAATACATCGAGCTCGGCGTGAACAACACGTGCGGCGGTATCGAAGTGGCCCGCGAACCCCAACGACTCGAGGAGTTCAACCGGCGCATGACGTCGGCCAAGGCCTGGGGCATCGACGCCTCCCTACTCACGCCCGCCGAGGTCAAGGTGCTCGTGCCATTCATCAACGAAGAGGTGGTGCTCGGTGGCTTCTACACGCCGAGCGTGTCGTGCGTCGACTCGCTGCGCGCCGGCACCATCCTGCGCGAGCGGGCCATCGAAGCGGGCGCGCTCTCTGTGCATGCCAACACCGAAGTGCTGGGCCTCGAAGTGACCGACGGCACGATCACGGCCGTCATCACCGACAAGGGCCGCATCGAGGCCGAGCACGTCGTGATCGCCTGCGGCGTGTGGAGCCCGCGCATCGCGGCGATGGCTGGCGCCACCATCCCGCTCACGCCAGCCGTGCACCAGATGGCCGATGTCGGTCCCATCGACATCCTCCAGGAATCGGGCCAGGAGGTGGCCTACCCGATCGTGCGCGACATGGACACGTTCTGCTACGAGCGTCAGTCCTCCGGCTCGATGGAGGTCGGCTCCTACGCCCACCGGCCGATCTTCATGCGCCCCGACGACATCCCCTCGATCGAGGCCTCGGCCCTCTCACCCACCGAGCTGCCGTTCACAGCCGACGACTTCGACCCGCAACTCGAGCAGGCTCTCGAACTGATGGGCGACATCCTGGAGACCGCCGAGATCCGCTACGCCATCAACGGCCTGCTGTCGCTCACGCCCGACGCCATGCCCGTGCTCGGCGAGACCGTCGAGGTGCGCAACCTGTGGTCGGCCGCCGCCGTGTGGATCAAGGAGGGGCCCGGCATCGCCAAGCTCGTGGCCGAGTGGATGACGTACGGCTACCCGCACCTCTGCGATCCGCACAGCTCGGACATCAGCCGCCTGTACGCCCACGAGCGCACGGTGCACCACATCGAGGCCCGCTGCGCCGAGCACTTCAATAAGACATACGGCATCGTGCACCCCCGCGAGCAGTGGGCGAGCGAGCGCAACATGCGTCGCAGCCCGTTCTTCCCACGCGAAGAGGCACTCGGTGCGGTGTTCTTCGACGCCCGCGGCTGGGAGCGGCCACAGTGGTACGAGTCCAACGCCGCGCTGATGGCGAAGTACCCCGGCCAGTGCCAGCCCCGACCGCACGAGTGGGACGCCCGCTGGTGGTCGCCCATCATCAACGCCGAGCACCTCGCCATGCGCGAGAGCGTCGGCATGGTGGACCTCACGGCGTTCAACGAGTTCGACATCACGGGCCCCGGCTCGTTGTCGTATGTCCAGTACCTCGCCGTGAACAACTGCGACGTCGCCGTCGGCAAGGCCATCTACACACCGCTGCTCACACCGCACGGTGGGTTCCGCGGCGACCTCACCATCCAGCGCTTGGGCACCGAGTGGTTCCGCGTCATCACCGGCGCGTTCGACGGTGGGCGCGACCAGTACTGGTTCCGCAAGTACCTGCCGGCCGACGGTTCGGTCACGTTCACCGACGTGACATCCGCGCTGTGCACGATCGGAGTCTGGGGCCCGAAGGCGCGAGACCTGGTGGCGTCGGTCTGCGACGCCGACCTGTCGAACGAGGCGTTCCCCTACGGATCAGTGCGCGAGGCCCTGATCGACGGGATCCCGGTGACGATGTTCCGGATCTCCTA
>JBKJJS010000246.1:0-6934 GCA_046597895.1 Ilumatobacteraceae bacterium
TCGGGAATGCCCGCCTCGACCTTGCCGACGAGGTCGGCACCGACATCAGCCGCCTTGGTGAAAATGCCGCCACCCACCCGCAGGAACAGGGCGAGCAGCGAGCCGCCGAACCCGAAGCCGATCAAGATGACCGACGAGGTGTTCTGGAAGATCATGATGATGAGAGTCGCCCCGAGTAAGCCGAGGCCGACCGTGAACATCCCGGCCACGCCACCAGTACGGAAGGCGATCGTGAGCGCATCGGACATGGAACCGGTCTTGGCGGCGGCGGCGGTGCGCACGTTGCCTCGGGTGGCCAGAGTCATGCCGATGTAACCGGTGAGACCGGATGCCAGGCACCCGAGCACGAAGGCGACCGTTCTCCACAAGCCTGATTGGGTGAAGCTGAGCGCTTCGCCCCCTCCGGGCTTGTCGATGGCAGTCGAGGTGATGAACACCACCGCCGCCACGGGGATGATGATCACGGCGATCGTCTTGAACTGGCGCTTCAGGTACGCCGCGGCGCCCACCTGGATGGCGAGGGCGATCTCCTGCATCTTCGGTGTGCCGGGATCGGCGGCCAAGACGGCCCTGACAAGGTAGAAGCCGACAGCGATGGCAATGAGTGCGGCGGCTACCGAGAGGAACAGCACCGCCCATTCGCCGCCCTTGAGCTCGAATACCTGATAACTGCCCTCTGCGAGGATGGTGGCCACGAAGGGTCTCCGCTGGTGGTGGGGGCGCGATCAGGAAGACCACGCCTCGGATGCAACGGCCGAGAGTGTAGAGGACAGTCTGTTCCTTCCGAGAAACCGGCGGGAGTTGCCGGCTGGAGTTATTGCAACCCGCTGCACTCGGAGTACCGTCCACGGCCGATGGCACAGGCGATCAACAGCCAACGCGGTCCGGCTACCGGAACCGCTACCCAGCCGAGGAAGAAGAAGCCCTTCCTGCTTGACCTCTACAGCACGTCGGTCGGCAAGAAGTACGTGATGGCCATCACCGGCATCATCGGGCTCGGCTTCGTCTTTTCCCACATGGTGGGCAACCTCAAGATGTTCTTCGGTCCGGAGGACTTCGACCACTACGCCGAGTTCCTCCGTGAACTGCTCGTGCCCATCGCCCCCCGCACGGTCGTGCTATGGCTGATGCGGCTCATGCTCATCGGGGCGATCCTGCTGCACCTGCACGCCGCCTATTCGCTCACGGTGATGAACCGCAAAGCCCGGCCCGTGAAGTACCAGTCCGAGCGGGACTACGTGGCGGCGAACTTCGCCAGTCGCACCATGCGCTGGACCGGGATCATCTTCCTGGTATTCCTGATCTGGCATCTGCTCGACCTCACGGCCGGCACGCTGAACGGCGGCGACTTCGTCCGGGGCGCGGTGTATTACAACGTGGACAACTCGCTCAGCCGTTGGCCGGTAGCGATCCTCTACATCGTCGGCAACCTGGCGCTCGGGGTACACCTCTTCCACGGGGTGTGGAGCCTGTTCCAGTCCATGGGGTGGTCGAATCCCCGCTTCAACAAGTGGCGACGGGCGATCGCCGCCGGATTCGCCGGCGTGATCGTGGTCGGCAACCTGGCATTCCCCATCGCCGTGCTCGCCGGAATCGTGGAGGCCTGATCATGAGCCAGTGGCCCACCCTCGAATCCAAAGGCATCTCCTCGAAGATCCCACCCGGCCCCGCCGCCGACAAGTGGATCGGCTACAAGGAGGACGCCAAGCTCGTCAACCCCAACAACAAGCGCAAGTTCAAAGTGCTCGTGGTGGGAACGGGTCTGGCCGGTGCCTCAGCGGCCGCCACGCTCGCCGAACTCGGCTACGAGGTCGAGGCGTTCACGTTCCACGACTCGCCCCGCCGGGCCCACTCCATCGCCGCCCAGGGCGGGATCAACGCCGCCAAGAACTACAAGGGCGATGGCGACAGCGTCCACCGGTTGTTCTACGACACGGTCAAGGGTGGGGATTTCCGCTCGCGTGAATCGAACGTACACCGCCTCGCCGAGGTGTCCGTCAACATCATCGACCAGTGCGTTGCCCAGGGCGTACCGTTCGCCCGCGAGTACGGTGGCCAACTCGACAACCGCTCGTTCGGCGGGGCCCAGGTGTCGCGCACGTTCTACGCGAGGGGCCAGACCGGCCAGCAGTTGCTCCTCGGGGCGTACCAGCAGCTCGCCCGCCAGGTGGGCATGGGCGGGGTCAAGCTGTGGACGAAGGTGGAGATGGTGGACGTTGTCACCGTCGACGGTCGAGCGGCCGGCATCGTCACCCGCGACCTCGTCACGGGCGAGATACGCAGCCATGCAGGCCACGCCGTGCTGCTGTGCACCGGTGGCTACGGCAACGTGTTCTACCTCTCCACGAACGCCATCAACTGCAACGTCACGGCGGCGTGGCGAGCGCACCGCAAGGGGGCGTTTTTCGCCAACCCGTGCTACACGCAGATCCACCCGACGTGCATCCCCCAGGCCGATGAGACGCAATCCAAGCTCACGCTCATGTCGGAGTCGCTGCGCAACGACGGCCGGGTGTGGGTGCCAGAGAACCCCGACGAACTGCGGCCGGCGCACCAGATCCCCGAGGCCGAACGGGACTACATCCTCGAGCGGCTCTACCCGAGCTACGGCAACTTGGCACCGCGGGATATCTCGTCGAGGGCCGCCAAGCGATCCGTCGACTCTGGCCGCGGTGTCGGCCCGCTCAAGAACGGCGTGTATCTGGATCTCACGGGCGCCATCGCCCGCCTCGGCGAACCGGTGGTCCGCGAGCGCTACGGGAACCTGTTCGAGATGTACGAGCGGATCTCTGGTGAGAACCCTTACGAGATGCCGATGCGCATCTACCCGGCCGTGCACTACACGATGGGCGGGCTCTGGGTGGACTACGAGCTGATGACGTCCATCCCCGGCGTGTACGCGTTGGGTGAGGCGAACTTCTCGGACCACGGAGCGAACCGTCTCGGGGCGTCGGCACTCATGCAGGGCCTGGCGGATGGCTATTTCGTCATCCCCTCGACTGTCGGCAACTACCTGGCGCCCATGCTGAACAAGGCAGTGCCCGGTGTGGACCACGAGGCGTTCAAGCAGGCCGAGGCGGCGGCGTCGGCCCGGTTCCAGGGCTTCCTCAACGTGAAGGGGACGCGCTCGCCGGACTTCTTCCACCGCCAACTCGGCAAGATCATGTGGGACTACTGCGGGATGGAGCGCACCAAGGAAAGCTTGGAGAAGGCCCTCTCGGAGATCCCCGCGCTCCATGAGGAGTTCCGCAAGGACCTTCGGGTGCCCGGTGATGGCGCTCTGAACATCACGCTGGAGAAGGCCGGTCGGGTCGACGACTTCTTCGAGCTCGGCATGCTCCTGTGCCGCGACGCGTTGGAGCGGGAGGAGAGCTGCGGCGGGCACTTCCGCGCCGAGTACCAGTACGACGACGGCGAGGCCAAGCGCGACGACGAGAACTTCGCCCACTCGGCCGCCTGGGAGTGGACCGGCGACCCGATGCAGTCCATCCGCAACGTCGAGCCCCTCGAGTTCGAAGCCATCCACCTGGCCGTCCGGAGCTACAAGTGAGCCGCATCTCCAACATCACCCTCCGGATCTGGCGCCAAGCCGGCCCGAACGTCGCCGGTCGCTTCGAGACCTACCAGGTGGAGTCCGTGAGCGACGAGGCGTCGTTCTTGGAACTGCTCGATGTGGTCAACGAGCGGCTCCTCACGGAGGGCGCCGAGCCCATCACGTTCGATTCTGATTGTCGTGAGGGCATTTGTGGCACGTGTGGGCTGATGATCAACGGGCAGGCGCACGGCCCGCAGAAGTCCACGGCGACGTGTCAGTTGCACATGCGTAAGTTCTCGAACGGCGACACCATCACGGTCGAGCCGTTCCGGGCGGCGGCATTTCCGATCCTGAAGGATCTCATGGTGGACCGGTCGGCGTTCGACCGCATCGTCGAATCCGGCGGCTACATCACCGCGCCGACGGGCGGGGCACCTGATGCCAACCTCATCCCGATCCCCAAGGTGGTGGCCGACGCCGCCATGGACGCCGCCGAGTGCATCGGCTGCGGGGCGTGTGTGGCGGCCTGCCCGAACGGAGCGGCTCACCTGTTCACGGGGGCCAAGATCTCGCACCTGAACCTGCTGCCGCAGGGCCAGGCCGAGCGTTACAGCCGGGTTGAGAACATGGTCGAGACCATGAACGACCATTTCGGTTCATGCACGAACCACGGCGAGTGCGAGCAGGCATGTCCGAAGTCCATCAGCATCGACTTCATCGCCCTCATGCACAAGGACTATCGCAAAGCGAAGTTCAAGAACCGCAAGGAACTCGCGCGCCGCTAGCACTTGACCAGGGAAGCGGCCGCCACCAACGGTTGGCACACTGAATCAGGGCCCTACGACAAGGCGTCGAGCATGATGGCGCCGACGGCTTCGGCACTGAAGCGGGCTTGGATCCCCGGTGCCCGGGCGGCCGCATCTCGTTGCAGTCGGTCGCCGTGGAAGGCTTCGCGCAGCAGTTCGACGGCGGCGTCGAGGTTGGGCTCGGCCCACGTCATCCGCTCGTCGAACAGTGACTGGTTCGGGTGGTTGGCGGTCACCATCGTGAACGGAACGAGACCCGGGTGGTCGGTCCCGAGGAAGTCGAGTTGGCCTCCATGGCCCGTCATGATCACGGGCTTGCCCAAGGTGGCGGCATCGAAGGCTCCGAGCCCCCACCCTTCCGCTCGAGTGAGTGACAGGAAGCAGTCGCAGCGGTGGATCAGCCCTGCGACCTCTTGGTCGGTCAGTTCGTCGGTATGCAGGATGACCGCTGCCGGCGAGCGGTGGCGCTTCACCACGTCCATGACCTGCCACCATGTATTCCGCTCAATGGCCGACGTCGTCCACCACGACGAGATCATCCGGGTGGTCTTCACGACGAGCGTCACCGGGTCGTCGGCGTCGAACGCTCGGAGGAATGCCTCGATCGTGAGGTCGGGCGCCTTGCGGGTATCCCAGGCCACGAGCGCCAAGAACACGGTGTGATCCGAGGGGATGGCGAGGTCGACGGGCGTTGGCTGCACGTTGCTCGTGACGTGGGGAATCACTTGGATCGGCTGGGGAATACCGGCGGCCCGGAACGTCTCGGCGTTCCACTGGCACGGCACCCAGATCTCGTCCACCGGCGCCAACTCGACTCGCCAACGCCGCGGCAGTTCGTCGGTCTCCCACACCGTGTGGCCCACCAGTCGATCGGCGGGGAGTTCGTCGATCAACCGACCCCAGGCGTCGGGGAGGCAGTGGTACACGCCGACGTCGGCGAACGCACCGTCGTCGACATGGTCGATGAGATCTGCTGGGATGACGGGGCCGCCCTCGCCAGCGACCCGCCCCGCCCACGTGTTCACGAGCGACGCCCAGCGCACGTCGATTCCCGCCGTATCGAGGGCCCGGATGGCGCGCCGGCCAGCGAGCGCGTACCCCGAGTTGTCCGACTCGCATGCATACCGAAGCCGAAGGCCCACCGGCGCGACACACTAACGGCGTGACGAGTCATGGCACCCTCCGGTCGGTGTTCGTGACCGCCTTTGCGCCGGCCGATAGCGGCAACGGGTCGGCGATGCGGGCGCAGCGGTGGCGCAGGGCGCTCGAACGACTCGGCCCCACCCACGTGCTGATGATCCCCGTGGCTGGGATGGCGGTGCCGTCCGGCATCGCCACAATTTCCGTCCCCTCACCCGATGAGATGTCGGTCGGGGCGGTGGAGTTGGCCATGGACCCGCGGTGGCGGAGAATCCTCGCCACGGCCGACCCAGTGCCGGCCATGAACCGGGCTGCCCCACCCTGGCTCGGGCGCCGCGCCGCCGACCGACTCCCGTGGCGACCCGATGTCGTCGTGGCGTTCAAGGCGGGTGTGGCCCCTGTTGCGCTTGACCTGGCATGGGCGGTCGGAGCCGAATTTGTGTTGGACCTCGACGACGACGAGGTGGAAGTCCTACGTGCACTCGGCCACGAGAGCCGGGCGGCGGCCGCGGCACGTCTGCGGGCCGCCCTCGTACCGTTCGCGAGTGCCGTCTGCGTGGCGGCACCAACCGATGCCACCCGCCTGACCGCCGTGCTCGGCTGTCCGGTCGCCGTCGTGCCGAACGCCGTCCAGCCGCCGACGGACGTCCCGCCTCCTGCTCCCCCCTCTGGGGATGGTCGACCGCCCGCCGTCGCCTTCGTCGGCAACTTCACGTACGAGCCGAACGTCGACGGGCTGCGCTGGTTTGTAGGCGCCGTGCTTGCGCTTGTCTCGGCCGATGTTCGTCTCGTTGTCGTGGGCTCCGGCGGCCGCGAGGCGCTCGGAGGCCTCTCAGATGATTCGGTGTCCACTCCTGGTGCCGTCGCCGACCTCGGGCCGTTCTACCGAGACGCGACACTGGTGATCTGTCCGCTCAGAATCGGTTCCGGAACTCGGCTCAAGATCCTCGAGGCGATGGGATGGGCCCGCCCCGTGGTGAGCACCACCCTTGGCGCGGCTGGGCTCGGGCTACGTGACGGGCACGACATCTTGATCGCCGACGAACCGGCGGCCTTCGCGGACGCCATCGACGCTCTCGTTGGGGAGCCTGGCCGCGCCCGGATGCTTGGCCTCGCCGGTCGGCGGGAGGTTCTTCGAGCGCACACGCCCGCGGTGACGGAGGCTGCGGTTGCTAGCCTGCTCCAGCCATGGGAGTCGAGGACGTGACCAAGAATCCGGTCCAGACCGAGGGTCTGGAGATCACGGAAGTGGAGGATGGTCTCGTCGTGTACGACCCGGTCGAGCGTCGCGTCCATCACCTCAATACCACCGCCTTCCTTGTCTTTGAACTGTCGACGGGCGAGAACACGCTGGCCACCATCACGGACGTGGTGCAGCGGGTGTTCGGGCTCGAGGAAAGGCCGGATCCCGAGGTCGAGGCCGTCGTGGCCAAGATGCGGTCAGAGCGTCTTA
>JBKJJS010000416.1:0-16121 GCA_046597895.1 Ilumatobacteraceae bacterium
CCATGCCGAACACGAAATCACCGGAGGCCGTGTCGACCTGCCCGCCTCCGAGTTGGGCCACGTACACCCCATGGTCGGTGGCCCGCACGATCTCGTCCGGGTCATCCGGCCCATCAAGCACGAAGGTGTTCGTCATCCGCACCATGGGCATGTGCATGTAGCTCTGCCGGCGGCCATTGCCGGACTGGGGCCGGCCCTCCTTACGGGCCCGGAGGAAATCCCACATGTAGTCCGTGAGCACGCCGTTCTCGATGAGCACGTTGCGCTGGCTCGGATGCCCCTCGTCGTCGATGCTGATCGCCCCCCACTCGCCCGTCATGGTGCCATCGTCCACGAGCGTCACGAGGGGTGACGCCACGAGTTCGCCACGGCGACCGGCGTAGACGGATGCGCCCTTGGCGATGAGATCCGCTTCGAGCCCGTGCCCGCACGCCTCGTGGAACAGCACCCCGCCCGTGCCCCGCTTGATCACGACCGGCATCGAACCACTCGGCGCTGGCCGCGCCCGGAGCTTCGTGAGCGCCTGTTGGGCGACCCGGCGCGCCATGTCCTCGACGTCCCACTCGTCGAACAACTCAAAGCCGATGGTGTGTCCCACGGACTCGTAGCCCGTCTGCATGCCCGTGTCGCCGCTCGCCACCGCGCTGACCCGCAGGTTCACCCTGACCTGCTCATCGCCAACCAACAGACCATCAGAGTTGGCGATCAGAACGTGTTTGCGGCTGTCGCCGTAACCAGCCGACACCTGCACGATCGAGGAACCAGCGGACCGGGCCGCCTCGTTGGCTCGAAGCAGCAAGTCGACCTTGGCCGTCTTGGCGATGGTGTCCGGGTAGACCGCGACCGGACTCACCGTGCGCCGAGGCGATTCCACCAGACCGACGTCCCGGGTGACCCCGCCACCCTTCGCGGCTGCCCCGGCCGCCGCCTCCGCCGCCGCCCGGAGGCCCGCCTCGGAGAGGTCGGCGGTATAGGCGAACCCGGTCGTCTCCCCGCTCACGACCCGGATCCCGGCACCGCGGTCACGTCCGCTCGTGACCTGTTCCACCTTGCCATCGTCGAGGCCCATGGCAGTGGTGCGCTTGTCTTCGGCGTAGACCTCGGCGAATTCCCCGCCGGTGCGCAGCGCGCTGGACAACACGCGCGCGAGGACGTCGCGGTCGATGAGTGTGTCGGACATGGCCGCCAGGCTAGGGGACGAGCGCCGCGCCCGGGGTGCCCACCGCCGCCCGCCACTGCTCGCACATTGGACCCAGCCGCGCCTAGCCTCCTCGTTCATGTCGCTGGAGTGCGGAGCCCGAGCGGAGATCCACCACGTGGTCACCGACGCCGACACGGCCATCGCCCTGCGCTCGGGCGATGTCGCCGTACTCGGCACCCCCAAGGTCGTCGCGTTGTGCGAGGAGGCTGCCGTGCAGGCGATCGCCGGTGCGGTCCCATCCGGGCAGACGACGGTCGGCATGCGAGTCCAGATCGAACACCTCCAACCTACGGCGGTCGGGATTGCGGTCGTCGCCGAAGCGGTGCTCGAGAAGGTCGAAGGCCGTCGTCTCACGTTCCACGTCGCCGTCAACGACCCTCGCGGGCTGGTGGCCACCGGTCGGGTCACCCGGGTCATGGTCGATGCCGAGCGGTTCCTGGAGAAGGCTCGTTGACCCCGCCGCCGCCGCGTCACACGGCGGCGGCGGGGCTTCTGATCCTCGCCATCGCCGCCACTCTCGCAGCCGCCGCGTGCAGTCAGGGTCCGTCGACGCCCGGTGCCGGGATCGGCGGCGTCACCCTTCCCCGCGAGACATTGGCGTTCCCGTCGGCCACGGCAGCGTCGCGAACGACCAAGGCACCGCTCGCCACGCTCCCGTCCGAGACGAGCCCGAACCCGAACGGCGGGTCTCCGACCACCGCTGACGTTCCCGGCACGACTCCACCCTCCACGACGGAGGTCGTCCTCGCGCAGTGCGATCTCAATGTGGTCCTCACGGACATCGGACCGGCCGATGAGGGCTACACCTTCGCCGACCTGCGCTGCAGCGGCCCGTGGGGCACCGTCGTCGCGAAGGCACTCGATCCGAGTGTCGGCAGGGACGAACTCGTCGTGATGCGGGCGCAGGATGGACAGTGGGGAGTGGAAGCCGCCGGCGGCGACACGTCGTGCACATCGGCCGCCGTGCCCGCCGAATCGTTCAACGATCTGGCGTGCGGCCGGTGGGAAAAGGCGCCCTGACCGCGAGTCAGATCGCGGTGCCGGCGTGGTGTCCCGTGGCGATGGCGTGACCGAGGTAGGCGGGGGCCAACGCGTCGCCAACGAGCACGACGTTTGGGTGGAGCCCTCGCAACTCGTCGAAGAGTGCATGCTCGGGCTTGAACCCGGTCACGAGCACGACGAGGTCAGCCGCCACCTGCCACAGGGTCCCACTGTCGAGGTTGCGCAGTTCGGTCGTCCCTGGTGTGGTGCGCGTGAGCGCGACCCGTGGCACGAACGAGAAGCCCGGGTACCCGCCGAGGCGTTGGGCCGCGGGATCCCGCTGCAGCGAAGGGCCGAGTTCGGCACCGAGCATCGGCTGGCTCGTGGCCAGCGTGACTGCCACACCGGCCTCCAGAAGATGTTCGGTGACCCCGATCGCCGGGTACGTGCCGAGGTCGTCGAACACCAGCGCTCGACGAACGCCGTTCCCCGCCCCGTCGCGCAGCACCTCGACCGGGCCGACAACGTGGGGCAGATCGACGCCCTCCACCCGGATGCCGGGTGCGGCACGCTGCAGCCCATCGACCCGAGGGCGCGAACCGGTCGCAACCACGACGGTGTCCGCGTTCGCAGCGAGGACTGCGGCGGCGTCCATCGTGCGGTTCCAGTGGACAAGTACTCCCAAGCGGCCCATCTCGGTGGCGAGCCAGTCCGTGACGAGGCCGAGGTCGTGGCGGTGAGGCGCCGTCCGGGCCACGTTCACGAGCCCGCCGGGTCCAGGCGCGGCGTCGTAGATGCTGACGAGGTGACCCCGCTTGGCGGCGGCGCGGGCGGCCATCAGACCGGCCGGGCCGGCGCCGATGACCAAGACTCGTTTCGGGACGACGACCGGCAACGGCAGCGGGTCAGCTTCCCGCCCGACGTGCACGTTGACGACGCACGAGATCTCGCGGGCCGGCCCGAACAGGCCTCCCACACATTGCTGGTTGCAACTGATGCACGGGCGAACCTCGGACCCGTTTCCCTTGAGGCTCTTGGCCACGATGTTCGGGTCCGCCATGGTGGCGCGCACCATCGAGACGAGGTCGGAGTCCCCCCGGGCGATGGCGTCCTCGGCGTGCTGCAGTGTGGTGAATCGACCAGCGACGATGGTGGGCACCCCGACGACGCGCGTGGTGACCGTCGATGTCGGCAGTTCGTAGCCGTGCGGTTCGTGCATCGGCCCGATGAACTTCGAGAATGCCGTGCCGTAGTAGCTGCCCATCGAGATGTCGAGGAAATCGACGAGCCGCTCCCGTTCGAGCGCCGCCGCGACATCTCGGACTTCCTCGGCGGGCAGCCCCCCGGGCGTGGCCTCGGTGCCCAGCCGAATACCGATCGGATAGTCGGGGCCCACGGCGGCACGAATCGCCTGCATGACCCGCACCGTCAATCGCATTCGGTTCTCGAGCGAACCGCCGTAGTCGTCGGTGCGCCGGTTCGTGAGCGGCGACAGGAATTGGCAGAGGAGATACCCGTGCGCGCCGTGGACCTCGACACCATCGAGGCCCGCCTCTTGGCAGCGGCGTGCCGTGGCGGCAAACCCCTCGACGACTTCGTCGATCATGACATCGGACATCTCCAGCGGCAGCCGGCCGTCCACCACGGACGGCACGGGTGACGGCGCCCACGACGGCCCACCATCGGCCGTGAACGCGTGGGCTCCCCCGTGCCAGACCTGCTGGAACAGCTTCATGCCGCTGGCATGGCAACGCTCGGCGATGGCCGCCCACCCGTCCATCGCCTGCTCGAGGAAACCGCTGATCGAGCCGAGCGAGGTCGGGTGCACGGACGCGATCTCGAGAATCGACAGCGACACGCCACCGCGCGCCCGCGCCTCGTGATAGGCGATCAGCCGGTCGTTCACGAACCCACCGGCGAACCCGGTGGCGTGCGCTGTTCGTACGATGCGATTACGGAGCTCACAGCCGTTGATCGTGAGCGGGCGGGCAACGTGGGGGTACGGCGAGCTCACGCCGCCGGCACCGTGGTGAGCCGCTCGTGGGCCAGCACCGAATCCGTCGGCAGGCCCGGGGTGTCGCGGCACAGCTCCACCATGATTCCGTTCGGATCGAGGAAGTACACGGAGTGGCACCACCCGTGGTCGAGTTCCATCAGCGGCTTGATGCCGTGATCGTCCATACGGGCTTTCGTCGCTTGCTGCTGTGCCTCGGTGGCGGCGAACGCGCAGTGGTTCACCCAGACCGGCAGCCCGTTGCCGGTCGAGACTTCCGAACTCCAGCCGTCCTGCTCACCGACGTTGTGCACATCGAAGAAGGCGATGGACTCCCCCTCACCGATATCGAAGAACACGTGACGCATGAAGCCCGGACTCGCATCGGGAGGGTTGAACGCCGCCACCTCGGTGTGCAGCAACGCGAAGCCCATGAGATCCTCGTAGAAGTGGCGGGTCGCCTCGAGATCGCGACAGGCGTAAGCGACGTGGTGAAAACCCTGGACAGCCATGTCCGAAGGGTACCCCGTCCGAAAATTCGCTGTCCTGAAAGCTGGGTTACCGCACCCGGCGGCGCTTGGACGTGGCCATGATCGACCCGACGAGGGTAAGGGCCATCCCGATCGTGCCGGCGGGAACGCCGATTCCGAAGCTGACCCCGTCCCCACTGTCCTTCACGTCGCTGATGATGGCCCATCCGCCGAGTACGAAGACAAGCGCCAATCCCGCCATGACGATGGCGATGATGGCGACGGCGAGGACGCGTCCGGCGAGATACAGCGCGAGTCCGAGACCGAAGAGGACGAGCCCGGCGAAGATCCATGTCGAGCCGGGCGCCTGCGCACTCGTGAGGTCACCGTTGCTCCGATACAGGTAGTCATCGAGGCCGTTCGCCGTCTCGCCCCCGCCCTTCAACCATGGCAGCACCGCTCCGACGACGAGCAGCACACCACCCACCATCGTGAGGATCCCTCCGATCTGGACCTTCGGGCGCGGTGGTTTGGTCGCCACGCCGAGGTCGTACGCCGGAGGGGCCGCGGGGGGTTGGCCGTAGCTCGGGGCGCCTGGCTGCTGGCCCCAGGCGGGCGGCGGGGTCGGCTCGGACGATGGCGGAGGGGGCGGCGGCATGGAGCTCATGGCGACCAGTATCGCGGAACCGGGCCGACGATCCGGCGATCCCGGCTCAGGCTGAGCTTGTCAGCCCAGGTTGGAGGAACGTGGGTACACATCCATCGGGTCAGTGAGGACGTTCACGAGATACGGAACACCCGATGCGAACGCCCGGTCGAGCGCGGGGCCAATCTCATCCGGCGATGTCACCGTTTCCCCCGCGCCGCCAAGCGCCTTCACCACACCGTCATAGGCGCACCCGGCTTGGAGGTCGCAGGCGACGTCCCATCCGTAGATCGCCTGCATCGGATGCTTCTCCAAACCCCAGATCCCGTTGTTCCCCACCACCATGACTACGGGCAATCCGTGACGCACGAGGGTGTCGGCGTCCATGAGGCTGAACCCGGCCGCCCCGTCGCCGAGCAGACACACGACCTGACTCGACGGTCGGGCGATGCGGGCGGCGATCGAGTAGCCCGGCCCGTTGCCGAGACACCCGTAGGGGCCGGTATCAAGCCAGCATCCGGGCTCGAACACTTCGACGAACTTCCCGGCGTAACTCGCGAAGTCCCCACCATCGCAGATGACGACGGCGTCGCGGGCCAGCCGCTTCGAGAGTTCGCCATAGATGCGGGCTGGCTTGATCGGCGCGTCGGCAGTGGCCAGCCATGCCCGATCCTTCGCAACGGCCGCCTTTTCGGCCGAGCGCAGTTCGCCCACCCATGACTCGTGGTCCGTGTGATGCCCCTGGTAGGCCGCCAACCCTGAGAGGATCTTCACAAGGTCCCCTGCCACCGTCGGCACGTCCACGTGCCCAGCCCGCTGACCATCGCTGTCGACGACGTGCGCGACCCGAGCGTTGCCGAATCGCCCGAAGCCGAGGCGGAAGTCGAGTGGCGTTCCGATCACAACAACGAGATCCGCTCGGGTCTTGAGGACGCCACGGGTGCGCAGGAACGCCAACTCATGGTCGGCCGGCAGCGTGCCGCGGCCGAGCCCGTTGAAGAAGCACGGAACGCGGAGATGCTCGACGGCGGCCGCCAGTGCCGTCCAGGCGCCGTCCCAGTACACGTCGCTTCCGACGATGAACGCCGGGCGTTGCGCCGTGGCGATGAGGGAGGCCACGGCGGCCAACTCGTCCGGGTCCGGATCAGCACCTCTCGGGATGACAACATCCGCCATCGCCCCCTCGCTCGGCCCGAACACGTCCAGCGGAAAGTCCAGGAACACCGGCCCTCGGTGGGATGTGAGCGCCAGCGTGGCCGCCCGATGAACCATCGCGGCCGTCTGGCCAGCGTCTTTCACCGTGGCCGCCATCTTCGTGACGGAGGCCAGAATCGGGACGTGGTCGAGCTCCTGGAGCGAGCCGGATCCCCATCGTCGCTCCGGCGCCCGCCCACCCATCACGACGAGTGGTGCCCCGTTGAAATGGGCGGTCGTGATCGCCGAGACCCCGTTGGTAATCCCGGGGCCCGCCGTGAGCGCAGCGAAGCCCGGCCGCCGGGTGAGCTTGGCCCATCCCTCGGCGGCGAACGTGGCCGTTTGCTCGTGACGGGTATCGACGACTCGAACGCCCTGATTGCGGGCGGCGTCGTAGAGCGGCCAGATGTGGCCACCGTTCAAGGTGAACATCACGTCGGCCCCGAACGCCTTCATCGCGGCCACCGCCTGCTCGCCGGCGTGCCCGTTCACGATCGTCGTCATCACAACCCCCTGGTGCGATCACCGACCGTACTGCCGCACCACGCCCGCCGAGGAATAACCTCTGTCCCGGTGAATACGGGGGTACGAGCGCCGGTGGAGGTCAAGGCCTCGCCGCGCCTGTACTGGTGGAAGGAAGCCCTCCTCATTCTGGGCTTCTACATGCTGTACACCGCCACCAGGAACCAGTTCGGATCGGCCCGCCTGACCTCGACGGGCCAGCCGACCCAGGCGTTCGACAACGCGATGACGCTGATCCGCTGGGAGAAGGCGGTCGGCCTGTTCCACGAACAGGCGATTCAGCAGGCGTTCCTGGACATCCGCTGGTTCATCTGGTTCTGGAATGTGTTCTACGGCACCGCCCACTTCGTCGTCACGATCGGCCTGTTCGTGTTGATGTTCCGTCGGGCGAAGCCCTTGTTCACGAAGTGGCGCAACAGCATCCTGGCCACGACGGCACTCGCCCTCGTGGGGTTCTCGCTGTTCCCCGTGATGCCGCCTCGGCTGCTGGACAGCACGAGTCGGTACGGCGGCGCGTGTATCCAGATCGAGCGGCGCGGTGACGGTCCGTGTACAGAGCAGGCGCTTGCGGCGTTCGAGCCAACATTCGGGTTCCACGACACGCTGGCCGAGGTCGGGGGATTGTGGTCATTCGACTCGGGGACCATGACACGACTGTCCAACCAGTACGCCGCCATGCCGAGCCTGCACTGCGCATGGGCCGCCTGGTGCGCGCTCGTGGGATGGCGGTTGACCCGGCGGAGATGGCTCAGAACACTGCTCGTCGTGTACCCGTTCCTCACGCTGTTCTGCATCATCGTCACCGGCAATCACTACTGGATCGATGGCGTCGGCGGCCTGCTCACGCTGCTCGGCGGTTTCTGGCTCGGCCACCGGTTCGATGGCTGGAACGACTCCCGTCTCGTTCGCAAGGCCACCCCCGTCACCCCGGGCTAGAAGCTGGAATAGCCGCCGTCGACCGTGATGATGTCGCCGGTGTGCCACTCGCTGGCATCGCTCGTGAGGTAGACGGCGATTCCGCCGAGATCGGCGGGGCGGCCCCAACGCCGCATCGGAATGCGCGGCATGACGTTGTCGGCGAACTTTTTCCACGCGAAGGCCGGTGCCGTCATCTCGCTCTCGGTCCAGCCGATGATCAACGAGTTGGCCCGGATGTGATGGCGGGCGTGTTCCACGGCGATCGCCTTCATCATGGCGTTGATCCCGGCCTTGGACGCGCCGTAGTGCTGGCCCTTCTGCTGGCCCTGGTCGGCCGATCCGGAGGATGAGAACACGATCGATCCACCGGTGCCGTCGCGCTCGAACTGCGCCTTCATCACTCGCACGGCGGCCTGCGCAGTGGAGAAGGCGCCGTCCAGGTTTACTCGCATCACCCGCCGCCACTCCTCATAGGTGAAGTCGACGAACGCCACGCCCGCCCCCGGTACCCCGGCGTTCACGAAGCAGCCGTCCAGTCGCCCGAACTCGCCGACCGTGACGTCCATGGCGCGACCAACCGCTTCGTGATCCCCGACGTCGCACTGCAAGGCAAGGACTCGTCGTCCAGTGGCCCGAAGTTCCTCGGCGGCCCGTTCGTTCTTCTCGACGTTCGTTCCCCAGATCGCCACGTCGGCCCCGTGCTCGGCCATCGCCGTCGCCATCCCGAGGCCAACACCGCCGTTGCCGCCAGTGACCAGGACAACCTTGCCCGTCAGATCGAAGAGTTGCGCCACGCGGCCGACCCTACTGTGCCGAGTCAGAACACGACCCGGGCGCTAGCGTCGGTAGGGCCGTGACGCTCTCCGCCATCCGCTCTCCTGAAGACTTGCGTACGCTCTCGTACGCGGAACTGTCGGACCTGGCCGAGGAGATCAGGGACTTCGTCGTCCAGGCCGTCAGCGAGACGAGCGGACACCTTGGTTCGAACCTCGGCGCCGTCGAGCTGACCCTCGCTCTCCACCGCGTGTTCGAGTCACCGCGAGATGCGCTCCTCTGGGACACGGGGCACCAGGCGTACATCCACAAGATCGTCACTGGGCGCCAATCCCGCTTCACGAGCCTGCGCCAGGTCGACGGCCTCTCTGGTTACCCGAGTCGGGCAGAAAGCGAGCACGACTGGATCGAGAACAGTCATGCCTCGACGGTGCTGAGCTACGCGTACGGACTCGCCGTCGCCAGGGACAGTGGCACCGATCCCCGACGGCACATCGTCGCAGTGATCGGCGACGGCTCGATGACGGGTGGTATGGCGTACGAAGCGCTGAACAACCTCGGTCACTCGAAGCGGCGAGTCATCATCATCCTCAACGACAACGGCCGCTCCTACGCCCCGACCATTTCGAACCTCACAGAGTCGCGACGGGATCCCGCTCCGCTCGAGGCCAGGCCGGAGCACCCGCGTCTGCCGGATCGCATCACCGACCGCCTCGCGCACGCGTACGCATCCATCCGCCTCAACCCCGTGTACGTGCGCCGCCAGCGCCGCCTCGAGCAGTTCCTCCGTGATCTGCCACTCGTCGGCGAGCAAGCCGAGAAGGGCGTCGAAGCGTTCAAGGCCGCGGTCAGGGAGTTCCTACAGCCACCGGCGTTCTTCGAAGCGCTCGGTGTGCGCTACGTGGGTCCGGTCGACGGCCACAACATTTCCGAACTCGAGCAGGCCTTCCGCAACGCCATCTCGTTGTCCGCCGAAGGACCCATCGTCGTGCACGTCCTCACCCAGAAGGGCCGGGGCTACCCACCCGCGGAGGACGACGACGAGAAGCATCTGCACGATGTGCCGGTCTTCGATCCCGTCACCGGACCGCCCAAGGCCGTGCTCACGGGGTACACCCAGGCGTTCGCGGAAGCGATAGTGAAGGAGGCCGAGAACGACGTTCGCATCGTCGCCATCACGGCCGCGATGCCCGGCCCCACGGGGCTGATCCCATTCGAGTCCCGCTTCCCCGACCGGTTCTTCGATGTCGGCATCGCGGAGCAGCACGCCGTCACGTCGGCCGCCGGCATGGCGATGGGCGGCCTGCGCCCAATCGTGGCGATCTACTCCACGTTCCTCTCGCGGGCGTGGGACCAGGTCGTGTACGACGTCGCGCTCCACAAACTGCCGGTCGTATTCTGCCTCGACCGTGCGGGCATCACGGGCGATGACGGCCCGAGCCATCACGGGATTTTTGACATGGCGCTGCTCGCCCGCGTCCCGGGCATGCGGGTGCTGGCCCCATCGTCGGCCCAGGAGTTGCACCAGATGTTGGGCGACGCCATGGGCCTTGCCGACGACGGACCTGTCGTCATCCGCTACCCGAAGGGTGCCGCCCGCCAAGTGGGCGAGCACGAGGTGGGGGTGGGTATCCGAGCCAGGCGAGCACGCGAAGGCGATGGGTCGGTCTGCATCCTCGCCGTCGGAAAGCTTGTCGCCAATGCCCTGAAGGCCGCCGACCTTCTGAGTGTCGAAGGCATCGAAGCCACGGTATGGGATGTGAGGTGCTGCGCGCCGCTCGACCCCGAGATGATCGCCGACGCCGCCCGCCATCGCTTCGTGGTGACGGCCGAGGATGGCATCCGCGAAGGCGGGATCGGGATGTCGATGGCCGATGCCATCGCCCGTCACCAGACCGGCGAGGCGCGGCGACCCCTCGTCGAGGTGTTGGGCGTGCCGACGCGGTTCCTCGCCCACGCCAAGCCGGATCGCATCCTCGCCCAACTTGGGCTCGACGCCGCCGGCCTCGCCAACACGGTGCAGCGGCTCACGTCGACGTGGTCGCTACGCACGCGCAGCGACGCGGCAGAGGCGATCGACGGCATCCCACACGTCGACGTGGCGGATGTAGAGCGGGGCGAGACCGAACCGTAGAAGGTCGGGTCCCTCCGTTCCCACTGTTCGGGCGTCAGCGATCACACCGGCTCCGGCGAGGTCGTCGACGAGCCGACGGGCAGCGGGGTGATAGACGCAGACGTGCCCACCACGCCGGCCCGGATCGCGGGGCGACAGCACTGGCCATCCGAGCCGCTCGTCGACGAGCGCGATGAACAGTTCGGTGAGCGACGTACTGACGGACCGAAGTTCAGCCATCGAGATGCCCTCGAAGGCATCGAGGGCGGCGTCGAGCGCTGACAGCGACAGCACCGACGGGGTGCCGGTGAGCATCCTGCGTATCCCATCCGCGCCGCGGTAATCCCGCCCCATGGCGAACGGGTCGGCGTGACCCACCCATCCCGGCAACGGGTTACCAACGGCCGAGTGGTGACGTCGGGCCACGTAGGTGAATGCCGGCGAGCCGGGACCCCCATTGAGAAACTTGTACGTGCACCCGACCGCAAGGTCGGCAGCATCGGCATCAAGCGCGACGGGCAGCGCGCCGGCCGAATGGGAGAGGTCCCAGAGAACGAGCGCGTCGTGGTCATGGCACGCCGCCGTCACCGCTCCCATGTCCACGATGTCGCCCGTCCGATAGTCGACGTGGGAGGCCACGAGCACCGCCGTGTCCCGGCACAACGCGGAGACGAGGTTTGCTCTCGGCACGGCTTCCACCGCCTTGCCGGCCGCCCGACCGATCTCCTCGATGAGGTAGCGGTCTGTCGGGAAGTCGTCCGCGTCATACACGATCCAACGCTTCGTCGGGTTCAGTGCCAAGGCGGCGACAACAGCCCGGTAGAGGCACACCGAGGTGGAGTCGCCGACCACGACCTGGCCGGGCGCCGCCCCGACGAGCGCGCCGATCCGGTCGCCGACGACGACTGGCAATTCCCACCACCGTTCGTCCCATGAGCGGATCAACCGTTCGCCCCACTCGTGGCGAACGGTCACCAAGATCCGTTCCGCCACCCCCTTCGGAAGGGAACCGAGCGAGTTCCCATCGAGGTTGATCACGCCCTCGGCGAGATCAAAGCGGGCACGGGTGTGGGCCATCGGGTTGCGGGCATCGAGCGCTTCGGCGGCTTCCCGGCTGATCGGCACAGCCCCACCTTCGCGCAGAGGCCATGATGCTCCGATGATTGCCGAACCCGAGCCGCTCGATCTTGGCCCCGAACTGGCGCTGGCGCTGGAACTCGCCGACCTGGCCGATGCCATTACCCTGCCCCGCTACGAACTCCGGTCGTTCTCGGTGGACTGGAAGGCGAACCGCACCGAAGTCACCGAGGCCGACAGGGAGGCCGAGGCCGCCATCGGGGCACACCTCGCGGTCGCCCGCCCCCACCACGGACTCTTCGGCGAGGAACACGGTGTGGTGGGGGCCGTCGATTCGCCGTGGCGGTGGATCGTCGACCCCATCGACGGAACATCGAACTTTGTGCGGGGCATCCCGGTGTGGGCGACGTTGGTGGCACTCGTCCACGAGGAGCAGGGTCCGTTGGTAGGCGTGGTTTCCGCCCCCGCGCTCGGGCGCAGGTGGCGGGCGGCCCGGGGCTCGGGAGCATTCGTCGGCGAGCGCCGGCTGCGCGTCTCGACCATCGACCGGCTGGAGGACGCCCAGGTCTGCGTCACATTCAACGAGGGCTGGGACGCTGTCGGCCTCACCCACCGACTCGTCGATCTTCAGCAGCGGGCCTTTCGGGCCAGGGGTTTCGGTGACTTCTGGCAGCACATGCTCGTCGCCGAGGGGGCCGTGGATATCGCGGTCGATGCCATCGGGTTGCAGCCGTACGACCTGGCGGCCGTGCAGGTGGTGGTCGAGGAGGCGGGCGGCATCTTCACGGATCGTCACGGCGAGCGGACGTACCTGAACGACAGCGCAGTCTCGTCGAACGGCCGACTACACGCGACGGCGCTCGAGGCGCTTCAGGAGTCCTGAAAGATGGCGATGCTGCCCTTGTAGTTCGCCACCCATACGCGGTGGGTCACGGGGTCGTATGTGATGCCAACGGGGTGCACGCCACCCGTCTTCACTCTCTGCACCTCGACGAAGTCAGCCGTGCGCACCTTGGACAGCGTGCCGCTCACGTAGTTCACTACGTACAGGCTCGCCCCGTCCTCGGACAGGACCATGCTGCGCGGTTGGAGGCCCGTCCTGAGCCGCTTCACGGCACCAGTGGCGAGGTTCACCTTGCGGATCACGTGCTCGAGGTTGTTGGAGACGTAGAGGAACTGTTCGTCGGGCGAGAGCAGGAGGTGCCTCGGCGTGATCCCTCCCCCCGCAATCTTCACAAACTGGTACGTGGCGAGATCAACCTTCACGATCTTGTTGGCACCCATGACGGCCACGTACGCCGTCGACGAATCCGCCGTGATGACGATGCCTCGCGGGAAGCGCCCGACCTTGACGCGCGTGATGGTCTGCGTGGTGGCGAGATCGATCACCGAGACGTCGAATGAGCACCAGTTGGACACCAGCAACCGCGTGCCGTCCGGCGTGACCGCCATGAACTTCGGAACGGCGCCCACCGAGATGACCTGATCGATCTCCAGCGTCGCCAGGTCGATACGGAAGACGAAGCTCTCATCCCATTTGCCGGGCGGGCATTTGTCATGGCCGGGGCGGCGGTAACCCTTGCCGTACATCCTGTAGTTGGACACATAGGCATACGCACCGTTCGGTGAGAACGCCACCTCCACCGGCGACCCCTGGTAGAGGCCCGTCTTGCCGGGGATCCCGAACGCCGTGAGGTCGACGGTGTCGGGGATGACCTTGACGATGGCCCCGTTCTGGTCGAACACCGTCACGTTGTGGCGGTACATCATGTTCTGGCCGAGGATGATCCCGCCGGGTGAGATGCCGAGGCTCTTGGTCTGGAGCCGCGTGTCCTTGATGAGTGCGATGCGGGTAAGCCGCCGATCCGACGAGTCGGTCGCCGCAGCCCGGCCGACACCCACCGGCACTGCCAACGTCACCAACGCGAACACCAGGCTGACCAACGCCCATCGGCCACGACCCGCGGCGACCCTCACGCCGCCACTCTACGCGGACGGCCACAGTGGCTCAATGTCGTACAGCGCGTGAACGTGAAGATACGGGGCCGTTGCGACGCACCCGTGGTCGACTGTGCAGATCGCAGCCTGACGGCACGAGTAGTTCGGCATCTGGCGCAATGCGCGGCTTCGGAGCGTTGAGGTCGTCCGACGAGCCCGCGACGCAGGGGCCGTTTGCCTCGTATCGACCGTCCACCGAGACAACACGGCGATGACTCCACTCAATGAGCGAACCTTCGGCGCACACGTGGCGCGAGACACCACCGACTGGCGTAGGGACTACTTCTTGTACACGATCCCGCTCGAGCGTTCGCCATCGTGAGCGGACCCACACCGAGGTCGGGGCCAGGGCCGGCTCACGGACGAGCCATCTCCATCACGCCGTTCATGAACGCCCGCAACGACGCCTCGAGCAGATCCTCGTCGCTCCACCGACTGTCTCTCGCTGCGGCCGCCAATTCCGGCCACCGGTGAGCGACGTGCTCGGGCGTCACGCGACGCTGACTCTGCAACGCTGAGGTGGCGCGCTGGATGGCCCATCCCCAGACGATCTTCTCGGAGCCCTCCATGAGCAGCAACTGCACCGACGGCTCGACACCGGCCTCGGTGAGCATGATCGCCGCTCGACCGAAGCCGGGCACCGACGCAGCATCGGGCATGAACTGGATGAGCACGGCCGCCGCCTTGGGGTGGTCGAGCACGCGTCGATAGAAGGTCAGCGAGACCCGGACCAACCAGTCCTGCCAGTCCTGCGTCGGCTGATCGAGGTCGAGGTCACCGAGGACGAGTCGCGCCACCTCGGAGAGGATCTCCGCCTTGTCCATGAAGTGGTGGTAGAGGGAAGGCCCCCGGACGCCCATCTCCGCGGCGATGCGCTCGAGGCTCAGCGCATCGAGTCCCTCGTCGTCGATGATCTGTAACGCCACAGCCGCCGCACGCTCGCGAGTGATGACAGCAGGGCGCCCCATGGCTGCGAGCCTATCGAGGCTAAGGTCATTAGGTTACTCCGGCTCACGACCGACGGGGAGGCCAATGGCCGCGCTTGTCACCGGTGCATTCCGATGGTGGGCCAAGGCTTCGCCTGTTCCCCATCGACGCCGATTGCTCGACCACGTCATGATGACCCACTACATCGGACCGAACTGCACGCTGCTCCAACTGTCCGACCACTTCGAGGTGCTGACCTTCTACCCCGTATCCCTCTGTGTCACCTTGATCCCCGCCGCAATGGCATACGTGTCGAGCAGGCCCAGATCGGCGACCCCCGGTGTTGTGGTCCACATAGTTTCCCGTCTGATGCCACCACACGGCCACGATCGGTTGGATGTCCTCGATGAAGGCATACAACGCTCGAGTCTCGGGCTCCGATGCCACCGACGGACCGCTGTACCGCGCCGTTCCCTTGCTCTGCTCCACCCACTCACCGTCACACGCTGCCTCTCTCGTCGCCATGGATCGCCGCCACCGCGAGCACCGGAATGCCGCGGCGCGTGAGCCCGAGCACACGTCGCTCGACGATGGGGGCGAATGCGAAGCCGGAGCCGGAGCCGAGGCGTAGAGCGACCGCCACCGCGAGGTCGACGATGCCGGTGCGCGCGTAGCCGTGATCGCGTAAGGCATGTGACCTCGGATGAACGAGAGCCGACGCGCAGAGTGTGCGAGATCACGCACGTGCCCTCGGCCGCCCCAACGGGGCGCATGCACGAACAAACTGGTGGCCAAGCGCGGAGTCGAACCGCTGAGTTGCCCGCAAAGGTCAACTGCTCACCGCCGTACCCCGGTGGCCATCGAACACTCTGCCACCGTCAGCGCCCATTCCCTCCCGCGACGAACGTGCCATGTGCCGCACCCCGACTGAGGTTTTTGTTCTTGGATGGGTGGTCGTCGTACATATGTTCGGATACGATGTGTGGGGTGGGAGACGTCCTCGGCGACCTGAGATCAGCGATCGATGCCCTGCTGTGTGTGGACCCGGCGACCTTGCCCGGCACCGAACTCCACTCGTTCGTGGTGGGATTGCAATGTCAACGGGCCCGTCTCGGTGCAGTCGTCGCCCCGGGGTTGGCCCGGTGGGCCAAGCAGCGGGTGTGGGCCGGGAACGGGTCGCTGTCTGCGGCGACACGCCTGTCGAACGAGATGAAGTGTTCAGTCAAGACGGCCCGTATCGAACTACGACGGGCCCGTCACCTTGCGTCGATGCCCGCCACGCTGGCCGCGCTTGGTGGGGGCCGGTT
>JBKJJS010000089.1:0-21101 GCA_046597895.1 Ilumatobacteraceae bacterium
GCCGCCGCGCTGATCCCGGACCCCCCGGTGGGATCGACCGCCAGACGTTCTTGAATGTCCTTCAGATCCCCGCCGGCGCTGAACGCCCGGCCGGCACCCGTCAGGATCGCGACCCGAACGTCCTCGTTCTCACCGAGTTCGCCCCAGACCCGCTCCATCTCGGCGTGTGCTTCGGGATGGAGACCGTTCAAGACGTGGGGTCGATTCATCGTGACCGTGGCGATGCGGTCGACGATGTCGATCGTCAGGTGGCGGTAGTTCACTGAGCGTCGCTCCGTGCGCTGAGGAGTGCCGCTATCGAGCGACGAAATCCCTCCACGGCGAGTCGATGTGTGTCCGGGTCGGCCGACAATTCGACCAGGCCCAACGTGAGGGCTTCCAGCATCGCAACGACTGTCGGACGATCCGCCGTCGGCAACTCGCCCGTCGAGATCCCGAGGTCGACCATCCTGGTGAACAGTGCCCGACGCTGGGTCGGCAGTCCCTCCCTCACTCCAGACAAGTCAGGATGTCGTGCCGTATCTATCCGCGCCGCCGCTTGGAAGCGCGCCGCCTCTGGCGCTTGCGCATTCATGGCGATGAACGATGCAAGAAGGGCATCAAGCTGAGACGCAAAGGTTTGAGCACCGGTGATCGCGGGGAGGATCCACTCGGCGTACGTCTCGAACTGCACCTCGCTGTGGACGGCCAAGTACAGCTCTGCCTTCGAGCTGAAGTAGTTGTAGATCGCCGACGGAGCCAGCCCCGCTCGGTCGGCCAGCAGCCGGTAGGTCGTTGCGGGGTAACCCAGTTCCGCGAACGCAGTTCGCGCGACGCCGAGGACACGCGCCCGTGTGGCGTCGCCATCGGAGTCGACCGGGCGCCCGAGTCGCGGGCTCGAAGGGATCGAAGCAGTCACACCGCCAGAATAGCCGAATATGAACGGGTGTTCATATCTCGGTACACTCCGTATCGAGACGAGCCGGGGAGCGAGCAGATGGAACGGACCCACTTCGAGGACGATCACAAGCTGCTCCGCGACGCCTTCCGGCAGTTCGTGAAGACGGAAGATCCAGACACTCGACCGCGCGCTCTCGGGTGGTGACTGGCCGACCGTGGTGTAGCCCCCTCGACGAGCGACAGTTGTTTGCGGTAAGTCGCGAAGGTCGTCGCCCGCACCCGGTGCCGGGCAACGTGATCCAGCCACCAACAAGTGAGCTCGCCGAGCGTCGACTTGGCGTGGAAGCCCTCGGACAAGCGGGCGAGCCGGGTGTCGTCCTGCGACTCCGCGACGCGCCGGTCGCGCGAGGCCGCAGCGAGCGCTCGCGTCTTCCCGGTGGGCCGACCGACCTTGCCGTCTGGGCGCCGCCACCGTGCCACCCACACGGCACGGGTGCGATCGAAATACGGCTCGGCCTGACCATTCGGCGCTTTGCCGACCACGGTGAAACTGCCCGTCGCCTTATCCGCGACGCGCTTGCCACGAGGTGCCTTAGGCATTGGGCCTCCCTCGGATGCTCCCACCGATAGCGACGCTTTGAGAGTAACGCTCCGCGAACGAGGACGTACGTCGGCTGAGCACCTCGGACAAAAGTCCTGGTCAGAGTATGTTCTGTGGACGTTGGCGAACGCCCGCGAACCCAGCAGCGGAGGTGGACGGGAATCGAACCCGCCGAACGAGGATCACTCGTTCCAGCCGCTTTGAAGGCGGTGGAGCCCACCAGGTGCCCGGACACCTCCCCGGCAACCCGACGTGGGAAGCCGCACGCGCACCATATCGGGTTGAGGTAGGTTCGACCTCGTGAAGAAGCGACTCCTCATGCTCATCATCCTTCTTGGCTTGGTCGGCTTCGCCGCCAAGAAGCTGCGGGACTCGTAAGCCACACCCGCCAAGCTCCGCGGCTCGACGTTGTCGCCGCCACACCCCTCCTGTAGCGTCCCGATGACACCGACTTCCCCGTCTGATGGCTCGTTGAGCCGCGCTCGGAGGTGGTTGTCATGCTCATCACATGCTGGTCGGTCAAGGGAGGCAGCGGGACGACGGTCGTCGCGGCGGCGTTGGCCTTGCTCGCCGCCGAACGCTTCGGAGATGCATGGCTCGTCGACCTCGCCGGTGACGGACCCGCCGCACTCGGCGCCCCCGAACCGAGCGGGCCGGGTGTCGGTGATTGGTTGGCGGCGCCCCCGAGCGTCGGGCACGACGCCATCGCCCGACTGCAGATCCCCGTGGCCGACGGGTTGGCTCTCCTCCCGGCTGGCGACCGCACCTCGCCGTCGGCCGCCCGGTGGCACACCCTCGCGGTCGCCTTGTCAGACCACCCCCGCATCACCATCGTCGACGCCGGCACGGGGCCCCCTCCAGAACCGCTGCGGGAGCGGGCCAGCCACGACATCCTGGTCGTACGGGCCTGCTACCTCGCCCTTCGGCGCGCCGCCGCGCTGAGCCGGCCACCGAGTGGCATCGTGCTCGTCGCCGAGCCGGGTCGGGCACTGCGGCGCGCCGATGTCGAGCACGCCGTCGGGGTGAGCGTCGTGGCGGAAGTGGAGTGGGATCCCGCGGTCGCCCGCGCCATCGACGCCGGCCTCCTCGCGGGGCGTATGCCCCGCTCGTTGAGGGCATCGCTCGGGGGGCTGGCATGGGCGGCGTGACATCCCGGGTGCTCATCGACGAAGTGTGCGCGCTCGTCCGCGCCGAGCGTCCGACCGCCGCCCAGGAATCACGCGACGCCCCTGGCGGCCTCGCGGTCGCCGTCGACCACCATCTCGACGCGACGGCGCCACTGCTGCCGGTGGCACAGCGCCGTGGGGTACGTCAGCAGATCCTCGCCCGGCTCACCGGTCTCGGTGCACTCGAACCGTTTCTGGCCGACGAAGCCGTCACCGAGGTCGCCGTCAACGCCGGGCGCGACGTATGGGTGGACCGCCATGGCCGCATGGAGCACGTCGCCACACTGGCCACCGGTGAAATCGACACCCTCGTCGAGCGGATCATCGGCCCGCTCGGCCTTCGATTCGATCGCACCTCACCCATCGTCGATGCCCGACTCGCTGACGGGGCCCGGCTGTGCGCGGTCATGGCGCCTCTCGCTGTCGATGGGACGTGTGCCTCCATCCGCCGTTTCGCGTTGCACGACATCCCCCTGAGCGCGTTCGCGTCGCCCGATGTCGCTGGGCTGCTACGCGACCTCGTCGCCAGTAAGTGCAACATCGTTGTCTCAGGCGCGACGTCGTCCGGGAAAACCACCCTCCTCAACGCGCTCGCAGGGTTGCTGCCTCCGCGCGAACGGGTGATCACCATCGAGGACACGGCGGAACTCCGCCTTCACTCCGACCACGTGGTACGGCTGGAGGCGAGGCGGGCGACACCGGATGGCGTCGGCGAGATCACCGTCAGAGATCTCGTACGCGCCGCGCTGCGGCTGCGGCCGGACCGGCTCGTCGTTGGCGAGGTCCGTGGCGCCGAAGCGTTCGACATGATCCAGGCTCTGAACACCGGTCATGACGGCTCGCTGTCCACCGTTCATGCCAACAGTCCGCAGGACGCGGTCCGTCGTATCGCCTCGCTCGCGCTGCAGGGCGCGTCCGGCCAACCGCTGGACTCGGTCGTCGAACAGGTGCGCTCATCCATCGACGTCGTCGTACACGTCGCCCGGCTGGGTGATGGTCGTCGCCGCATCGTCGAGGTGGTGGAAGTGGCCCGTCCAGGAGGGAGCGGCGCGCTTGTCGAACGCCTCGTCACGGGCGATCACGTCGTGCGGGTACCCAGCCGCCAGCGGACACCAGAAACGGCGGAGCGGCCATGAAGGGATGGTGGATACCCGTGGCCGCAGTGCTTGGCATCGTGGTGCATCACGTCGCGACCCGCCTGTGGTGGACCGGACGGATCACGGCGCGGCTGTCACCGCCAACGCCTCGGGGCCGACGGCTCCTCGTCAGGGTGCCGGGCCAACTCGTCGCCCGGCTGGAACGGCGGGCTTGCCTGGCCGACGACGTCGCACCGACATTGGACGACCTGGCGCGGTCCACCGCCGCTGGTTCCACGCTCACGACGGCCATCGAGGGCCTGGGCCCGGCGCGACGCGCTCGGCCGTTCGCGGCGCTGTTGGGCACATGCTTGGTGGATCACCGGCTCGGGGCCTCGCTGGGCGACGCCCTGGCCATCGCCAACCCAGGCACCAGCCTGGTGCCCCCTCAACGTCGATCTCCTCGGCGGCGGCCACCCCCACCGAGTCCGGAACCGGCATTGGGGCTGGCAGTGCTCGAACTGGCCGCCCGCCACGGTGGAGCCACCGCGGCGAGCCTCGACCGTGCGGCATCGGCCGTGCGCGAGCGCCGAGCCGTCATTGCCGAACGAGCCGTCCAATCAGCCCAGGCCCGGCTGTCCGCCCTTGTCCTCACACTCCTGCCGATCGGCTTCGCCGTATGGACGGCGAGTACCGATCGCAGGGTGGCCCGCTTTCTCGCCGGCTCACCTCTCGGGTGGGCGTGCCTGGGCGTCGGACTCACACTCAACCTCGCCGGATGGGCCTGGATGCGCCTCATCATCCGGGGGCGACCATGACCACGGTCTTGGCCGGCCTGATTCCGGCACTGGTCGCGCTCGTGGTGTGGGGTGGGTCCCGGCTCGCCCGTCCCCCAACTCGGCGAGTCAGCCCGCGGTCTGCCGCTCGCTACGACCGGGCAGTCGCTCGCAGGACTCGTCGCCCAGTCATCGGCCGGTCGGTCGGGAGCGGTCTCTTCGCCATCGTCGTAGCCCTCGTCGTAGCCATCGGCGCCGGGGTGCTACCGGCCATCGCGGTACTCGTGTTTCTTCTCGTCCTGGCACCCCGGTGGCGAACCATGCGGACACGCAAGGCGGCGACGCGAGCCGTGGTCTCCGACCTGGCCGACACCATCGATCTGCTCGTCGTCCTGATCCGATCCGGGCTGACACCGATGCAGTCGATCGGGATGCTGGCTCAGCGCGCCCCACCCTCGTGGCGGCCGGGCTTTGCCGCCGTAGAGGACGCCCGTCAACGCGGCATTCGCTTCGTCGACGCCCTCGACGAACTCGTCATCGCCGTCGGGGCCCCCGGCGGCGGCATCGTCCACGCGTTGTCCTCCGCCGAGCGCTACGGACACCCGCTCGGGCCCACGCTCGAACGGCTCGCCGACGAAGGCCGAGCCGCTCGCCGACGCCAGGCCGAGGCCGAGGCCCGCCAACTCCCAGTACGGCTCAGCTTCCCCCTCGTGTGCTGCACGCTCCCGTCATTCGTGCTGCTCACCATCGCCCCCCTCTTGGCTGGGGCCTTCTCATCGCTCTCACTCTCCGGAGGTCCACCATGAACCGCCTTGTCACTCGTCTCCACATCTGGTGGACCACCACACACTCCGATCGGGGGCAGGCGACCGCCGAGTACGCCCTCGTGCTGCTCGGGGCCGCCATGGTGGCGCTCATCCTCATCGGCTGGGCCACCGGCGGGGGAGCGGGCAAGATCGGCGGCCTGCTGAACCGCGTGATCGACTCGATCACCGGCTCGTTCTGATGACGTCGTCGGCTCGTCGGCGGCGCCCGGGTCGGCGGCGCGACCCGACCGAGGATCGCGGGCAGGCCACGGTCGAGGTGGCGCTGACGTTGCCCCTCCTCGTGTTGTTCCTACTGGCGGGTGTTCAGATGCTCGTCGTCATTCGGGCCCAACTCGCGGTGGTCCATGCCGCCCGGGAAGGGGCGCGGGCGGCCGCCGTCTCGCCCGCCCCCGGTGGAGCGGCCAGTGGCGCCGCCAACGCCGCCGTCGCGCTCGACGATCTCGGTGTGTCCACCTCCGCCGGGGGCGGGCGGGTCCGCGTCGAGGTGCGATACCTGGTCCGCACCGACGTGCCGCTCGTAGGCGCTCTCATCGGCGATGTCACGGTCGTCGGTACGGCCTCGATGGCGGTGGAGCCGTGACGCGGGTAGGCCCGGGCCGGCGCTGTCGCGGGCCGCCTCGTTCGGTACGGTGCGAGGCGCCATGGACCTCGTCGTACGTCAGATGCCAGTCGGCGAGTTCTCGGTGCACCACCTCAGCGGGGAAGTCGACCTCGCCACGCTCCCACGGCTGGCCGATGCGCTCATGCGAGCCACCGCTGGTTCTGCCGACAACGACAATGCCACGACCCTCGTTGTGGACCTCGACGGAGTCCACGTCATGGACGATGCCGGCCTCGGCCTGATCCTCGGCGCGGCCGGACGAGCGCGCCAGGCGGGCCGCGACGTCGCCGTCGTCTGCTCGGCACCCACACTGCGCCAACGCTTAACTCTTACGGGGTTCGACCGCGCCGTCACAGTCGTCGATCGGCTGTCGCAACTTCGCTGAGGATTGCACCGACCGCCGCCAGGCGTCAGCCAGCCCGGAAGTCGGGATCGTGACGACGCAGCTCACGTCGGGCGATCGTCATTTTGTGGACCTCGTCCGGGCCGTCAGCGAAGCGCAATGCCCGCTGCCACACCCACATCCGGGGAAGTGGCGTATCGTCGCACATGCCCATGGCCCCGTGGACCTGAATGGCCCGATCGATCACGCGCAATGCCATGTTCGGCCCCGCCACCTTGATGGCGCTGATCTCCACCGCGGCGGCCTTGTTACCGACGGTGTCCATCAGCCACGCCGTCTTGAACGTGAGCAGCCGGGTCATCTCAATGTCGATCCGCGACTCGGCGATCCAATCCATGATGTTCGATCGCTCCGCCACCCGCTTGCCGAACGTCGTCCTTGACAGCGCCCGCTTGCACAGCAGTTCGAGGGCGCGCTCCGCCGCCCCGATCGAGCGCATGCAGTGGTGGATGCGGCCCGGACCGAGACGGGCCTGGGAGATGGCGAACCCATCACCTTCGTCCGCCAGCATGTTCGAAGCCGGCACCCGGACGTGGTCGAACCTCAGCTCGACGTGACCCTCCTGGTCCTGGTAGCCGAACGTCGGGAGTGACCGCGTCACCGTGAGCCCTGGCGTGTCCATCGGCACCAGGATCTGACTCTGTTGGCGATGGGGTGGCGCGCCGGGGTCCGTCTTTCCCATCACGATGAAGATCTTGCAGTTCGGGTGGGACGCGCCGGAGATCCACCACTTACTCCCGTTCAGCACGTAGTAGTCACCGTCGCGCTCGATGCGCATCGCCACATTCGTCGCATCCGACGACGCCACGTCGGGCTCCGTCATCGCGTACGACGAGCGCATCTCGCCCTCGAGCAACGGACGCAGCCATAGGTCGTGCTGCTCGGGCGTTCCGAACATCGTGAGCACCTCCATGTTGCCGGTGTCCGGGGCCGAGCAATTGCAGGACTCCGAGGCAATCGGTGACCGTCCCATGATCTCGGCCAGGGGCGCGTACTCCAGGTTCGTCAGCCCTGGCCCCCACTGCGGGTGCGGATGAAACAGGTTCCATAACCCACGCGAGCGTGCCTCCTTCTTCAGCTCCTCCATCACCGCTGGCTGAGCGTGAGGGTTACCGGCCTCCTCGAGCTGGCGTTCGTAGATCGCCTCGCTCGGGTAAATGCACTCGTCCATGAACGAGGTCAACTTGGTGCGGAAGGTCTCGGTGCGCTGGCTGAAAGCGAAGTCCATCGGTGATGAAGGTACGGAACATCGACCCACCCGCGCCACGCTTCCGGCGCGAGCCAGGTCCTCGCGCGCTCAGCGCCCTTCCGAGATCTTGATTCCGCATTCGTCCTCGGTGTGCTCCGACACCGCCAACGTGGCCTTCGTAACCTTTGCCGCATCGGGGTCTGCCTCGAATTCGGCGATCAACTCGCTCAACGTCTCGAGATCCTCCACCTTCGACAGTTCCTCAGCGTGGGCCAGCGTGAAGTCACGAATCGTCGCCACCTTGCGGCGCAGGGTCGTCGGAAGTTCGGCGGCGAGATCGTCGTACGCGTTCCGCATGCTCTCGAGCGGGAGCTTGCGCATGGCCTTCACGAGCGCATCGGGATTGGCCATCGATGCCTCAACCGCCTTGGCCAATGCATCCTGGTACTTCTCATTGACATCGACGATCTCCTGGGCCGCCGCACACAACGGGTCCTCGATCGACCGTGTGTCGAACGTCGCCGTGTCGCCCGGCATCGGGTCAATGGTCTGGACATCCGACGAATCCGAGTCATCCGGCTCCGACTCCGATGGGTCTGTCTCCGGCGGATCAGTCGCCGGGGGATCAGTCGCCGGGGGATCAGTCGCCGGAACGGTGACCTCATACGGCACGAGCGGCGCGGTCGTGCGCTTCGTGCTCTTGGTGCTCTGGCCTTCACCGTCAGCCGGTTTGTCGTTGCACGACACGAGGGCGAGTAGCAACACGATCGCCGCGAGCGGCACGACCCGGCCAGGTGAACGATGTGTGTGCATTACCACCAGACTACGGGCGGGGCCTTCTCCGTACGCCGCGGCGATCCTCTGCCCGTTCACGCCCCCTTTGCTCGTCCTCGATCGCCGCTTCCTCCGCCACGAGTCGCTTCAGGCTGACGAGCCGTTCCGGCTTCACCGCACCCCGAACGATCGCTTCCTGCACCGCGCAACCGGGTTCGTCCTCGTGCTTGCAGTCGCGAAACCGGCACCGGTCCATCAGCTCGAACACGTCGGCGAACGCCCGCTCGATACCGCGCCCGCTCGACCACAGGCTGACCGCTCGCAGCCCCGGCGTGTCGATCAACCATCCGTTGCCGGGCAGTTCGACAAGCTCTGCCGCGACCGTGGTATGGCGGCCGCGATCGTCACCCGTACGAACGGAACTCGTGAGCTGCACCTGATGACCGACGAGACGGTTGACGAGCGTCGACTTCCCCACTCCGCTCGCGCCGAGCAGCGCGATCGTGCGGTGGCCCTCGGCAAGGGCGCGGACCCGTTCGACGCCATCGCCGCGCTGACTCGACACGGCGATCACCGGCACGTCGAGCGCCACGCCGATCATCGACGCGGTGCCCTCGACGGCATCCTCGACGGCATCGAGCTTCGTGAGCAGGATCACCGGCTGGGCCCCGCTGTCGTACGCCAGTACGAGTTCGCGCTCCAACCGACGGGGGTTGGGCGGCGACGTGAGCGCGTGCAGCAGACACACGGTGTCGACGTTGGCGGCGAGCGTGTGGGACTCGCCTTTCGCCCCCGCAAAAGAAGCACGCCGGATGAGCGCGCTCGTCCGCTCGAGCACGTGCTCGATCCGCTCGGCGTCGGCTGACGGGACCACCCAGTCCCCGACCGCCACCTCCGCACCAATGTTGCGGATTCGCCGCGTCTCACCGTCGCTCGTGGTCGGCAGCAACGTGCTCCAGCCCCGATCGATGCGGGCGACCCGAGCGGGCGCTTCGATGACACCCAGGCGCTCGTAGACGTGGCGGAGCGCATCCGTCCATCCCAGGTTCACCAACACGTCATTCATCGCTCCAACGACCGTACCGGCGACCGTGCCGGGTGGTCGTACGCAACGTTGCTCACGGTGTGACGGATGACCAGCAACCACCAGCGCAAACGGGAGCTCACGCCAGCCGGACCCGCCACCAATTTCCCTACCCTTCCGACGTGCTCGCCCGCATCGCTCAATTCTGTTTCCGCCGTCGCTGGTCCGTCATTACGGCCTGGCTGGTGGCCATCGTCGGGTTGTCGGCCTTCGGGTTCGGTGCCGTCGGCCCCGACTTCAAGACGGACTTCACCCTGCCGGCCAGCGAGACGAAGGAGGTCTTCGACTTCCTCGGCGAACGGTCGCCCAACGATTCCGGATTCAACGGTCAGATCGTGTTCACGGCGCCCCAGGGAGTCGCCGACCCCGCGGTCCAGGCGGCGATGGAGTCCATGTTCGCGGAGGTGGCGAGGCTCGACGGCGTTACGGTCACGAGCCCATACACCCCGGAAGGGCAGTTCGCCCTCGGTCGGGACGGCACGATCGCCTTCGCCCAGTTGGATCTGCGAGACCGCCCTCTCACCGAGTTGGAAGATCTCGCAACGGAGATCAGAGCACTCGATGCCGAGATCGCCGTCCCCGGCCTACGGATCGAGTACGGCGGCGACCTCTTCTACAAGTTCAAGCTTCCGGCGTCCGAGGCGCTCGGAATTCTGGCTGCGATCATCATCCTCGTCGTGGCGTTCGGCTCCGTCCTCGCCATGGGGCTACCGATCGGTACCGCCATCGTCGGCCTCATGTCCTCGGCCGCCGTCGTGGCGCTCGCCAGCAACATCCTGCCGATGCCGGAGTTCACGTTAGCCATGGCCGCCATGATCGGGCTCGGGGTCGGCATCGACTACGCACTCTTCATCGTCACCCGATACCGGGAAGGGCTGGCCGCCGGCCACGACCCTGAGACGGCCACTGTCGACGCCATCGACACATCCGGGCGCGCCGTCCTCTTCGCCGGGGCCACCGTGATCGTCTCGTTGCTCGGCCTCTTCCTCGTCAACCTCAGCTTCGTTCGCGGTGTCGCCACGGCCTGCATCTTGGCGGTGTTAGCCATGGTCATCGCGTCGCTCACGCTTCTTCCCGCTCTGCTTGGCTTGGCGCAACGGCGCATCGATGTCACCACCTGGCGTGGCGCCCTCGGCCTGCTCCTTCCGGTAACCACTGCCATCCCGGCGATCATCTTCGGGATGCCGGCGCTCTTCCTGGCGGGCTTGGCCCTCGCGGTCATCCTCGTCATCGCCAGTTTCATGGTCCCCGCCCTTCGCGCCCAGGTGCCGGTCCACCGTCAACGCCGGCGCGAGGACGGGTTTTGGTACAAGTGGAGCCGGTTCGTGCAGCGCCGCCCGTGGACGGCGTTGGTGTGTGGCGTCGTACCGCTCGTCCTCCTTGCCGTCCCAATGCTCTCGCTTCGTCTCGGCTTCGGTGACAGCGGCAACTATCCGGAAAAGGAGACGGTGCGCCAGGCCTACGACCTGTTGGCGGACGGCTTCGGTCCCGGCTTCAACGGTCCCCTCCTCGTACTGGTCCAAGACGCCGACGGGACGTTGACGGACGCCGAAGCACAAGGGATCACCGACCTCCTCAACCAGACCGAAGGCGTGGCGTTTGCCGCCGCACCGCGCTCGCTCGGGCCAGATGCCCAGATCATCACCCTGTTCTCGGACGGTGCCCCGCAGGACGCGTCATCGACCGAACTCGTGCACCGCTTGCGGAGCGACGTGCTCCCCGCCACTGGCCTCGACGCCAGGGTCGGTGGCTTCCCGGCGGCCAGCGTGGACTTCGCGGACTACCTCGGTGCCCGCCTCCCGTGGATCATCTTCGCCGTGCTCGTCGTGTCGTTCCTGTTGCTCATGGTCGTCTTCCGCAGCCTGCTCGTACCCCTCAAGGCCGTCGTGATGAACCTGCTCTCCATCGGCGCGGCGTACGGCATGATCGTCGCCATCTTCCAATGGGGATGGGGCCAGGCGCTGTTCGGATTGGACCGAGCGGGTCCCATCGAATCCTGGGTACCGATGTTCCTGTTCGCCATCGTGTTCGGCCTGTCGATGGACTACGAGGTGTTCCTACTCTCTCGTATGAAGGAGGAGTACGACCGCACCGGTGACAACGCCACCGCCGTGGCCGACGGATTGGCCCTCACCGCCCGGGTCATCACCGCGGCGGCGCTCATCATGGTGTGCGTGTTCGGCAGCTTCGTGATCGGCGACGACCGGCAGTTAAAGCTGTTCGGTCTTGGCATGGCGTTCGCCGTCTTGGTCGACGCCACCATCGTCCGCATGGTGCTCGTACCGGCCACCATGGAACTCCTCGGTGACCGCAACTGGTGGCTCCCACGTTGGCTCCAATGGCTGCCCCGCGTCCACGTCGAAGGCAAGCACCACGACCTCGACTCCGAAGCGGCGGCACTGCTGGAGAACGAGCCGAGCGCCCTACGCTGACGTCGTTCACAGCAAGCGCCTTGACACGGGACCCTTCCCGGCTCTAGCGAATGGCCCTACATGGCACGTCCACTCGTCGTCGTTGAGTCCCCAGCGAAGGCCAAAACCATTGCGAAGTTCCTCGGCAGTGCGTTCGACGTGCGCGCCTCCGTCGGCCACGTCGCCGATCTGCCATCCAAGGGATTGGCTGTCGATGTCGACAACGGTTTCAAGCCGACGTACGAACTCACCGAGCGAGGCCGGCAGGTCATCAAAGAGTTGCGTGCGGCCATGAAGGATGCCAGCGAGCTCTACCTGGCCACGGACGAGGACCGCGAGGGTGAGGCCATCTCCTGGCACCTCCTCGAGTACCTGAAACCGAAGGTACCCGTGAAACGGATGGTGTTCCACGAGATCACGAAAGCGGCCATCGACCACGCGGTCGCCAACCCACGCGGCCTGGACTATGGGCTTGTCGATGCCGCCGAAACGCGGCGCATCCTCGATCGGCTGTACGGCTACGAGGTATCCCCGGTCCTGTGGCGCAAGGTGAACCGGGGCCTGTCGGCGGGCCGGGTCCAGTCGCCCGCCGTCCGCCTCATCGTGGAGCGCGAGCAGGAACGCCGGGCCTTCGTGAGCGCCGGCTATTGGGGCATCGACGTGCTCACTGCCACCAGCCCGGCCTTCACCGCCACGCTCGTCGCCCTCGACGGTTCGAAGGTGGCGAGCGGCAAGGACTTCGAGTCCACCGGCCAGCCGAAGCGGGGCGTCGTGGTGGTCGATCAGCCGCGGGCCGAGGGCCTCGTCGACGCGCTCGAGGGCCAGACCTTCACCGTGCGTCGTGTCGAGGACAAGCCCTACCGATCCTCCCCCAAACCGCCGTTCATGACCTCGACGCTGCAGCAAGAGGGCGGACGCAAGCTCAGGCTCTCCGCCGCCCAGGTCATGCGACTCGCTCAGGGCCTCTACGAGCGCGGCTTCATCACGTACATGCGTACCGACAACGTGTCGCTGTCGGCCGAGGCGTTGGCGGCGGTGCGCAGTGAGGTGCAACACACCTACGGGAGCACCTATCTCGCCCAGCCTCCTCGCCACTACGCCAACAAGGTGAAGAACGCCCAGGAGGCCCACGAGGCGATCCGCCCGACCACGCCCCTCCGCCCGCCTGACCAGGTGGCGAACGAGTTGAACAGCCAGGAATTGGCGCTGTACCGGCTCATCTGGCAGCGAACGCTGGCCTCGCAGATGGCCGATGCCACCGGCACCACCGTCTCGGTTCGGCTGTCGGTGCCCGCCCGCGAGGCCGGTCAGCCAGCGGCCACGGACTGCGAGTTCGCCGCGTCAGGGACCACCATCACGTTCACCGGCTACCGAGCCGTCTATGTCGAGAGCGCCGACGAAGGCGAGGCCACCGGCGACGACGCCGAGGCCCTGCTCCCTCGGCTTGCCAACGGCGACATCGTGCCGGTGCGATCCATCACCGCGAACGGCCACGCCACGAGCCCACCCGCCCGTTACACCGAGGCCAGCCTCGTGAAGAAGTTGGAGGAGTTGGGCATCGGCCGTCCCTCCACGTGGGCGTCCATCATCCAGACCATCCTCGATCGCGGGTATGTGTGGAAGAAAGGCCAAGCGCTCGTCCCGACGTGGACCGCGTTTGCGGTGGTGAACCTCCTCGCTTCCCACTTCGGCACTCTCGTCGACTACGCGTTCACCGCGGAGTTGGAGGACGACCTCGACTCCATCGCCCGCGACGAACTCGGCAAGAAGGAGTGGCTGACCCGCTTCTATTTCGGCGATGCCCCTGGCTTGAAACGGCTCGTCGAAGCCAACCTCGACGACATCGATGCCGCCGAGATCAACACGTTCCCCCTCGGACCGGATCCCGAGACGGGCGAGGAAATCGTGGTGAAGCCGGGCAAGTTCGGCCCTTACGTGAAGCGTGGCGACGACACCGCCAGCGTCCCGGACGACCTCGCTCCCGACGAACTCACGGTGGAGGTGGCGCTGAAGCTGCTCGCCGCCCCTAAGTCCGACGAGCCGATCGGCTTCTTGGACGGCCTCCCGGTCTTCGCCAAGAACGGCCGGTTCGGGCCCTACGTCCAATGGGGTGAGCCGGATGCGCTTCCGCCCGGGTTCGACAAGCCGAAAATGGCGTCGCTGTTCAAGACCATGACGCTCGAGCGGATGACCGTGGAACAGGCCACGGAACTGCTGTCGCTGCCGCGCTCGCTCGGCCACGACCCTCGGGACAACGCCGAGATCGTGACGAACAACGGGAAGTTCGGGCCGTATGTGCAAAAGGGCACCGAGTACCGGTCGCTCGACAACGAGGAGCGCCTACTCACCGTGACGCTGGCCGAGGCACTTGTGCTCCTCGCCGCTCCGAAGACGTTCCGAGGACGGGGTGGCGGGGTGGCCAAGCCGCCGCTGCGTGACTTCGGCGCGGATCCGACGAGCGGGAAGAACGTCACGGCCAAGGACGGCAAGTTCGGCACGTACGTCACCGATGGAGAGACCCATGCCTCCATCAGCAAGGGCGACCGCATCGAGGCCATGACTCCCGAGCGGGCCTACGAACTGCTCGCCGCCCGTCGCGAAGCGATGCTGCTCAAGGGTGACCTACCCGCGAGGCGTGGCGCCAAGAGAGCCGCTCCCAAGAAAGCCGCTTCGAAGAAGGCCGGCGCCAAAAAAGCCGCTCCCAAGAAGGCGACGGCCAAGAAGACGGCGACGAAGAGTGCTGCCAAGAAGGCCGGGCCCCGGGCCTGAGCGGTAGCGTGCGCGGCACCATGGCCAGCACCGCCCGGTACATCGCATTGGAAGGGGCCGAAGGCTGCGGGAAGTCCACGCAGGCTGCCTGGCTGGCCGCCGACCTCGACGCCGTGCTCACCCGCGAGCAGGGTGGGACACCGATCGGTCAGTTCATCCGCGCCATCGTCCTCGATCCTGACCACACCGAATTGGACCATCGCGCCGAGGCGCTCCTGAACGCCGCCGACCGTGCTCAGCACCTCGCCGAGGTCGTGGAGCCGGCCCTCGCCGCTGGGCTCCACGTCGTTTCGGATCGCAGCATCTACTCCACGCTCGCGTACCAGGGATACGGCCGATCGCTCCCACTCGACGAAATCCGGCACATCAACGACTGGGCCGTGCGCGGCCGGTGGCCGGACCTCGCGATCCTCATCGAGGTCGATCCTGCGAGGTTGGCCGAACGACTGCGGACGCGCACGCTCGACCGTTTCGAACGCGAGTCGCCGAGCTTCCACGAGCGGGTACGTTGCGGCTTTACCGAGATGGCGGCTCGTGACACCCAACACTGGGTCGTGATCGACGGCAACCGCTCCGCCAAGCTCGTCCGCGACGCCATCCGCGCCGCCGTCGAGCAACGACTCGGGCTGTAGGCACACGATGGCCACTTCTGAGCTGTGGGACGGCGTGATCGGGCAAAGCGATGCGGTCAACCTGTTGCGCCACGCGGTGACTCACCCCGTTCACGCCTACCTGTTCCTCGGCCCGACCGGAGCGGGAAAGCGCCGGACGGCGAGAGTGTTCGCCGCCGCCCTGTTGTGCCGAAATGGTGAGTGCGGGGTGTGCCGGGACTGCACGCTGGCATTGCACGGCGAACATCCCGACGTGACCGAGATCGAGCGGGCCGGCGCGGCGATCAGCACCGACCAGGCTGACGAGATCGTGCGGAAGGCCGCGCTCGCCCCCATCGAGAGTTCGCGCAAGGTGTTCATCCTCGACGAGTTCCACCTCCTGGCGCCCCAGGTCGCCGCCAAGCTCCTCAAGACCATCGAGGAACCACCACCCAGCACCGTGTTCTGCGTGCTCGCCGATCAACTCGTGGCGGACCTCGTCACCATCGCATCCCGGTGTGTCCGCGTACCATTCCGGGCCCTGTCCACCGATGTCGTGGCCGCCGCTCTCGTGATCGAGGGAATCCCGGTGGCCGCCGCTCGGGAGGCCGCAGCAGCCGCTGGCGGCGATCTGGAACGTGCACGACTGCTCGCCACGGATCCGAAACTGTCGGAGCGCCGGTCGGCGTTCGCTTCGGTCCCCGGCCGCCTCGACGGCACTGGCACTCGAGTGACGGCGCTGGCCGACGAATTGCTGGGCATGATCGACGCGGCTGCCGAACCTCTCAAGGTCCGCCATGCGCGCGAACTCGTCGACCTCGAGGCCCGCATCGCTCAGATGGGCGAGCGCGGTGCTGGCCGCAAGCCGATGGAGGATCGCCACAAGCGGGAGATGCGCCGCCACCGCACGGACGAGATCCGGTCCGGGCTCGCCACGATGGCCAGCGTGTATCGCGACCGCCTCGTCGAAGGTGTCGCCGGGCGGCGCGCCCTCGACGACGCTGAGGCCGTGGCGCGCATCCATCATGCTCTCGAGGCCCTCGAGCGCAACCCGAACGAACCCCTGCTCATTCAGGCGTTACTCCTGGCCCTCCCCGCGCTCACCGGGTGAGTTCGGCCACTACCTCTACCTCGATACCTCCACGTGGGCGCTGCGTGAGGGTCACCCGGACGCGAAGGGGTTCGGCCGACGTCATGATTTCGGCGGCTATCTCACCGGCGAGCGTTTCGGCGAATACGGCCCGATCGCGAAATCCCCACAGGTACAGCTTCAGCGACTTCGACTCGACACAGCGGCGGTCCGGCTCGTACTCGATAACGACGCGGGACAGGTCCGGCTGTTCGGTGACCGGGCACATCGATGCCAGTTCGTCGTTGGTGAAGCGCACGACCCGAATGTGAGCTGGCGCCGGGAAGCACTCGACGTGGTCAATCGGGTGGCGCACCGTGCCGCCCAGCACCGTCAGTTGATCGGCAGACATGATCCGGTTGGGCACCTGGTCGGGCGCGGGCTCGCTGGGCACATCAGCAGGCTACGAGCACACGGTCCTCAGCCCCACGACCGCAGGCGTGCGATGAAATCTCTCAGCGAACTCCGAGGTTCACCATCGGCGGCTCTCAGGTGCGACGCCGATGATGGGTCCTGTTCCCGAACGGGTCGGGACACACCCCCAGAGGCCGGTAGCCCCCCGGGTCCGGCGGTCACCCGGTGGGAACGATCCATGCGAGATGGCGGCCCAGGTCTTCCAGGGCCGCCTCTGCCGCATCCCGGCCAAGAGCGCGGAACCTGGCGCCTCCCTTACGGAAGTCCGCGAGGGTTCCGCCCGCCCCGGCAAACGTCGGCTCGATCACCACAGAAGCATGAGCCGGCAGGGACCGGGCCACGGCGTTCGACATCATGTCGACCGAACGCAGCATCACCTGCGGCGCCCATGGCAGCGGGCCGGACGTGGGCACCGCTGTCAGTTCCACCCGGCCACGCGCCCGAGGGTTGAGCTTCACGGCAATGACCACATCGGCACCGAGCGTCCGCACGACGTCGGCCGGCACCGGATTCACGAACGCCCCGTCGATGAGCCGCCGACCCGAGACGTGCTGGGGCGGGTAGACACCGGGGATGGCGATGCTGGCCATCACGGCGGCAGTCAACAGCCCACGGCGGAACACCACCTCCTCTCCGGTGTCGAGATCGGCGGCCACGATCGCCGTCGGGATGTCCAGCGTCTCTATTCGTTGATCCCCGCCTTGCTCCCGGAAGTACCGCGCGAGATGGCGCATCGAAAAAAGCGACGACTTGGACACGTGCGGACGAATGACGAGACGGCCAGCCCGCTCCATCAGCTCGAGGATGGCGTCGCCATCGCGGCCGACCGCGACGAGGCCGGCGGCGATCGAACCAATGCTCGTGCCGGCCACGGCGTCGATGGGCACACCGGCCCCCCGCAGGACGTCGACGACGCCTGCGTGGGCGAAGCCCCGAGCACTCCCCGCCCCGAACGCGACCCCGACCCGCCGGCCGACGACGAGTCGCCCGGCCCGACCGAGCACAACGCCGTAGCGCGAGACGGGCGGGAGCGTACCTTGGGCGATCGCCTCGATGTCTTCCCTGGTCGGCTCCATCGGCGGCAGATCGGCAATGGTGGCCGCAAGGTTCGAGGTCATCCCCGACATCCCCGACATCGCCGACGGGACAAGGGCGATCAATGCTGCCACCTCCCCGGCCAAGTCTGCCGCCAGCTCGGAAAGCGACGCCAGCACGGATGCGTCGACAGACATCACGAGCCCGTGTGGCGCGAGCGAGCCAGTGAGGCAGCGGCGCACGACATCGGCGTGCGTGTCCGTGCCGCCGCCTTTCACGGCGAGGACCGGCCGGCGGACGTACCACGCCGCGCTGGCGGCGAGGGCGGCCAGATGTCGATCCGTCGACTGACCTGACACGAGATGGACGAGTCGCGTGTCGTGCCCGACGAACCGGCGCTGCGAACGGGCCAGACGCTGCGCCACCACCCGGCCGAGCGCTCGCTCCACGGCGGGGTAGGCCGCGAGCACGCGCTCGATCTCCGCATGGCCATACGAGACAAGCTCCATCGAGGTCACGGCCGTCACCGTGGCGCTCGCTCGTTGGTCCGTCAGCAGACCCATCTCGCCGATGGCATCACCCGGCCCAAGCGTCGCCAGGACACGGGTTTCGCCGTGCGGATCTTTGACGGTGACCTCGGCGTGGCCGGTCTCGATGAGATGGAACGCTTCGACGACTGCCCCTTCGTGAAGGATCACGACGCCGTTGTCGAGGGGCCGACGGAATCCATGGGTGACAACCTCCGCAACTTCGTCCGGGGAGAGCCACTGCAGGAGCGCGCCGATGAGGCTCCCGCTCTGATCGGTCATGGCTCCGGCGCGGACGATGTGCTCGACGACGCAGGCGCAGTCGCGGTCGCAGTCGCAGCAGATGCACGGAGCCGATCCATCTCCTCGGATGGTTCGCGCTCCCAGATACCGAACCGCAGATGGAGCCACTTCAGCGGACGAGGGGCCCACCAGTTCGATCGACCCGCAAGACGCATCACCGCTGGCACGAGCGTGGCCCTGATCACGAACGCATCGACGAGGACGGCCAACATCAACCCGAGTCCGATCATCTTCACGACGGACACGGACGACGTCATGAATGTGAGGAACACGATCGCCAACAGTGCGGCCGCTGAGGTCACGAGACGACCCGTCTTGTCCAGACCGGAGGCGATGGCGTGGGTGTTGTCGCCCGTGAGGTCGTAATCCTCCTTGATGCGGCTCAACAGGAAGACCTCGTAGTCCATCGACAATCCAAAGGCCACGCAGAACATCAGGATGGGTGTGAACACGTCGATGGCACCGGTCGCCGTGACACCGAAGAACGACGCGAAGTGACCGTCTTGGAAAATCCACACCATCGCCCCAAATGCCGCTGTCAGGCTCAGGAAGTTCATAGCGATGGCCTTCAACGGCACCACGACGCTGCCGAGCAGCGCGAACAAGACGACGAAGGTGACCAGCGCGATGGCCAACAGCGCATACGGGAGACGATCCGTCACGGCATCCTTCGTATCGACGAGGCGGGCCGTCGCGCCGGTGACGAGAACCGGTCGACCGAGGTCCATCGCCCGCACGGTGCGGACGATCTGCTCGCTCGTCGGCGAGATCGCAACGTCATACGGAACGATGGAGAACCACGTCGAGCCGGCCGTCTCGAACCGCTCCGTCGTCAGATCCGGACTGGAGAGCGCCGTGACGAGGTAGTGGCCGACAACGGAGTCGACACGGTTCACGTTCTCCACCAGCGCGAGTTGCTTGGCGATCTTGCGAATCTCCGAGCGCGACGCCTCGGAGTCACCGGGAAGTCCCGGCACGACAACGGCAATGGCGTCAGCTTCGAGCGTGGTGAAGTTCTCCCTGATCGCGTCGTTGACGGCACGCGAGCTCAGCCGAGCAGGGATCACGCGATCGTCGATAAGACCGAACTGCAGGTGGAGGAAGGGCAGCCCGAGCACGAGCAGTACGGCAGTCACCGACACAGTCACGATCACTGGGCGGCGCATCACGCGGCGGGCCTGACGGCCCCACACGCCTTCGCCCTCCTGTTGACGGACCCGCTTCGGAACCAACCGGTCGCCAAGGACGGCGATGAGCGCAGGCAGGACGATGACGGAAGCCAACGCCGCGATGGAAACCACGATGATGCCGGCGTAGGCGTACGACCGCAGGTATGTCATCGGGAAGACGAGCAAGGCCGCCAGCGACACGGCAACCGTCACCGCGCTGAACCCGACGGTGCGCCCGGCGGTCTGCATCGTGCGCCGCAGCGCAAGATCGAGGTCGGCGCCCTTCGCCCGCTCCTCTCGGTATCGGGCCAGGACGAAGAGGCTGTAGTCGATGGCCAGCCCGAGCCCGAGCGCGGTCGTGAGGTTGAGCGCGAAAATCGACACATCCGTGAACTCCGTGAGGATGCGCAACGCCGCGAACGTCATGAGGACGGACACCAGCGCCACCCCGAGCGGAAGTAACGCGGCGGCGATGCCACCGAACACGAACAACAGCGCGATGAACGTGACCGGCGCGGCGAGCAGTTCGGCCTTCTTCAGGTCGTGCTCGGCCTGCATGCTGACTTGTCGGCTCACTTCCCCGGCGCCGCCCACTCGGATGTCGACCACGTCAGTCGAGCGGGTGAACAACGGAGTCAGGCGCTCGGTGGCATGGCGAACGGCGTCCTCGTCGCCGGGGATCAGACCGAGCACGAGTGCCTGAGAGCCATCGACGCTGCGCAGTTGTAGCGGGCGCCCCAACGACCAGAACGAGCCGGAATCGAGGATCTCGGGCTGGTCGGCCAGTTCCTTGGTGAGCGCGTCGCCGATCGTCGTGAACACCGGCTGGTCGATGGCACCAGCTCCGGCCAAGGCCAACCCATCGGGCGGTGGGGTGGCGCCCTGAGCGGTGACCAACAGGACAAAGTTCGGGGTGCCACCGCCGAGACCTTCGAGGAAGCGGCGGCCCTGCTCGTACTCGGACGAGTCGGCGACGAAGCCACCGACCGAGAGCGACTTGGCGACGTTCGCGCCGATCACCCCTCCCACTCCGACGACGATCACCGTGAGGGCGAGGATCAACCGTCGGCGGCGCACGAGGAACGAGCGGCTCTCCTGCGCCCGACCCGGTGTCGTGGCGACAGCGGTACTGTCGCGGCTCATGGCCTCACGCTCCTCACTCGTCGATCAACTCAGCGCTGTCCCGCTGTTCAGCCGCTGCACGAAGCGCGACCTGCGCATCATCGCACGTCACCTGGACATGGTGACGGTGTCCGCCGCGACCGACGTCGTGCGCGAGGGCGAGCGGGGCGACATGTTCTTCATCATTCTCGCGGGCGAGGCCACGGTGCATCGCGGCGACAGCAAGGTGAGCGAGTTCGGCGCGGGCGACCACTTC
>JBKJJS010000229.1:0-3858 GCA_046597895.1 Ilumatobacteraceae bacterium
TCCAGGATCTACACCCGTGAATGAGATGGCTTCGTCGAGCGTCTGATGCGAACAGGCAGTGATGGCATCGGCCACCCTGAAAAGCTGGCCAAGGAGGTCCGGCAGCACATGTGAGCGTCGATAGACACCGGTGGCGTCCATGCTGAGTTCCCCTTGCACCGAGACGACGAGGGGCAACCCGAGTGATCGGGCCGCGCGTAGCGCGTAGTAACCATTGCCGCTCACGCACTGAACGTGGATCAGCGAGCAATGGCGTTCTCGGAGAATACGCTCGATCCGAGACCGAATCGTATTGGTACTGACGGCCCATCCTGCGATGAAGCGGAGACGATGCTCCGGAATACGGAACACCTCTCGGTAGACATCGATGCCTTCGAGCCGCTCGCGGCTGGGCAATGACTTCGGCCACCGCATCGTCACCACGGTGGGACGGTGCCCGCTGGCCAGTTGACGAAAGGCCAGCTGCCTGGTCAGCTCCTCCACACCCCCGAGACTGGGCGCGAATGCGGACGGGAAAAAGGCAATGTCACCGGACCACTCAGCCATCTCCGCAGAAACCTACCGCCGCCCGACCACCTCATGCCCCTCTTACCCCTCGGCTTACCCCTCGGCCGTTGAATGGCCCGCTGCCGGGCCAACGGCGATTCGTCATCGTCGCTTCAGCCGCCCCCGCATCTCTCCCCGACGCTGGGCCAGCCAGAGGCGGCCGTCCCAGGTGCTGCGCACCCCTCGCGGCGGGAAACCGCGCTTCCTGTTGATGGCGCACAACTGGTCGACGATGTTGTCGAACATCACGCCCGAGGCGAACCACGTGTCATACAGAGTGACGGCCGCACGAGACATAGCACCAGACCGTTCTTCGATCTGTGTGAGATAGCTGGGAAGTTCATCGACCTTGCCCTCCGGCCACCGGACTACGGCTGCGTCCCAATCCGGCCCCTCAGGAGGGGCCCAGTCGTCACTGATGACCACTGGGACACGGCCGGCCGCCAACGTCTCCTGCAACCGAATCGAACTCGTCCCATGACCTCGAGGGCACAGAACGAACTTCGACCGGCCGAACACCTCGAGGAACCTCCGGCGACGCCGTTCGTCTGGCTCAGCGTGTCCGAGATAGATAGGTCCGCTGTCCTCGACGATCCCCAAGGGCGAGCGGGCCTCCAGCACCGCCGATCGGCACGGGTGCGTCCTCGACCCGATGAAGGAAAAGAGGATGTCAGGCGCCACGTCCCTCATCTGGAGGAACGGAGTCTCCTCGACCCAGGGGTACATCCACGGCTTCTGCCAACGAGGCTGGAGATGCTGGCGTGGCATGCTGGCGTAGATCCCGGGAAAGGCACACCAGGGCCGGTCGCGCCAGTCCACGACGCAGGTCCTCTCCCTGTAGAGGGTCCACGCCTCAGCCGACCGCAGTGCCCTCAGCGAAAGCGGATCGCGACACAGGTGCGTCTGGGTGAACACGATGAGGTCCGCCTCTGCGGGGAGGTCGACCAGGACATGGCCTCGCCGCGACGACTCAGCAAGTCGCTCGAAGCCGCCGAGCGAACTGTCGAGCGCCGGATCACCTGTTCTGGCGAGATGAACCTTGAGCACCCTTCGGGCAACCTCGGTCATGCCGAATGTCGCTCGCGGCGCAACGCCTGGTAAGCCCCGGTCGGCAATGTGCGCTTCAGGTTCAGCACGAACTTCCGCCTCAGCGTCGAGAGTTCGGAAGGGCCGTCAACCCGTTCGTGCGTGAACAGACCCCGACCTTGGCCGACGGTGAGATCCGAGTCGCCCCACCAACTGTTCACCTCGGGTTCGAGCTCGGCGCCCTTGCGTCCACTGCGCTCGGCCACCGATCGCAGAAACTCGGACCGGGCCATGTGGGGATTGTTCGTCCAGGCCGCGTTCGCCGAGCGAGCGAGATACCAGTGCTCCTTGCTGGTGAAGATTCGACGGATCTCACCGGGAAAGCGCTTGTCAGGTCGCAGCGTCCAGTAGGCACTCTCCAGGAGCCACGAAGGATGGTCGCGCTCGCGTCCACGAGCGATCACCGTGTTGAGCGGCCAGCCCGGCCGCCGCCTCGACCGCAGCCGCATCACGTCGACGGACCCGCCAGCGATCAACCCGAGGGCATCGCGCAGATGACGTTCTGGATGATGGCCGGTCAATACCCAATCGCACTCGAGGAAGGTGGCATATTCGGTCGAACACCGGTCGAGACATTGTCGGTATGCCTCACCGAGTCCGACGTTGTCGGACGATCCCAACGCAGTGAACCCGTAACGAGCGGCCTGTTGTCGGTCGCTGTCCGAGATCCCCTGGTACCAAATGGATCTCTCACCCACGAGAGCCCGGTCGAGCCGGGACCAGGATCGAAGTGCCCGTTCTGTCGTCTGAGGGGATCGCCACGAAAGCGCGAACAAGGCAAGCGGGCCGGACGATGCTCTGCCCGAGGACTCCGACTGCACCTGGTCAGCATAGATTCCCGGCGCGATCAGCGGACCGCCTCGACGTAGAGGCTCTCGGCGGCCCTCGATTCGAGGTCCGGACAGGGGTTGATCTTGGAAGAACCGAACGTCGTGACCCGAACTTCTCGGAACCCGACTTCCTCGAGGAGCCTGACCAGAGTGTGGCCATCCCAGGCACTCACGTGTCCGTGCCGGTAGATGACGTCGGCCACTGCCAGAAGCGGCGTTGATGCCTCGGGACGAAGAGTCGTCAGCCACCCGTCCCCGCTGGCGTAGCTGCGCATGTATCGGCCGGCGTCCGGGACCACGATGCGCAACACACCGTCGGTGCGGAGCACCCGGTGCGTCTCACTCATGAGACGGCCGACATCGGCATACTTCAGATGCTCGATCACGTGCTCCGAGAAGACGATGCCGACGCTGCTGTCGTTGAAGGGAAGCGGGCGGGTCAGATCCCAGGCGAGGTCGACGTCCCAGCCGAGAAGATCGATGTTGATGTACCTCTCGAGGCGGTTCGGACCAGAACCGAGGTGGATCCGATCGCACGACCGCACGAGTTTCACCGCCTTCCTCCGCTGCATCAGTGCGGCCAGCCTCGTCACCGGTCGGCTCAGGCGGACGGCCATCCCCTTGGGGACCACACGGTCGAGGATGCGTTCACGCATGCTCCGTGATGCGCGGTTGCGCGTGGCCACGTTGAATTCCCTGAGCTCGTCGAGCACGTCCCTCATCCGGGCATCATGCCGCAGCCACTCGACCGAGCGACGGATCGACCCGCTCGGCCCCCGGTCGATTGCGGTAGGGTGCCACGGCCAGGGGCGGGCTGGGCGGGCTGCCGCCCGCAACCGAATGTGAGACTTGGTGACACTCCGTAACCTGACACGTCAGTGGCGAGAAGAGCTCCGTGCCCTCAGGGCTCTCACGGGCTCAACCCGACAAGGGCCCCGCCGTGAGTTCCTCCGAGCGTGGCTCAGGTATCCCGTGCGGCACCGCGCTGAGGAACTCGCAACCGCGGTCCACTCGGAGTCAATCGACCAGCTCCTCTTCGAGCTCGGAGCAGGTCCGCTGGTGCTACATCCGGCCGCGGGCGTCGCCGACGTCCACCCGTGGGGCTTGCGTTCGCTCGAGCAAGCAGTCCTTGCGTCGATGGTCGGCGCGGTGGGGGCGTCGCGGGTGTTCGAGATCGGCACGTTCGACGGCGGCACCACCGCCCTGCTCGCCCAAGAGGTCGGAGAGCACGGCCAGGTGTTCACCCTCGATCTGCCAATGGCGCAGTTCGACGCCACCCAATCCCCGGATGGGTTCACCGGCTCGATGGTTGGTCGACGGTTCGCGGGTCGGCCCGAGGCCGAGCGAATCACTCAGCTCTTCGGGGACTCGATGACCTTCGACTATTCACCGTGGG
>JBKJJS010000318.1:0-26906 GCA_046597895.1 Ilumatobacteraceae bacterium
CTCATCCGTCAGCACGTTGGTGTTGACGCCTCGGTACTCCCCGGCGACGCGCAAGCGCACGCCCGGAAGGTCCTGACCGAAGCCGTGGGGGATGCTGATGACCCCGGGCCGGATGCCATCGGTGTGCTCCGCGGTGACGACCACTTCACCGACGCGCGACGTGACCCTCGCCGGACCTCCATCGCTGATGCCGAGCCGGGCGGCGTCCTGCGGATGAATCTGCATCGTGCACCGATTGCGGCCCTTGGTGAGCACGCGGATGTTGTGCATCCACGAGTTGTTCGAGCGCACATGGCGGCGACCGACGAGCACGAACCCGTCGTCCCAGCGGCGCGACAGGGAGTCCTCCAGCCGAGGCAGATCGGACCGTATGAGATCGGGCACCACCTCGACCTTGCCCGACGGGGTCCTCAGCAGATCCGGAATGCGGCCAGGCTGCAGCGGCCCGAGATCCACACCGTGCGGATTGGCGATGAGCACGTCGAGGCTCAGGCCGTCGGGATGAGTCCCGAAACCATCGCCGTACGGCCCGGCGCGCAGCATGACGTCGAGGAGGCGCTCCGGTCCCTGTCGATCGCCGAGCATGGCGTCGAGCTCGTCGACGTCGCGCCCGTGCACGAGGCCGTGTTCGTCGCGCACGGCCGACGCCAGCATCGAGCGGGCGGCATCGCGAACGAGCACGTCGACGTCCACACTCGGCCCCACGCCGACACCGGCGGCGATCCCCGCGAGGCGCAGCAGGATCTCCCACTCGTCGGGCTGACGTCGCCCTTGAGCGTCGACATCGAGCGCAAGGACCGGCGGCGAATAGTTCGCCACGTTGTGTACGGCGAAGTTGAGGAGCGCCAAGTCGTAGTGGCTCTTCTGCAGCGGCGAGGGCGGCGGGAGGATGACATCGGCGTGACGCGTGGTCTCGTTGACGTACGGGTCGATCGAGACCATGAAGTCGAGTGACGCCAACGCGGCGTCGAGACGCCGTGCGTTCGGATTCGACGACACTGGGTTTCCACCGATCGTGACGAGCACCCGCACCCGGCCCGGACCGGCCGTCTCGATCTCCTCGGGCAGCGCCGTGACGGGGAACTCCCCGAAGGCTTCAGGCTGTTCCGAAACCCGCGATACCGCCCGCCCCATCCTGAAGCCGCGCCCTGTGCCCGGCTGGCCCTTCGATGACGGCTGGCCCGTCGCCCCCTTCGTGAACATCGCCCCGCCGACGCGGTCCAAGTTGCCGGTGAGGATGTTGACGACGTCGACGAGCCACGACGCCAACGTGCCGAACTCCTGCGTGCACGTGCCGATGCGGCCGTACACCGCGGCGGTCGGCGCCGCCGCCATATCGCGAGCAAGGCCACGAATGACGTCGGCACCGATGCCGCACACCCCCGCCACGACCTCGGGTGAATACGGCGCGAGCACGGCGGGAAGCTCGTCGAGACCGTGGCAGTGGTCCGCCACGTTGGCCGGGTCGGCAAGGCCCTCGGCCAGCAACGTATGGGCGATTGCCGCCAGCAGGTGGGCGTCGGTGCCGGGGCGGATGGCGACGTGCTGATCGGCCCGCTCGGCCGTCTCGCTGCGCCGGGGATCGACCACCACGATCCGGCCACCGCGCTCCTGGATCCGGTCGAGGCGCCCCGGGAAGTCCGGCGCCGTGCACAGCGACCCGTTCGAGGCGTGGGGGTTGGCCCCGAGCATCAGGAGGAAGTCGGTGCGGTCGAGATCGGGCACAGGGACGGCGACCGACCCGAACATCAGCGACGCCGAGATCTCTTTCGGGCGCTGGTCCACTGTGGATGCGGAGAACCGGTTGCGGGTACCGAGCGACGTGATGACGTTGCGGTTGAACAGCAGCGGCCCCATGTTGTGAGCCCCGGGATTGCCGAGATAGACGGCCGCCGCATCCCGCCCGTGCTCGGCGAGGATCGGCAGCAATCGAGCCTCGATGGTGGCGAACGCCTCGTCCCAGTCGACCTCCACGAACTCGCCATCGCGCTTGACGAGTGGACGGCGTAACCGGTCCGGGTCGTCGTGGAACTGCTTGAGGGTCGACCCCTTCGGGCAGATGAACCCGTGGGAGAACACGTCGAGCATGTCGCCACGGATACGCGTGACCTCCGGCGACCCGCCCGGCCCGGAGTCCTTGACAGTGATCTCCAGCCCGCAGCCCGCCTCGCACAGCGGGCAGGTACGGATGGCGGTGCGGGTGCCGGGAACCTCGTCGACGTCGGTCATCCCGGAAGTGTGTCAGGCCGCATGAGCGACGAAGTGCGGCTGCAGCGCACGGTGACCGTGCACTGAGGCCTCACATCGCGGCCGGAGGAGGCGAACGCACCGGTCGGAACGCTCAGAAGGGGACGACGGTGGCGAGCAGACCCTCGGCCTTGGCGCGGCCGGCCAGGGACCGGCAGAACTGCACGGCATCTCTCGTGACGTGCTCGCCGGCCCCGACCCCGGCCCCCGCCCGGACGAAGGAGCCGCCGGCCGGGCCGGTGAGCTCGAGCGTGAAGGGCCGGCCGTGGCGGCGGGCCCACTCGGCGACGACGTCCGCCACGATGCGCCCGTCGTGGTCCGCTGTGAGGACCAGTTCGCGACCAGTCGCGGTGGCCGCGTCGATCCGGTGCATCCACAGGTCGCGCAGGTAGATCGTGTCGACGAGGTAGCCCAGCGTCCACTTCTCCACCACCGGAGCGTCGATCTTGAACCGCATGTGCCGGCGGAACCAGCCGATCAGCTTGCGGCGACGACGCACGGCCCGGGGCCCGGCTGTCGCGAGACGCTCCACGAGATCGCCGTGCGACAGGAACTCGCGCTCAGCGACCTGCACCGCCGACAGGTTCGCCTCCAAGGGCCCACCGTGAAGCTTCCGGCGCCGGCGGGCCGTCCGCGTCTGGTGGATCCCCTGGAACGGTGAGGCGCTGCCCTCGCACGCCCCGAGGACATGGAGGTACATCTCGCGCACGTCCCAGTCGGGGCAATCGGTCTGCACCGCCCACTCCGCGGGGGTGATCGCCGTGACATCGGTCGGGGTGGTGGTCATCGCCGCCCAGGCTGCCACGCGCTCATGAGGGCGAGGGACTTCACCGGGCCGGGTCGGTGATGGCCCGCCAGCACCCGTCGGCCACCGTGGCGAGGGCGGCCCGCCCCAGCCGCCGCTCCCCGGCCGCCAGACGGACTGCCGGCCCGAGCCCGAGGTCGTACAGCACGTCGAACGGCAGCGGGGCCAGCCGCTCGGCCATGTCGGGTCGGGAGGCCTCGGCCATGATCGGATCGCCGCCCGTGGCCATTGCCATCTGATGGGCGTGGGCGGCGTAGGGCGAGGCGTCGACCTGCACCAGGAACCGGGCCCGCTCCGGATCAGCCGCCAGGAAGCGGTACACGCCGAGCCAGAGCCGGTGGAACCGCTCGGGAGCGGGGAGGGCCGGATCGATGCCCCGCACCGCCGCCGATCCCAGCTCGCGCTTGAGTTCGAGGTAGGCGGCGTACACGACCTCGTCCTTCGACGCGTAGTGCACGTAGGCGGTCCCCGTGGCGACGCCTGCTTCGGCGGCCACCGCGCTCATCGACGCCCCGTGGAAGCCATGACGGGCGACCAGTGTGCGCAGACCTCGCCGCACGGCCGCGGCCCGATCGACCCGGCCCGAGCCCGCGGCGGTGCGCGACCTCGCGGGCGCCGCACTCACCTCGCAGCGGCCACGGCGGCCGCGGCACGGACCGAGGCCAGCGATCCGAGGTCGAGGGCCACCACTTCGAGCGACGCCGTCGGGTGGGCGGCCCGGATCGACGCTTCGGCCTCGGCCGCTTTGGTCTGGTCGCGCGCCGCCATCACGACGTGAGCCCCGGCAGCGGCGAGGGCCTTGGCCGTCTCGAGCCCCAGCCCGCCGTTGGCGCCCGTGACGACGGCGACCCGCCCAGTGAGATCAGGGATGTTGGCAGTGGTCCAGGCCATGGCGATGCTCCAATAGGCAGGTAAGCGAATGAACGATCATTCAGTCTAGTGGGGAGTCAGCTCGGCGCGGTTCGTAAGGTAGGGGCACGATGACCCCGACCGTGATGCTGGCCCTCGAGGACTTCCTGGCCGCCGAGCTGCCGGCCGGCTGGATCGAGGCCGCCCGCATCGGCGACGAGGCCACTGTGCTCGCCCTGAAAGAGCAGCTCGACAACCCGGCCTTCGTGCGTCGACTCGGGGCCGCGGGCTGGGTGGCGCCGCACTGGGCGATCGAGCACGGCGGACGCGGGCTCTCGATGGCGGACGCCCAAGCCGCCCTCAACCTGCTCGACGAGTGGGAGGTGCCTCGGACGCCTCGCGGATCAGGCCTGCCCCTCGCCGCCCCCACCATCGCACAGTGGTCGTCGGAGGAGACGAAGCGCCGCTTCCTCCCGAAGATCGCGACCGGTGAGGAGCGGTGGTGCCAGTTGTTCTCGGAGCCCGGGGCCGGCTCGGACCTGGCCTCGCTCGCCACCACCGCGGTACTCGATGGCGACGAGTGGGTGCTGAACGGCCAGAAGGTGTGGACCACGATGGGCCACCAGTCTGAGTTCGCGATGCTGCTGGCGCGTACCGATCCGCTGCTGGCGAAACACAGGGGCATCACGTACTTCGGGATGGACATGCGCGCGCCGGGCGTCGAGGTGCGTCCACTCGTCAACATGGCCGGGCAAATCGAGTTCAACGAGGTGTTCCTCACCGACGTTCGAGTGCCCGACCTCTACCGCATCAGCCCGCGCGGCGATGGCTGGGGCGCCACGCTCACCACGCTCGGCGCCGAGCGCCACGCGCTGTCGGGGACCCGCAAGAAGCGAAAGGCCAGCGACGAGATCCTCGGTGGTAAGACGATCGAGCAGGTCATCGCGCTGGCCCGTTCAAGGGGCCTCGCGGCCGACCCCAATTTCCGCCAGCGCATCGCCACCGAATGGTCGAAGGGCAAGCTGCTCCAACTCACCGCTCTGCGGGCCAAGGCGGCCGCCGCCGCCGGCCGGTCACCAGGTCCCGAAGGCTCAATCACGAAGATCGCCAAAGCGGCGGCCAACCAGTCCCTCCAGGTGCTGGCCATGGACCTGCTCGGGGCCCGCGCCACCGGCTGGGCCGATTCGGACACCGAGCCACCGGACTTCGTCGAGCAGTTCCTCCGCACCCGGGCCAACTCGATCGAGGGCGGCACGTCGGAGATCCAACGCAACATCGTCGGCGAACGCGTGCTCGGCCTCCCCCGCGAACCCGATCCCTACCACGGCCATCCCTGGCACACCGTCCCGCGATCCTGAGGAGACACCCATGACCGACGAACTCGTGATCCGAACCGACGACCACGAAGGGTTGGCGACGCTGACCCTGAACCGACCGGACAAGCTCAACGCGCTCACGCCGGGGAGCTTCGTGGCGTTGCGGGGCCACATCGACGCCATCGCCGTCGATGCGTCCGTCGGCTGCGTCGTGCTGCAAGGGGCGGGCCGCTCGTTCTGCGCCGGCCACGACCTCGGCTCGATCAGCACGGGCGAGCGGGCCCCGAGCAAGCACTTCGAGTCCGAGACCGTCGATGCCCTCGAAGCCCTCCCCCAGCCCACCATCGCCCGTATCCACGGTCACTGCTTCACCGGTGGCCTCGAAGTGGCCCTTGGGTGCGACATCCTGATCGCCTCGGACTCCGCCCGCATCGGCGACACCCACGGCCAGTGGGGCTTGGCTCCGGTGTGGGGGATGTCGGTGCGCCTCCCCGAGCGGGTCGGGCGCTCGACCGCCAAGGAACTCATGTTTACGGGCCGTCGGCTCACCGGACCCGACGCGGCGCGCCTCGGGCTCGTCGACCACTGCGTACCCGACGACGAACTCGATGCCACCGTCGCGGGGCTCGTCGCCGAGATCCTCGCCAACTCGTGGGGCACGAACCGCATCGACAAGGCGCTCATCGCCGCCGCCGCCGATCGCATCCGCACCGAAGCACTCCTCCACGAGCGCACCCTTCCATTCGGGTTGCCGGCCGACATGCAGGAACGGATGGGCGGCGGCAGCGGGCGCAAGTTCACCCGGCCCGTCACCCCGCGAGACTGATCGTCTCCGTCGACTCGGTGAACTCGGCCAGCGCGTCAGCGAGCGGGCTGACTCCGATACCAGGGCCGGTCGGCACGCGCAGGTGACCGTCCTCCAGTACGAACGCCTCCGTAACGTCGCGGTGGAAGTAGCGCGATGACGCCGACAGGTCGCCAGGCAACGTGAACCCGGGCATCGCGGCGAGGGCCACGTTGCCGGCTCGGCCAATACCGGTCTCGAGCATCCCGCCGCACCACACCGGGATCCCCGCCGTCACGCACAGGTCGTGGATGCGTACGGCCTCGAGATACCCACCGACCCGGCCGGGCTTGATGTTCACCACCGAGCAGGCCCCGAGCGCGATCGCCTCGGCGGCCGAGCGGACGGACACGATCGACTCGTCCAGGCAGACGGGCGTGCGGATGAGGCAGGCCAACTCGGCATGGCCCCGCAGGTCGTCCTCGGCGAGCGGCTGCTCGATCAACGCAACGTCGAACGGATCAAGCGCAGCCAGCCGGGCGGCGTCCGCCAGCGTGTATGCCTGGTTGGCGTCGACCTGCAACATGAGGTCCGGGCCGAACCGTTCGCGCACGGCCCGAACCGGCTCGATGTCGTGGCCCGGCTCGATCTTCAACTTCACGCGGAGGTAGCCCTCGTCGACATACCCGGCGACCACGTCGAGCAACCGTTGGATCGAATCCTGAAGGCCGACGGCGACCCCGGCAGGCACCCGGTCGCGCGCTGCGCCGAACCGATCGGCGAGCCGCTGGCCGGTGAGCCGGCATTCGGCGTCCAGCACGGCAGCCTCGATCGCCGCCTTCGCCATGCGATGCCCGCTGACGGGCGACAGTCGCGTCGCGACGTCCGCCGCCCACACGTCGTGCGTGCCCGACTCTGTCGCCAGTAGCGGCACCAGAAAGCGACGGATCACGTCCTGCGCACCGTCGACGTACTCGGACGTGTACCGCGGTTCGAGCTCGGCCACGCACTCGCCCCACCCCTCGGTGTGCGGCCCGAGCACCCGCACCAACAGCGCGTGCCGTGCCGTTTCGATCCCGTGGGACGTCCGAAACGGCGACACCAGCGGCAACGCCACCCGGCGCAGCTCGACATGTGTGAGCTTCACGTCGCAGCAGGCTAGACACTGCGGGCATGAGCGACGCCGTTGTCGAGGACCGCCCTCTCACCGCGGACGACCGAGCGGAGGGCTGACATGTATCCGGGACACCACGCCGTTGAACATCCTGACCGGCCAGCCTTCATCATGGCGTCGACCGGCGAGGTCGTGACGTACCGCGAATACGAGGCGAGGGCGAACCGGCTCTCCCATCTGTTTCGCTCGATCGGACTCCAGCGACTCGACCACTTCTCGATCTTCCTGGAGAACAGTCCGCGCTACCTCGAGGCGTGCGCGGCTGGCGAGCGATCAGGCCTCTACTACACGTGCATCAACTCCTACCTCACACCGGATGAGGTGGCCTACATCGCCGACAACTCACTGTCGCAGGTGCTCATCACCTCGCAGGCCAAGCTCGCCGTTGCGATCGAAGCGGCCAAGCAGTGCCCGAATCTTCGCCTCGGACTCGTGGTCGACGGGCCGGGCGACGGCGGCATGTTCGCCAATCTGGACGAGGCGGTGGCCAAGTTCCCGGCCACGCCGTTCCCGGACGAGCGCGCCGGTGGCGCCATGCTCTATTCCTCCGGTACCACCGGGCGCCCGAAGGGGATCCTGCGCCCACTGCCGGACGCCCATCCTGCCGATGTTGCCCACCTCTTCAAGTTCCTGAACCGCCTGTGGCACTACCGCGAAGGCATGACGTACCTGTCGCCCGCCCCGCTCTACCACTCCGCCCCGCAGGCCGCCGTCGGTCTGACGATCCGCAACGGTGGTACCGCGATCATCATGGAGCGCTTCGATCCGGAGGAGTTCCTGGCGCTCGTCGAGCGCTATCGCGTCACGCACAGCCAACTCGTGCCAACGATGTTCTCCCGCATGCTGAAACTGCCCGAGGAAGTGCGGCGCCACTACGACCTCTCCTCGCTCGAGGTGATCGTGCACGCCGCCGCCCCTTGTCCCGTCCCGGTGAAGGAGCAGATGATCGACTGGTGGGGCCCCGTCATCCACGAGTACTACGGCGCCACCGAAGGGCTCGGCTTCACGGCGTGCAACAGCGCCGAGTGGCTGGCCCATCGCGGCACCGTCGGCAGGACCGTCCTCGGTGAGTTGCACGTCCTCGATGACGACATGCAGGAATGCCCGACCGGCACTCCGGGCACCTTGTTCTTCCGGACCGCCACGCCCTTCGAGTACTTCAACGACCCGGCCAAGACCGCGGAGAACCGCACGGCCGACGGCACGATGAGCACGGTCGGCGACGTCGGTTATGTCGACGAAGACGGGTTTCTCTACCTCACCGACCGGGCGACGTTCATGATCATCTCCGGCGGTGTGAACATCTATCCGCAGGAGTGCGAGAACCTACTCATCACCCACCCGTTGGTAGCCGACGCCGCCGTCTTCGGGGTACCGAACCTGGACCTCGGCGAGGAGGTGAAGGCGGTCGTGCAGCTGATGCCCGGCGTCACGCCTGGGCCTGATGTCGAGCGGGAGTTGATCGCGTTCTGCCACGAACACCTCGCTCGCCAGAAGTGCCCGAAGACGGTGGACTTCGACGCCGAGCTACCCCGATTGCCGACGGGCAAGCTCTACAAGCGCGTATTGCGCGACCGCTACTGGACCGACCACAAAAACCGCATCGTGTAGCTCACGTGCGGTGGCGCGTGGCGTCGCGGTCCCACGTCGTCGGCGTGATCCCGGCGGCTCGCAGCTCCGCCTTGCGCACTCGTTGCGTGGGCGTCTTCGGAAGGGCGTCCAGCACCTCGACGTAGCGGGGGATGGCGAAGCGGGGCATGCGGCCGTCGAGGTAGCCGACGAGTTCGGCGGGGTCGAGCGTGGCGCCGGCGCGAAGCACCACGGCCACCTTCACATCGTCCTCGCTGTACTCGGAAGGCACGGCAAACGCCGCTGACTCCAACACCGCGGGGTGGGAGTTGATCGCCGCCTCGATCTCGAACGACGAGATGTTCTCGCCCCGCCGCCGGATGGCGTCCTTCTTGCGATCCACGAACGCGTAGCGGCCGGTCTCGTCACGCACGAACATGTCACCGGTGTGGAACCACTCGCCGTGCCAGGCGGCTGCCGATGCCTCCGCCATGTTGAGGTAGCCGGGCGTGATCACCCCGGGTGCCGCCGACACCGCCAACTCCCCTGGCTGGCCCACTGCCACCTCGTGCCCGTCCTCGCCGATGAGGCGAACGCCAAGCGCAGGATCAGGGTTACCGCACCACCGGTACGTGTCCTCGCCAACGGCGTAGAACGTGTTGGAGGAGAACACCATCGGCAGTTCGGTCATCGAATACGCGGTGACGATCTCGACGCCGAAGCGGGCGCCGAAGGCCTCGATGCCCGGGAACAGCGGAGCCATCGAGATGAGCCGTAGCGACGTGTCGGCGTCGTCCGGCTGCTCCGGCTCCGCCTTCAAGAAAAAGGCCATCGTCCCGACCATGATCGTGTAGGTGCACTCGTGCGTCCGGACATCGGCGAGGAACCGGTCGGTCTTCCATCCCTCCCGCGTGCACAGCGCGCTGCCCTGACGAGCGGCGTCGTAGAGCGGGATCTTGCTCGTGACGTGGAACGGTCCCATCGTCGAGTAGCAGATCTGATCGGCCGTGCGGAACGCTGCGGGGACGTACGGAGATTGATACCGGGCCTCCCACTGACGCCACGGCACGAGCACCCCCTTCGACGGCCCGGTGGTGCCGGATGTGTAGACGATGCACGAGATGTCGAGCGGCGATGGCGCGGCGATCTCGGTGACAGGACTGACTCCGGACAGTAGGCCGTCGAGGCCGATGACTCGCACGCCGTCCGGCGGGACGGGGATGGGGCCATTTCCGACCACCACGACGGACTCGACCGACGACCCAGCCAACACCGGCCCCCACTGCGGCCAGAAGCGCTCGTCCACGACCGCCACCTTGGCCGCAGTGTTCGTGAGCACGTGCGTGAGCCAGGTGCCGAGGTAGGCATGGTTCACGGGCACCTCGACGGCGCCGGCCGCCGCCGCACCGAGCCAGCCGAGCGCCCCACTGGTATTGTTCGGCAGCATCGTGAGCACCAGGTCGCCCCGCTGCACCCCAAGGCTCTGCAACCCGGCACACCACTGGCGGCCCGCCTCGTCCAATTGACCCCACGTCATTCGGCCGCCTTCGACGGCGACGAGCGCCAACGAGTCCGGCGCCCGGCGAGCGTTGGCGGCCACGAGTTGGGGCAGCGACAGGGTCTCGGGCATGGTCACCTCAGGGTTCGCGGGGCAGGCCGAGGGCCCGCTCGCCGATCACGTTGTGTTGGATCTCGTCGGTTCCGCCTGCGATCGAAAAGCTCGGCGCGGTCAGTGCCAGGTGCAGTGGGCCGCCGTCCGCGGCAGCGTCGGACCCGGCCAGCATTCCCTCGGCGCCGAGCACGCCCATGGCGGTCGAGGCGGCAAGGCGGCTCACGATCGTCTTCGCCAACTTCGTGAGGTTCGGGCCTCCGGGCACGTCCGGCCGCTGCACGGTGTGGTCGATCACCTGCTCCAGCGTCGTGACCAGCGCGAGCCGCTGACGGGTCACAGCGTCACGGTGGCGGCCGTGTTCACGAGCGAGGTTGATCTGACGACCGGCGTCGACCCAGGCCCGGTTCGCCACGTAGTCACTGGCCTGAGAGCCTTCGGCGACGACGTCACCGGCGCGCTGGTCGAGTTGACCCCACTGACGCCCGGGGCTGCCGTAGACGAGACCGGGCACGCGGGCCTGGAGGGCAAAGCGTTCGAGCGCCAACACGTTGAGCGCCACGGGCCACCCCCCACCGGCCGCACTCAGCAGGTCCGCCCCGTCGACGGTCGGCCCATCGAGGAACACCTCGTTGAAGTGGCCGGTGACCCCGTTCATCTGCCGCAAGGGCCGGATGTCGATCCCCGGCTGATCCAGCGCCATCACGAAGAAGCTCAGACCCTTGTGCTTGGGGACATCGGGATCGGTGCGCGCCACGAGCATGCCGCGGTCGGCCTGCGCGGCACCGGACGACCAGATCTTCTGGCCCTCCACCCGCCACACCTCACCGTCGCGCACGGCGCGCGTCCGCACCGACGCGAGGTCCGAGCCGGCGTCGGGCTCGGAGAACAATTGGCACCACGCCTCGAGGCCGAACGCCAGCGGGGGGAGCAGGCGACGGCATTGTTCGGGAGTGCCGAACGCGATGATCGTCGGCGCGCCCGTCAGTGTGCCGAGGTTGAACGGGGGCCCGAGCACGCCCGCCGACGCCATCGCCTCCCACACCGCCCGCTCGGCCGTGGCGTCGAGGCCACGCCCACCGAGACCGGTGGGCCACGACGGGAACTGCCACCCTGCCTCCGCCACGAGCGCCCACCAGGCCCGCACGGTCAGCGCCGGATTCCAGTGCTCGCCGAGCCACGCCCTCGCCTCTGCACGGATGTCGCGGATGTCGCGGACGTCGCGGGCGTCGCGGTCCGCGACCGGCTGGCTCATCGGCCGGTGTAGCGGGGGGTACGGCGCTCGGCGAACGCCGCGGCCGCTTCTTTGTGATCAGCAGACCGCAGGGTGACCTGCTCGAACGCGATCGACACGTCGAATACCTGGTGATACACGTCCTTCAACCACCGGTTCACGGACAACTTCGTCCACCGCACCGCAAGCGGAGGCAGCGCCGCCAACTCCTCGGCGATGACCATGGCTGCCTCCATCACCTCTTCGGCCGGCACCACGTGGTTCACGAGCCCGATGCGCTCAGCCTCCACCCCGTTGATCAAGTTGCCGCGCAGCAGGAACTCCTTGGCCCTGCTCGGCCCGACGAGGAGCGGCCACAACATCGCCCCACCGTCGCCGGCCACGAGGCCCACCTTCACATGGGGATCACCGATCTTGGCGGTGGCCGACATGACCGTGATGTCGGCGCAGAGAGCCAGCGTGGCGCCGAGCCCGATGGCGTGCCCGTTGATGGCCGAGATGATCGGCTGCTCGACATCGAGCATGTAGAAGATGGCCCGCCGAGCCTCACCGGATGTGACGGCCGAGGGGTCGATGTTCCTGCCGCCTCCGAACGGCTCGTCGAGTTCCGCCATGTCCTTCACGTCGCCGCCGACGCAGAACGCCGAGCCCGCCCCCGTGAGCACCACGACCTTCGTGTCGAAGTCGCGGGCGACGTCGATCCAGATGTCCTGCAACTCCTCGTGCAGCACGCTGTGCACGGCGTTGCGCGCTTCGGGACGGTTGATCGTGATCGTGGTGACCCCGGTGTCGGACTGCTCGACGTTCAGGAACTGGTAGCGCGAATAGTCGGGCGTGCCCATGCGGTCAGAGTCCCTTCCCCGGCGGCACCGGGATGTTGAACAAGCGGGCGGCGTTGAGCCCGAGGATCTTGGCGCGCGAGGTGTCGGACAGGTGGCCCATCGACCGCTCCACGGACTCGGCGGAATGGGGCCACGAGCCCTCGTGGTGCGGGTAGTCGTTGGCCCACAGGTAGTTGTCGACAAGGCCGAGTTCCTCGACGCGGGCGAGGCCCTCGTGGTCCTCTTGGAACGTGGAGAAGCAGTTGCGCCGGTAGTAGTGGCTCGGCGGCTCGGGGATGACTGGACGGATCCAGAAGTGGTGGGCGCGGTACGCGTAGTCGAGCGTCTCGAGCATCCACGGGATCCAGCCGACTCCGCTTTCGACGGTGCCCACCTTCAGCCGCGGATATCGCTCGAAGACGCCGGACGTGAGCATCTGCACGATGGGCTCCAGCGTGGTCGCCATGGAGTGACACACGTAGTTGATGAGCGCTCCCCCGTTGCCGCCCGCCGCACGGGGATCGCGGCCCGTCGAGACATGGAGACACACGGCGATACCGGCGTCCTGCAGCGCCGCCCACATCGGGTCAAAACGAGGGTCGTTGTACGCGAGGTCGTCGGTGATCGTCGGGCCCCACACCGGCTTGTTGCCGAGCAGGATCGCCCGGTGACCGTGGTCGGCCGCCCAGGCGATCTCGGCGAGCGCCTCGTCGAGGTCGCCGGCGGCGATGAGGGCCGGGGCCACGATGCGATGGTCCTGACCGGCGAAGTAGTCGTGCGCCCAGCGGTTGTACGCGCGACACATCGCGGCGGCGAAGACCGGGTCGGGCGTGGCGAAGCACAGGAGACCGCGGTTCGGGTAGACGATCTCGGCGTCCACGCCGTCGCGACCCTGGTCGGCGAGACGCATCTCCACCGTGAGCGCCGACTTCGAACGCATCACGTCCTCTTCGTCCATACGCGAGGCGAAGTGCCGGTTGTGGTCCTTCTTCTCGTACGCCTGCTGGTCCTGCACCGTCTTGGCCTTCGGGGCGGGCTTCACCATCAAGGGCTTGCTGCCCTCGCACACGAGCCACAGCGAGCCGTTTTCATCCGGCTCAAGGCGGGGCACCCGATCCTTATATTCTGGCTCGATCCGCTCGAGGTACTCGGGCGGTTCGGTGGCGTGGGTGTCGGCGGACACCATGAAGTACTTGTTCGGATCATCGGGGCGCGCCGTGCGCGTCCAGCCGCCATGACCCGGGCTCTCGAGCCGCCACTCGTTCTTCGCCGGTCTGTCATCAGTGAGTGTCATGTGGTCACCTTCCCCTTCCATCCGCTGGTTCAAACTAGCACTGTTTGATTATTGTATGTCCGGCTCACCGGATCGACTCGATGCGGCCGTCGTCATTCGTCGTCATCGTCCGCCCGACGAGTTCCTCATGGGTGATCCGGTCGAGCAGTTCGGGATCCTCGGTCCACGCCAAAAGACGCCGATCGTCTCCCGCCCTGCCCGTCGCCAGGCCACGCGGTGGCGTGCCCCGCACGGAGAGCGCGGTGATCGACTCGACGGTGGAGGTGCCCTCGATGCGGCCGACCGCCCGCTTGTGGGGCAGGGCCGCCGCCACCGCCGAGAGATCTCGCCGCTGGTACGGCGTGGCTGGTGGTTCGGCGCCGTAGACCCCGGCGGCCGGACGGTTCAGGTACCCACCGTTGGCCACGCACAGCCCTCGATCCCCTGGACGTCGGCGGAGCGTGTTCACCATGTCCACGATGACGTGGCCCACGTAGTTGGCAATCGGTCCACCGAAGGTAGCCATCCCACCGGACACGGTGAGCGGGCGGGGATCGTCGGGGCCGATGCCAAGGATATCGGCCTCGATCTGCACGGCCGACGGGAAGCACGAGTACAGGTCGAGCACTGCCACATCATCGGCGGCAAGCCCCGCCAATTCCAGCGCCGACCGACACGCCAGCGCCATGTTCGCTGACTCGTCGTAGCGGTCGAGTTCGGAGAAGAAGTGCGGATCGACGAGTTGCGCCGCGGCATGTGGGAAGACCCACCGGTCCTCGCTGATCCCGAGTCGCCGGGCCGTGCCCACCGAGGTGAGCACGATGGCCGACGCCATGTCCACCCGCTCGTTGGACACCATCCGCTTCGTGTACGGGAAGGCCACCATCCGGTTGGCGGGCGTGACGTCGCTGACCTCGGCCGGTGTCCACGCTTCGCCAAGCCAGGCCGCCGGGTTGGTCGCCGCCACCTCGCTCAGTCTGCTCACGAGCGTGGCGCACCGGTCACGGTTCTCCTCGAGTGACTCACCGCGCCGGTACCGGATAGCACTCTCCATGAGCGGGTACATGAACAACGGCTTCTCGAACCCACGGGCCACTTCGAGGTCGGTCTCGTAGGGGAGGATCTCGCCCACCTCGTCCGGTTGGCCACCGGCCTGCGCGGTCACGGCGCCGCGCTGCCCGAGCGCCTTGAGTTGACGGCGACCACTGACCCACTCGCCGCCGCACACGGCCACGATGTCGGCTCGGCCACCGGCGATGCGCTCGGCGGCGTCGGCCACGAGCACCTGGGGCGTGCTGCCGCAGGCGGACGCGAGCGCAGTTCTGGCACTCGAGGCACCGACGGCGTCGGCGAGGAGCCGGCCAGGGTCGGGCCACCGCCACAGGCCCTGCACCACGGCCACCCGGTCGAGTTCGGCGAGAACGCCGGGCACGCCCGTGTCGGCGCCAGCCGATCGCAGGGCGGCGATCATCAGCGTCACCGCGTCGACCACGTCCTCCGGCGCGCCGGGGCGGTGGACCTCGTGGGCCACCCCGACAATCACGGGTGTTCGGTCATCGAGCACGGACGGCTCCCTTCACCACTCGGTCAGTGGCCTGGCGGCGGGCAAGCTCGGTGGTGAGCCCGCTGATCAGCGCGTAGCAGGCCATCTCGAAGCGTTGCTCGTCGTCGTACGTGCTGGTGTCGTACATGCGAGACAGGCCCGCCCACCGAGCGTCGGCCCCCTCCGGCTCACCTGGCGTCGTGCCGCCTCGTGACGCGGCGTACATCGCGTTCAGCGCCGACCCGAACGCCAGTCCTTCAAGCGCGTCGAGGATCGTCAGCGTCATGCCGGCGGGCACGCCGTTCTGTTCCAACACTTCGCCGGCGTGGTTGTACGGCTCAGGGGCGAACGAGCGCGGGTGGAGTTCGAGGATGAGCGGCACCGCCTTCGGGTGGGCCAGCAGGGCACGGCGCAGTTCGATGAGGGCCACCACCATCCATGACTGCCACGGCTCACCCGGGCGCTCACGCATCTGCACGTTGCGAAGCACCGAACGGGCCACGCCGAGGAGGATCTCGTCCTTGTTGGCGAAGTGGTGGTAGAGCGAGGCGGAGTTCACCCCGATCGCCTCCCCAAGCGCACGGATGTTCAGACCCTCGAGGCCGTCACGATCGATAATGGCGAGCGCCGCGGTGATGACGCCGCCCCGCGTGAGCGCTGGTTCCTTCGGCCGACCGACGGAACGCGCCATCAGGGCTGACGAGCCTCGGGGGCGGCAGGCGTAGTGGCCATGTCGTGATATTATCCATCATTGATGAGTAACTACAAGACCGCCTGCTTCAACCGTCGTGGAGCAGATCCTCAACCAGTAGTCGCGCTCGGTCCGAGAGCCGCTCACCGACAAAAACTCGGCCGTACAGTTCCTCGGCCCCACCTGTGGTGCCGATCTCGCATCGCCCCATCAGGAACCGGATGTCAGCGATATCGGAGCCCCGGGCGGCCGCCAACTTCATCGCCAACGGATGCTCCGCTGATGCCGACGCCACTGTGAGGTACGGGTGGTCAAAAACGGTGGCGGGAGCCGGGTCCGAACGAGTCGAGACGTACATGGCCGCCTGCTCGTTCAACCAGGTCGATGGCAAGCCACGCTGGCGAGCAATGGCCCGCACCTCGTCCATCAGCGGACCGTGACCGACGAGCACGACGGCGTCGATGTCGCGGGTCGCGGGTCGCGCGGCGAGCGTCGAACTGAAGAGAGATGGCTGCGCCACCGACGATGTACACCCTCGCCCGGACGTCGCGAAGACGCATCCGCTCGCCGAGTGCAGCGAGAAGTTCGATGAGTCCGGTCCGATCGAACAGTGGACTGTCGCCGGCACTCACACCCGGTCCAGATCTCGGCGGTCGATGAAGATTCCTCGGCGCGCCAGCGAGGCCGGCGACGAGACAAGTGCCGTGACCCGTACGGAAGGCAGGTCAACGGGAAACCAGAACGCTTCGAGAAATCGGCGTTCGTCAAGGGCCCAGAGCGGCACGAGAAGGTCGTAGTGGAAGGCGTAGTGCTCCGCGAGACCGGCCACCATGGCGTCCCATCGCCGGTCCCCGATCGGTGGTGGCTCGTCCTCGATTGCCCTCATCCGCGCACAGGGATCATCGACGGTCTCGAAGTCCGTCACGAACGACAACGCGAGTCGATAGCGGTCGTCGTCGTCGGGCGCGTCGCGCATTTCCTTGGCATATTCTGCCAGGCTGCCGATGACGCTCGCGTGAGACACCGAGCACAGACTACGTCGGGTGCTCTGTCGAATCGCCAGGCCCGACGGGTGCGCCCGTCACAATCGAAAGTGAGGAACCCCGGTGAGCGAGGCAACACAGGTGGAGGTCGCGATCATCGGCTCGGGAATCGCCGGGCTGTGCGCGGCGAACGCAGCGTGGGAGGCGGGCGCCCGACGCATCATCGTGATCGAGTCCGAGACCGTCGTCGGCGGATCGTCGCGCCTGTCGGGCGGGATGATCATGGGCGCCGGCACCCGCATCCAGAAGGAACACGGCATCGACGACTCCCCGGAGGCGCTGTTCCACGAGTACATGGCGTGGAACGCCTGGCGGCTCGACGCCGCGGTGGCCCGGAAGTTCTGCGAGCAGGCCGGTCACACCGTCGACTGGATGGCCGACCTCGGCGTGCCGTTCACTGGTGAACTCGTGCTCGGCGGCGACGAGCCGCAGCCCCGTACGCACACCGTCGCCAAGAGCGGGCAGGGCATCATCGATGCTCTCCACGCCCGGTGCCGCGATCGGGACATCGACGTTGCCCTTGACATGCGGGTCGACCGGCTCATCGTGCGCGACGGTCAGGTCGTCGGAGTCGGAGTCGGGGGCGAAGACCTTCTGGCCGATGCCGTAGTGATCGCCACTGGCGGCTTCGGAGCAAGTGCCGAGCGGCTCGCCGAGCACTACCCGTCGGCCGCCGCCACCGGCGACTGGGCCTGGTACATCGGCGCTGAGAGTTCCCGAGGTGATGCGTTCGCGCTGGCGGACCAGGTCCACGCCCAGATCACCGGACACGACCGCGGCCTGCGCCTGCTGCACCCGAACTTCTGGCGCGAGATCGAGGCGTACCAGCCAGGTTGGGTGGTGGTGGTCAACCGGGAGGGCCGCCGCTTCTACGACGAGGCGGCGCCGTACGGGATCGTCGACGACGTCCACCGTTGGCAGGGGGACACCGCGTACGTGATCTTCGACGACGCCCAGTTGCGGTTCACCGGCCAGAGGGCGCAGTACAAAGATCCCGTGATGGCGGCGCGTATCAAGACCCCGAACTGGACGCCCGATGTGGTGGACGAGCAGGTGGCGAAGGGGGCGATGCACGCGGCGACGACCATCGCCGAACTGGCCACGAAGCTCGGAGTGCCGGCCGAAATCCTCACGGCGACCATCGAGCGGTACAACGAGTTCTGCACCGCGGGCGCGGACGGCGAGTTCGCCAAGGCCGCCAAGTTCCTCCAGCCGGTGTCGACCCCACCCTTCTATGCCGCGCTCGTGCGCCCCGCCACGATCTGCCTCACGTCGTGTGGCTTGCGCATCGACCCGGACGGTCGCGTGCTGGCCGTCGACGGTCGCCCCGTCCCTGGGCTGTTCGCCGGCGGTGAGTGCACGGGCGGCGTGCTCGGGGACCGCTACATGGGCAGCGGCAACTCGATCGGCAACAGCGCCACCATGGGTCGCGTTGCCGGCACTTCGGCTGCCACTCAGACGGCGCAGTCGGCGCAGCGGCCGTAGATGTCGATGGCGTGATGAGTCGGCGTGAACCCCTCGGCCGACGCCACACCGTCGAGGGCGTTGTCCAACGATCGCTCCAGCCGTGACCCGAGCGTGATGTCGCGGATCAGGCCGCACTCCACGCAGATCAGGTGGTGGTGGTGTTCCGTGAGATCTTCCGCGAGTTCGTAGTGGGCGTGATCGGCCCCATGCACGAGGCGACGCACTGCCCCCGCTTCCTCGAGCACCGCCAGGTTGCGGTACGCCGAACTCTGCGCCAAACCTGCAGCGCGTGTGAGCAAATCGGGCAGCGTGACGGGCCGCCCCACTACAGCGAGCGCATCCACGATCCGTCGGCGACTCGCCGTGTAGCGCTGATCGCGTTCGCCGAGCCGCTCCCCGACGAGCCGATGCAGCTCGGCGCCAGCACCCGTCGAAGCGGCGGTCACGACGCCCTACCGAGCACGCTGGTGCCTACGAGCGTCACCACGAACAGACCAATCGCGATGAGAACGATCGTGCCGCCGGACGGGATGTCGGCGTAGAACGAGACCACCACGCCGGTCACCGATGCGATCACCCCAACGGCCATGCTCATCACGAACGTCGCCCGGAAACTGCGGGCCAGCAATTGAGCGGTGGCCACGGGGACGACCATCAGCGCACTGACGAGCAGCACACCGACGACTCGCATCGATACGACCACCGTGAACGCGGTGAGCGCGGCGAGCAACAAGTTGAGGCCCATCACCGGGAGCCCGATTGCTCTGGCGAACTCGTCGTCGTTGCTCACGCCGAACAACGCAGGGCCGAGGCCGATGGCAATGGCGAGCACGACGACGGCGAGTATCACGAACACCACGAGGTCTCCACCCGATGTCGTCGTGATCGTCCCGAACAGGTACTGATTGAGGTTGCGGGCACCCGACGGTGCCTTGCTGACGAGCACCACGCCGCCGGCAATGCCGCCGTAGAACAGCACGGCGAGCGCGATCTCACCGCTCGTATCGCCCCGGGCGCGGATGAGTTCGATGGCGACGGCGCCGACGACGGCGGTGATAAGAGCGACGAACACCGGCGCACGGTCGAGCACGAGCCCGAGTGCCACGCCAGTGACGGCGACATGCCCGAGGCCATCGCCGATAAGTGCCAGGCGCCGTTGTACCAGGAAGATCCCGACGGCGGGCGCCACGAGCCCGACGAGCAGCGCGGCCACGAACGCCCGCCGCATGAAGTCGTACTGAAAGACCTCGATCGCCGCCATGCCGATCAGAGCCATCGCGTCACCCGAGGAGCCCGATGCCGTGGCGAGGATCAGGGCCGCCGTGGGGATCGTGGTCGTGCCCGAGGTGGAGCAGCAGGGGCGGCGCGTCGGCGATCGCTCCGTCGAACAGAACTCGCCCGCCGTCCATGCAGATCGCCCGGGTGACGAGCGGCTCGAGCGGGCCCAACTCGTGGAGCACCACGATGACGGTGGCGCCCTCGTTGGTCATCGGGGCGCCGATCAGAATGGCGAGCGCGTCCGCGATGGCATGCTGATTGGCCTGGTCCACGCCGGCGAACGGCTCGTCGAGCAGGAGAAGGCTTGCTCCGCCAGCCAGCGCCCGAGCGAACAGCGCGCGGCGCTGCTGCCCGCCTGAGAGCCGGGACACCGGTTGACGAGCGAGATCCGTGAGGCCGACCGCAGCGATGGCCGCATCGATCGCCGCAGTGTCGAGCGTGCTCAACCGCCGGGCGAGCCCGTAGCGCCGGAGTCGCCCGGAACGGACGAGTTCTTGGACGGTGACGGGGATCGGGCCGGCCGCCGACTGACGCTGCGGGAGGTACCCGACCACGGAGCGATCCCGCACCTGATCGACGGGGCGGCCCATGATCTCTACCGCACCGGCAAGGCGATCGACGAGTCCGAGCATCCCCTTCAGCAGCGTCGTCTTGCCGGAGCCGTTCGGCCCGAGCAGGGCAACGACCTCGCCGGCCGTCACCACGAGATCAGCCTCGGCGGCGACATGGGTGCCGTAGCCGAACTGACCGGAGCGCACGGCAATGACGGGCGTCGTCATGTGCACACCTGGCCTTGGCGGAGCGTGGCCAGATTCACTCGCATGACGGCGAGGTAGTCGCCACCCGTCGGGCCGGACCGCCCTTCGAGCGGGTCGAGTACCGCGGTCGTCGCCCCCGTCTCGGCGGCGATGGTGTGGGCGATGGCGGGACTCACGAGCGATTCCGAGTAGATCGTGAGCACGTTGTTCGCCCTCACGAACTCCGTGATGACCGCCAGATCGGCTGGCGTCGGTTCCTCGGCCGGGTTGAGGCCGGCGATGCCCACCTGGTTCAGCGCGTACCGATCGGCGAGGTAGCCGAAGGCGGTGTGGCTCGTCACGAGGTCTCGGCTGCGACAGTTCTTAAGGCCAGCCTGATAGCTGGCATCCAGTGTCGCGAGGTCAGCGCTCAGGATCGCGAGATTGGCGGCAAAGGTCGCCGCAGCGTCCGGGCGTGCGGCACTCAGCCGTTCGGCCACGACCACGGCCACATCGGCGAGCCGGGTGGGATCGAGCCAGAAGTGGGGATCCCGCGTTGGCTCGTCTCCGCTCGCTTCCTCATCTGGGCTCAGGGTCAAGTCGAGTCGAGCGTACGGGCCCACTTCGAGCGACCGGTCCTTCGCCGCAGTAGCGACGGCGTCGTCGACGGAGGGCGAGAATCCGGAGAGGTACACGACGAGGTCGGCCTGGCGCAGTTGCCCAACATCGCGGGCGGTCAACTCGAGGTCGTGCGGCTCGGCGCCGATCGGAGTGGGGTTCGTGACGCGCACCAACGATCCGCCCAGGCGCTCTGTCACGTACTGCAGCGGGTAGAACGAGGCCACCACATCAATGACCCCGGCCGACCCCTGACCCGGTTGCTGGCCCGCCAGATCATCGGACCCACAGGCCGCCAGCATCGAGCCGACAACGCAGAGTGCGGCAGTCGAGAGCCACGCCGACGGGTGGTGAGGGCAAGGCATTCGCCGACCATATCGGGAATGGTTCTCACTTTCATAATCTTGCCATGGACGTGACGCACGTCGCATCCTGATCCGGGGCCTCACCCTTTACCCTGCATCGGTGGACTTCCTCACCCTGCTCGGCTCCCTCTGCACGCTCCTCAGCGTCGCCTTCGTGTGGCCACAGGTGGCCAGGGTGTACCGGATGCATTCCGTGGAGGGCATCGCCCCGAATGGCACGCTGCACGGCGTCGCCGCCACGTGCCTGTGGGCCGTCTACGGCGCGGCGACTGGGGTCGTTCCCCTGACAATCTCCAACCTCACCGTGTTGGCGGCCATGCTCCTGATCGGCGCCGCTCAGGTCCGTCACCGCGTGCTTGCTGGCCGCACCCTGGCTCTCACACTCTGCGCCTCTGCTGCCGTTGCGCTCCTGTCGGCGGCGGTCTCGCCGGTCCTCACGGGCGTCATCGCCATCGCCGTCGGGGCCACATCGATCCTGCCTCAGGCGATCCACGTGCTGCGGGCCGACGACCTGTCCGGCGTGTCGGTGACCACGTACGGACTGCTCGTCCTTACGGCGTTGGCATGGAGCAGCTACGGGCTGCTCATCGGCGACTGGCTCGTGGTCGCACCGAACGCGCTGGTGCTGCCGTGTTCCGCGCTCATCGCAGTGAAAGCGATGCGAGCACAGACCTCAGCCGCGCTGGTGCCCGAGCCCCACGGCGAGCTCGTCGCTACGCCATAGATCCAGATCGGGCATCGAGTCGTCAGCACAGCGGGATCAGGTTGCCGAGATTCGTCGGACCCAACGGCTCGAACCAGTGCTCCTGATGGATCTGACACCGGTCCAACGGCATGTCGCACCGTGAGCCCGATACGCACACTTGCGATACATCGCCCGCCGCGCCGACCGTCGATGGCTGCGAAAGCTTGGTCCCCAGGGCTCGCGCCGCGAGAGGGTGTGGCAGGGTTGCCCGCTTGCTTTCATGAGATACTCCAGGGCATGCGTCGTCTCCTTGCCATCACTCTCTTGAGTATCACCGGAGTCAGCCAGGCGCTCACCGACGCCGTCGTCAAGTGCGTCGACGGCTGAACGGCCAGGATGAGTCATCCCATGCCTTCGGGCACTGCCAAAGCGGCCACGACGGTTCTGATCACTGGGGGCAACGTCGGCATCGGCTTGGCAACCGCAGTGGGCATCGCCCGCACGGGCGCCAGCATCATCCTCGCAGTGCGCTCAGTGGCCAAGGGTGCCGCGGCAGCCGACCACATCAGGACTCTCGTGCCGGGAGCGGCCGTCGACGTGATGAACCTCGACCTGGCGTCGCTCGCATCGATCCGCTCGTTCGTACAAGCCATGCGAGATCGCACCCCCACTCTCGACGTCCTCGTGAACAACGCCGGCATCGCCTTGAAGAAGCGCACCGTGACCGCTGATGGCTTCGAGACGACGTTCGGTGTGAACCACCTCGGTCACTTCCTCCTCACAAACCTTCTGCACGACCAGCTCGCCGCCGCCCCATCCGCCCGGGTCGTCGTGGTCGCCTCGGATGCTCACCGGTTCCCCCGCAAGGGCCTCAGCTTCGACGACCTCCACCGGGAACATCGGTACGGTTCGATGCGGGCGTACGGCGCATCGAAGCTCGCCAACATCTTGTTTGCCCGCGAAGCGGCACGACGCTGGGCCGCAAGCGGGATCACCGTCAACTCGCTCCATCCGGGGTTCGTCGCCACCAGACTCGGCCGCGACGGTGACGGTGGTCGGATCGGGGATCTCGCCATGATCCTCGGCAAGCCGTTCGCCAAGACCCCCGAGCGCGGAGCAACAACATCGATCTACCTCGCCACTTCATCCGAGGTCGAAGGCGTGACCGGCCAGTACTTCGCGAACAGCACACCAAAGGCTCCCGCCGCCACCGCACTCGACGACGACGTGGCCCGACGGCTGTGGGAGGTCAGCGCATCGATGGTGGGCCTGACCGCCTGAGCAAGACCGCGTTCAGAGCGTGGCGAGCAGCGCTCCGGCATCTCGCACGAGCGGTGCATCCGGCTCGTCGCCCAACAGTTCGACGACTCGGGCCAAGTGGGCGCGGGCATCGGCGGGCCGGCGATCGTGGACTGCGAGCTTGGCGCACTGGAACTCGACCGACGGAAGGAACGCGTCGTACCCCGTGGTCGATGCGGAGCTTCCTGACGTCGGTCGCACCCGCTTCGATGATCACCAACGCCTCGGCCGGGCCGTTCGCGGTGGCGGCCATACCCGCTCGCCAAACGTCCGCCGACAATCGGTACATCGGATCGGCGCCGCACTCCGCCGCCACGATGGCGCGACGCAATCCACTCTCGGGGTCCCCGCTCGTGGCGTCGAGGACGATGAGCGGGAACTGACCCATGGCCGTCGCCCGTCGGTTGCCCGTCCGCCGACCGTCCTCGAGGAGTTCTTCGGCGATAGCCCGGGCGGCGACCCGTTCCCCCCGAGCCGCCAGCGCATACGCGAGGCCGCCCCTGCCCTTCAGCTGGACATAGCGGCGGTCGAACGGATCGGGTATGTCGGGCAGTAGCGCTTCGATGAGCGGCCAGTACGTGGTGGCGAGCGCACACTGACCAAAGGAGTGCATCGTCCACGTCAGCCAGGCGAGTGCGTACGCCTGAGCCGTCGGATCATTGGCCCGTCTCCCGAGGTCGAGCGCCTGTTCCAGCGCTCCCCGGACATCGGCGAATCCTTCCACAGGCGGCGCCACCCGACCTCCGCGTCCTACTGTGGCGATGGACTCATCTACCGTTTCCTCCCGCCGGTGCTTCGCCCTCATGGTCTGCGGCGCCGGCGCACGGTCAAGATCGCGAGGCAAACGGCCCGCGAACGCGAGGTCGGCACTGCCGCGAGGGAGTGGTCCGACACCGTCGGGTGGCACTTGGCCGAGGTCGACAACGGTCGCGGCGTGATCGTGGTGCGCATCGAGGGACCGCTCCCTCTCCCTGATCCTGCGGCATTCCGCACATACCTCGAATCGCGCCGCATCGCGATAGGCGACGTACGCCTCGATCTCGCCCCGAAACAATCGACCGTGCTCGACGAACCATCGGGCTGACCAGCGTCTCACCGTCGCTGCCGACCTCATCGACCAACACTGGCACTACGACGCCCAGGGCCTCATCGCGACCGGCCGGCGCGGTACCGTGAGGCCATGAGACGAACTGTGTTGATCACCGGGGCCGGGTCGGGATTCGGGAAGGGCGCAGCCATCGAGCTCGCCACACGAGGCCACACGGTCATCGCCACCACCGAGACCGAGGCGCAGGCCGATGCGCTCCGCGTCGAACACCCGGGCCTGACGACGATGAAGCTCGACGTCACCGACGCCGCCGACATCGCCAAGGTTCCCGCGTTGAACGTCGACGTGCTGATCAACAACGCTGGCCTCGGCGTGCTCGGGCCGATGGCTGCCATGCCCATGGAACGCATACGCGCCAGCTTCGACGTGAACGTATTCGGCATGGTCGCCATGTCGCAGGCCGTCATCCCTGGCATGCGGGAGCGGGGGTGGGGTCGCATCATCAACGTGTCGTCCATCGCCGGGGTGTTCGCGTCTCCTCAGGGGTCGCCGTACTGCATGACGAAGCACGCCGTCGAGGCATTCACGAAGTCACTCCGAGGTGAGTTGGCCCCGCTCGGCATCGATGTCACCAAGGTCAACCCGGGTCCGTACAACACCGGGTTCAACGACCGCATGGTCAACAACATCCCCACCTACATCGACTCGGACGACGAAGCCGCCAAGGCGACGCACGCGTTCGTGTCGGCGGCCATCCTGAACGATCAACTCGACCCCGCCGAGGTGTCGATGGCCCTCGCCGATCTCACGGAGGCCGACACCACGCCCGAGGAGCTGTTCCTGCCCGAAGGAATCATGGACACGATCAATGCCCTCCTCGGCCGCTGAGCCGGGCCGCTCGAACGGGTCTGGCGACGTGGGTCCGTTCAGCACGGCAACCGAGATGCTCGCCGCGCTGCGAGCGCGCCACGTGTCATCGCGCGAACTCGTCGAACTCCATCTTGACCGGATCACCCGCTTCGATCCTGAACTTCACGCCATCGCCGTGCCCACGTTCGATCGTGCCCTCGAGGCCGCCGCTCGGGCTGATGCTGCTCGAGCTGCCGGCCGCGACACGAGCGCGTCGGGCGCACTGCTCGGGCTGCCGATGACGCTCAAGGAGTCGACCCGTACGGCCGGTCTCCCGCAGTCTGCCGGCATTCCCGCGCTGAAGGACCACGTGCCGGACGTGGACGGCCCCCTCGCTCGGGCGGTGTTCGACGCCGGTGCCTGCCTGTTGGGCAAGACGAACATCCCGGTGGCCCTCGCCGATTGGCAAGCCAACAGCCCGAACTATCCGCGCACGAACAACCCGTGGGACCTCGACCGCACGCCTGGGGGCAGCACCGGCGGAGGGGGCGCCGCGCTCGCCGTCGGGCTCACCCCGCTGGAGATCGGGAGCGATATCGGCGGCTCCATCAGGGTGCCGGCGGCGTATTGCGGCGTGTACGGACACCGTCCGTCGGAGACCGCCATCCCTCGTAGTGGGGCGTTCCCGAGCCTTGACCCGAGCGCCGACCTCCCGAATCCTGCGGCGGTCCTGGGCGTCCAAGGACCGCTGGCGCGGAGCGCGGCAGACCTCGAGTTGTTGTTCGACGTGATCGCCGGGCCGGAGGTGGGCGAGGACAGCGCCTGGAGGCTGCAACTCCCGCCCGCCCGCCACGAACGCTTGGGCGACTTCCGGGTCGCCGTCATGCCCGCGTTCCCATGGGCGTCACCATCGATAGCCATGATGGAACGAGTCGATGCACTCACCGGGTTCCTACGCCGCGAGGGTGCCACCGTCGCCGAAGCGATGCCGGACATCGACCAACAGGAGTACTTCGCCGACTACACGAGGCTCCTCATCGTGATGACCAGCCGAGGAACACCCCGAGCGGAGCGGGAACAGACCGCCGCCGGATACCGGGCATCCGGCAACCCGCAGCTTGCGGCACAGGCCGACGGCCTCACCCTCGATGCCCACGACTTTCTGTCCTTGATGAACCGACGTGAGCGGGCCCGGGTGGCGTGGCGGCGGTTCTTCCAGGATTGGGACGTCCTCATCGGCCCGATGACCCTCGACGCTGCGTTCCCTCACGAATCGCGTCCTTGGGACGAGCGAACGATCGATATCGACGGGGTGCCCGTGCCGTACACGTTCAACCTCGTCTACCCGATGTGGGCGATCTTCGCCGGCCAACCATCCACCGCGTTCCCGGCCGGGCTCACCGCGTCAGGGCTCCCGCTCGGGTTGCAAGCCATCGGCCCATACCTCGAAGACCGCACCACGATGCGCTTCGCCCAACTCCTCGAACAGCAGTGGGAAGGGTTCACCCCGCCACCCGGGTTCTGAGTCCACTCGCTCAGGACGGACGCGTCGTGCGGATCGAACGCGGCCGATCCAGACACCCCACTGCTCCGAACGAGGCG